>NZ_JAKRMS010000115.1 GCF_022346185.1 Cellulomonas sp. ACRRI | reverse complement strand
GTCCCCCGCCCGTCCCGATCCGCCGAGGAGGCCCTCGCATGGTGATGTTCCTGGTCAAGCGCGTCGCCGCCACGATCGGCGTGCTGCTCGCGCTCACCATGGCGCTCTTCGGCCTCCAGGAGGTCAGCGGCGTCGACCCCGCCAAGGCGTACGTGGGCGCGAACGCGTCCGCCGACGCGGTGGCCGCCGCCCGCGAGCGCCTCGGCCTCGACGAGCCCCTCGTGCAGCGCTACCTGACCTACCTGGACGGCCTGCTGCACGGCGACCTGCAGAACTCGCTGCGCAGCCGCACCCCCGTCGCCGACAACCTGGCGCAGGTGCTGCCGGCCAGCCTCGAGCTCGCGGCGTGGGTGCTCGGCATCGCGCTCGTCCTCGGCGTCGCGTTCGCGGCCCTCACGACGCTGCGGTGGCGCGGCGCCGGGGTGGTCCGGGTCGTGCTGCTGAGCGGCGCCGCCGCCCCGACGTTCCTGCTCGGCATGGTCGCCCTGCTCGTCTTCTACGGGAATCTCGGCTGGCTGCCGTCCGGCGGTCGCACCGGGCTGCGGGACGCCCCCGCCGGGCCGACCGGGTTCCTGGTGCTCGACGGGCTGCTCGCCGGCCGGTTCGACGTCGCCGGCGACGCCGTCACGCACCTCGCGCTGCCCGCGCTGTGCGCCGCCATCTCCCCCGCCGTCGCGATCGGCCGGGTGCTGGTCGACGGGCTCAAGGCCAACATGGCCGCCGACCACGCCCGCACCGCCCGCGCCGCCGGCATGGGCGAGCGGCAGATCCTCGTGCGGCACGCCGTCCGGAACTCGCTCGGCCCCACGCTGTCGATGGTCGGCATCCAGGCGGGCATGCTCCTGGCCGGCCTGGTGGTCGTCGAGAAGATCTTCGACTGGCCCGGCGTCGGCTCCTACCTCGACAAGTCCGTCGCGGCCTCCGACTTCCCCGCCATCGCGGGCGTCGCCCTGCTGCTCGGCGTCGTCTACGTCCTGCTCAACACCGTCGTCGACGTGCTCCAGGCCGCCGCCGACCGCCGCATCGCCCTCGCCTGAGCGCGGTCGCACCACCCCCCGGAAGGAACCACCTCATGAACGTCACCGGCAACGCCGTGCTCATCGTCGTCGACATCCAGGGCGGCGACGTCGAGCGCGCCGAGTCCCGCACCGAGATCCCCTACATGCCGGGCCGCACCGAGCGGGCGCCGCGGGTCCGGAAGATGATCGCCACCTGCCGCGAGCAGGGCATCCCGGTCGTGTGGATCCAGGAGGTGCACAAGCCCTCGCTGATCGACATCGGCCGCGAGCTGGACGGCGCCGAGGGCCCGCACTGCGTCGAGGGCTGGCCGGAGACGGAGCTCGCGCAGGGCCTGGACCCGCGGCCGGACGAGTTCCTGATCCGCAAGCGCCGCTACTCCGCGTTCTTCGGCACCGAGCTGGAGATCGTGCTCAAGGCGTACCAGGCCGACACCGTGATCCTCATCGGCGGCCTGACCGACGTGTGCATCCACTACACCGCGGTCGACGCGCACCAGCACGACTACCGGGTGCGGGTCGTCACCGACGCGGTCGGCGGCTCGACGCAGGAGGCGCACGACGCCGCCCTGCGCGCCATCGGCTACCTGCAGCGCGACGCGCTGGTCACCGCCGAGGACGTCCAGCAGTGGCTCGCCACCGCGGAGCCGAACCCCGAGGTGCAGCGCGCGCTCGCCACCACCGCCCAGGCCGTCTGAGGAGGACCGATGACCAGCATCTCCACCGCCTCGCCACTGGGGGCCCGCGACCACGCGCGCGCCCAGGGCGGCACGGTCGTCGACACGATGCCGACCGTCCCGGCGGCCACCGCCGCCGACTGGCCCGCCGAGGTCGCGCCCGAGGACCGGCTGCACGCCGAGACCGTCGCCGGCGGGAACTACACCACCGTCGTGCTCGCCCGGGGCTCCGTCCTGGAGCTGACCGACCTGGCGGGCGACGCGTGCGCCCACCTGGTGCTCACCAACGCGGCCCAGGTCGACGAGCGGCTGAACGTCGCCGACACCGTCAAGATCCAGTGGCAGGCGTACCTCGGTGAGGGCTCGATGCTGCTGTCCGACCGGGGCCGGGTGCTCGCGACCGTCGTCGAGGACACCTCGGGGCGGCACGACACGTTCGCCGGCACGTCGTCGAAGGCCGCGAACGAGGCCCGGTACGGCGACGGCTCCCCGCAGGGCGGGACCCCCGCCGGCCGCGAGCTGCTGCTGCTCGCCGCCCTGAAGAACGGGCTGGGCGCGCGCGACGTGCCGCCGAGCCTGTCGTTCTTCCAGGGGGTGCGCATCGCCGACGACGGCACGACGGAGTTCACCGGGTCGGCCGGCGCGGACGCCCGGGTCCGGCTGCGCCTCGAGCTGCCGTGCGTCGTGCTGCTCGCGAACGTGCCGCACCCGGTCGACCCGCGCGAGGAGTACGTGTCGACGCCGCTGCGGGTCCGCGCCTGGCGCGGGGCGTCCGCGGGGCTCGACGCCCCGGAGGCCACGGCCGGCCCGGAGGCCGAGCGCGCCTTCGCCAACACCATCGACTACGCCCGCGCGAGGGGACTGTGACCATGACCGCCGCACCGACCTCCCCCGCCCCGTCGACGGACGCGCTGCCCGCGCGCCTCGCCGGCGCCACCGTCGTGCTCGACCAGGTCGTCCCCCGCCGGTCGCCGTGGTCGGCCGTCGTCCGCGCCGGCCAGGAGCTCACCATCGTCGACCTGGAGGGCAACCAGGCCGTCGACTGCCTGCTCTACGACGCGCACGACACGGCCGTCCGGTACTCCGCGTCCGACACGATCGCCGCGCAGCGCAACGTCTACCTGGTGCAGGGCTCCGTGCTGCGGGCCGGCACCGGCGACGCGCTGATGACCCTCGTGCACGACGAGGTCGGCCGGCACGACACCATCGGCGGCGCCTGCTCCAAGGAGTCGAACTCCCTGCGGTACGGCCACCACACCGTGCACCAGCACGCCTGCGTGGAGAACTTCCTCGCCGAGGGCGCCCGCTGGGGGCTCGGCAAGCGCGACCTGGTGTCGAACATCAACTGGTACATGAACGTGCCGGTCGAGGCGGACGGCGCGCTGGGGATCGTCGACGGCATCTCCTCCCCCGGCCTGTCGCTGACGCTGCGCGCCGAGCGGGACGTCCTGGTGCTGGTGTCGAACTGCCCGCAGATCAACAACCCGTGCAACGGGTTCGACCCGACCCCGGTGCGGATGATCGTGACGGAGGGGGCGGCGTGAGCGTGGGCGCCGGGGTCGACGGGCTCGCCGCGGTCGACCGCGCCTACGCCCGCATCGCCGAGGTCGACCGGCCCGAGGTGTGGATCCACCTGCGCCCCCGGGCCGACGTCGAGGCCGACGTGCGCGCGCAGGCCGACCGGGCGTCGGCGGGCGCGGACCTGCCGCTGCTCGGCCGCCTGGTCGCGGTCAAGGACAACATCGACGTCGCGGGGCTGCCGACCACCGCCGGCTGCCCGGGCGTCGCGTGGACCGCGGCCGCCGACGCCACCGCCGTCGCCCGGCTGCGCGCCGCCGGCGCGGTGGTGCTGGGCAAGACGAACCTCGACCAGTTCGCCACCGGCCTCGTCGGCACCCGCAGCCCGTACGGCGCCGTGCGGTCCGCCGACCACCCCGACCGGATCTCCGGCGGGTCGTCGTCCGGGTCGGCCGTCGCCGTCGCGCTCGGGATCGTCGACCTCGCGCTCGGCACGGACACCGCCGGGTCGAACCGGGTGCCCGCCGCGCTCCAGGGCGTCGTCGGGGTCAAGCCGACGCCCGGGCTCGTGCCCACCACCGGGGTGCTGCCGGCGTGCCGGTCGCTCGACTGCGTGGGGGTGTTCGCACGGTCGCTGCCGCTGGCCGCCCTCGCCGTCGGGCTGATGGCGGGGCCGGACGGCGTGGACGCCCTGGCGGCGCGACCCGCGCCGGCCGACGTCGCGGCGCCCGCGCCGGACGCCCCGGTGCTCGCCGTGCCCCGGGCGGAGGACCTCGACGCGCTCGCCCCGCTGTGGCGGTCGGCGTTCGACGCGACCGTCGCGTCGCTGCGGTCCGCCGGGTGGACGCTGCGCGAGGTCGACCTGACCCCGTTTCTCGACGCCGCGCGCCTGCTGTACGACGGGGCGTTCGTCGCCGAGCGGTACGCCGCCGTCGGCGCGCTGGTCGACGCGGAGCCCGAGGGCCTGGACCCGGTGGTGGCCGGCATCATCCGCGCCGCGGGCGAGCTGCCCGCGCACCGGTACGCCGCCGACCTCGTCACGCTCGCGGAGCTGCGCGTCGTCGCGGAGGCGGCCCTGGGTGACGCCGACGCGCTGCTGCTGCCGACGACCACGCACCACCCGACGCTGGCCGAGGTGGCAGCGGAGCCGGTGGCGGTCAACTCCCGGCTCGGGACGTACACCAACTTCTGCAACCTGTTCGGGTACGCGGCCGTCGCCGTGCCGGTCGACGCCGGGGTGCCCGGCGAGCGGGTCGGCGTCTCGGTGCTGACCCGCGGGTTCGCCGACGGCGCCGCGCTCGACCTCGCGGGGCGGCTGCTGGCCGTCGCCGGGCCCGGGGCGTGGGAGGTGCTGGACGGGGCGCCGTCGGGGCCGGGGGCCGACGGCGCGTCCGCCGCCTCGGCGCTGGCGTCCGGGACGGTCTCCGCGGGGTCGCCGGTCGCATCGGCGTCGGCCGCCACGGCGCGGGCCGGCGCGGGCCGGGTCGCGGACCCGGTGCCGGCGTGACGCTCGACGCCGCCACCCCGCCCGTCATCCCGCCCGCGCCGGGTCCCCCGCGCGCACCCCGGCTGTGGCCGATGGCGACCGGGACGTTCGCGATCGGGTTCGGCTCCTACGTGATGGCCGGGCTGGTGCCGAGCGTGTCCGCGGAGCTCGGCGTGTCGGTCAGCCAGGTCGGCACGCTGGTCAGCGTCTACGGCTTCACGTACGCGGTGTCCACGCCGCTGCTCACGCTCGTCGTCGGGCGGGTTCCGCGCCGGCTGCTGATGGCCGTGGCGCTGGGCCTGTTCGCGCTGGCCACCGGCGCCACGGCGTTCGCCACCACCTACGACCAGGTCGCCGTCCTGCGCGGGCTGTCGGCGGTCGCGGCCGGCGGGTTCACGCCGACGGCCACGGTGCTGGCGGCACGCCTGGCCCCGCCCGGGCGGCGCGGGCGGGCGGTGGCGACGGTGTTCGGCGGCTTGACGACGGCGACCGTCCTCGGGGCGCCCGCGGGCAACCTGCTCGGCCCGGCGCTCGGCTACCGCGGCGTGTACGCCCTGGTGGGCGCCCTGGCGCTGATCGCGCTGGCGAGCGTCCTCGCGCTGGTCCGCGTCCCGCACGCCCCCGCCCCCGTGTCCGCCGAGATCGGTGTCTCGCGCCGAGATCGGTCCGTGGAAGCACCGATCTCGGCCGGACCCACCGATCTCGGTGCTCGGGGTGCCGCGCCGGCGCCCGCGGCCGAGGCCCCGCGGGCCGGCTCGGGGGACGCGCTGCCCGGGCTGGTCGCGGTCGTGCTCCTGGTGTCGATGCTGGAGACCGCGTCGGCGCTCATGGTGCAGACGTACTCGTCCCCCCTGCTGACCGACCTCGGGGGGCTGACCGGCGCGCTGCTCAGCGCGGTGCTGCTGGCGTACGGGGTCGCGGGAGTCGCGGGCAACGTCGTGGGCGGCCGGCTCGCGGACCGGTTCGGCGCCGCGCGCAGCATCCTGCTCGCGCTGGCGACGTCCGTGGTGGCGCTGCTGCTGCTGACCCCGGCCACGGCGACGGCCTGGACCGCGCTGGCGGTGTTCGCGCTCTGGGGGTTCGCCGCGTGGGCGATGAACTCCCCGCTGCAGAACGTGCTGCTCACGCTGGCGGGCCGGCACGGCCAGCTGGTCGTGGCCCTCAACTCGTCGATCATCTCGCTCGGCACCGGCCTCGGCGCCCTCGTGGGCGGCTGGGTCGTGGCCGGCCCGGGCTACGCGGTGCTCGGTTCGGCAGCGGCGGCGGTCATGCTCGTGGCGGTCGTCCTGGTGGGCGTGCTGTCCCGCCGTACGGCGGTCGCGGCAGTCTGAACCCCGGGTCAGCGCGCGGCGACCGTGTGCGGCGCGTGTCTCACGATCGATCGACGCCCGGAGCCGAGGCGTCGGCGCGAGGTGACCCGCGCCGCTGCGGACGGACGGTCTGCGCGGCCTCCGCGAGGAGACGCTGCTCGCACGGCCGACACGCGCACGCACCCTGGCCGTAGGACGGGGTGAAGTGCACGCATCCGTGCGTCACACCCCTGTCCGAGTGAAACACCGGCCACAGTTGCTCGAACGCGTCGTCCGGCCGGTCCGCCGAGTACTGACGGAACAAGGAGTAGCTGACCAGGTCGGCGACCTGGAGGAGCCGGGTCGCACGCGAGTCGGCGAAAAGCGGGACATCGGCCAGGTTGCGGAGCTGCCCGACGTTGCCGGCCGCGGTCCGCCACTCGGAGGTCCAGGTCTGGATGTCACGCTCCACCACCACTCGGCGATCGTGGATCACGAGGCCCCGGTTCGGCTTCTGCTTCTCGACTCGTGCCTTCATGAGCATGAGGTCGAACTTGTTGAGCAGGACCTCATAGGCGAAACGTTCGCGGGTGACCTGCGAGTCCGCCGCACGGAACCGCGCGTCCACCGCGACGCCGAACAGGGCGAGCGGCAGATCCGGGTCTGCCGGGGAGAACTCGGCGATGAGGCGATAGGCGTCCGCCAGCAGACTCAGTCGATCGAGCCGAGGCACCGCCGCCCATACGCTCGCCCGATGATCGGCGCGTGCCGGCTTCTTGGCGTTCCGCATCTCACCCGCGTGGAGCTCGTACTCGTCGAGGTTCGGCGGAACCCGCCCGAGGTGCTCGATGACCAGATCATCGAGCTGACGCTGCAGCCTCTGTGCGTCGTCCTCGTGGATGGCGGCTCCGCCCAGGACGAACACGGGGCTTCCGCCGTGCGTCCCTGACTCGTCGACGAACAGCAGGTACACCGGCAGCCCCATGGTCCGGAACGAGGTAAGGCCCAGCCGTGGCTGGGCCTTACTCTGACGCCGAGTCCGCGATGCGGGCACCGCGTTGGCAGTCCCGCCCTGCAGATCGGAACCGCGTCGGCAGTCCTCTCGGCGATCACCAGCGTGCCGAACGTGCGGAGCAGGTGTCAAGAAGGCCTGTCTCCCGTCCGCGCCGTCAGCCCCTGTGGTCAGCTCGTGGCGAGCGCGTGCCGCAGGTCCGGCTCCAGGTAGATCACCCGCGCGATCGGCACGGCCGCCCGCACGCGCTGCTCCGCCGCGTCGATCGCCACGGCGACGTCCTCGGCCGTGGACGCCGCGGGCACCTCGATCTTCGCCGCGACCAGCAGCTCCTCCGGCCCGAGGTGCAGCGTGCGCAGGTGGATGACCGAGGGCACGCCGGGGCCGACCAGCGCGCCGCGGATGGCGTCGACGTCCTTCCGCGTGGCTGACTCCCCCAGCAGCAGGCTCTTGGTCTCGACGGCCAGCACGATCGCGATCAGCACGAGCAGCACGCCGATCGCGGCCGACCCGACGGCGTCCCAGCGGCCGTCGTGCGTCACCAGCGTCATGGACACGCCGAACAGCGCGAGCACGAGGCCGACGAGCGCGCCGAAGTCCTCGAGCAGCACCACGGGCAGCTCGGGCGCCTTGGCCGTGCGGATGTAGGACACCCAGCCCTGCTTGCCGCGGGTGTGGTTCGCCTCGACGATCGCCGTGCGGAACGAGAAGCCCTCCATGATGATCGCGGCGAGCAGGACCACGATCGGCACCCACTGCCAGGACTCGATCGGGTGCGGGTCGGAGAACTTGTGCCACGCCTCGTACAGCGCGAACAGGCCGCCGAGGCTGAACAGCACGATCGACACGATGAACGCGTACATGTACCGCTCGCGCCCGTAGCCGAACGGGTGCTCCTCGTCCGCGGCCCGCCGCGCCCGCCTGCCACCGAGCAGCAGGAGCACCTGGTTGCCCGAGTCCGCGACGGAGTGCACCGACTCCGCGAGCATCGAGCTCGACTGCGTGAGCAGGAAGGCGATGAACTTCGTCACCGCGATGCCCAGGTTCGCGGACAGCGCGGCGATGATCGCCTTGTTCCCGCCTCCGTGTGCCATGCCGGTCCCTCCGCTGGTCAGCGCGCGGGCGACCGGGGTCGCCCGAGGCCGCCGCGCGGTGGCCCGAGCGGTGATGCTAGACCGGGCGGGCCTCGTCGGCGAGGAGGACGGGGATGCCGTCGCGCACCGGGTACGCGAGCGGGCGGTCCGGGTCCGTCGAGCGAAGCTCGGGCTGCCCGCCCGGGCCGACGCCGTCCACGAGGGTCGCGCCGGTCACGGGGCAGCGCAGCAGGTCCCGCACCCAGGGGGCGAGGCCGGTGGTCCCGACGGGCTGCTCGGTCACGCCGCGCCGTCCTGGCGGACCAGCGCGAGCACGTCGTCGCGGACCTTCTCCATGATGTCCTCGTCCGCCGCCTCGACGTTCAGGCGCAGCAGCGGCTCGGTGTTCGACGCGCGCAGGTTGAACCACCACTGCGGCTGCGAGTCCCAGTGCGAGACCGTCAGGCCGTCGAGCTCGTCGACCGTGACCGGGCCGGCGCCCTGCTGCTCGACGTAGGCCTCGATCACGCGCGCGCGGGCGGCGGCCACGTCGGCGACGCGGGAGTTGATCTCCCCCGAGGCGACGTACGGCTGGTACTGCTCGGCGAGCGCCGACAGCGGGTGCGGCTGGCCGCCGAGCGCGGCGAGCACGTGCAGCGCGGCGAGCATGCCGGTGTCCGCGAAGAAGAAGTCGCGGAAGTAGTAGTGCGCCGAGTGCTCGCCGCCGAACACCGCGTCGGACTCGGCCATCTGCGCCTTGATGAACGAGTGGCCCACCCGGGTCCGGACGGCCTTGGCGCCGGCCGCGGTGACCAGGTCGGGCACCACCATCGAGGTGATGAGGTTGTGGATGACCGTCGGGGTGCGGCCTTCGGCCTTCTCCCGCTCGATCTCACGCAGGCCGACCAGCGCCGTGATGGCCGACGGGCTGACCGGGTCGCCGTTCTCGTCGACGACGAAGCAGCGGTCGGCGTCGCCGTCGAACGCCAGGCCGATGTCGGCGCCGTGCTCCACGACCGACTTCTGCAGGTCGCGCAGGTTCTCCGGCTCCAGCGGGTTCGCCTCGTGGTTCGGGAACGTGCCGTCGAGCTCGAAGTACAGCGGCACGACCTCGAGCGGCAGCTCCGGGAGGCCGGCACCGGTGCCGAGCACGGCGGGCGCGGTGAAGCCGCCCATGCCGTTGCCCGCGTCCACGACCACCTTGAGCCGGCGGATGCCGGACAGGTCGACCAGACCGCGCAGGAAGGAGGCGTAGTCGCCCAGCAGGTCCTGCTCCGTCACCTCGCCCGCGGCCACGCCCTCGCCCGCGGCAGGCACGCCGTCGCGCAGGTACTCCGACGCGAGGTCGCGCACCCGGGACAGGCCGGAGTCCTGGCCGACGGGACGGGCGCCCGCGCGGCAGAGCTTGATGCCGTTGTACTCCGCGGGGTTGTGGCTCGCGGTGAACATGGCGCCGGGGATGCCGAGCTTGCCGGACGCGAAGTACAGCCCGTCCGTCGAGCACAGCCCGATCGTGATGACGTCGACGCCCCGCGCCGCCAGACCCTCCGCGAACGCGCCGACCAGCTCCGGCCCGGACGGGCGCATGTCGTTGCCGATGACGACGCGCGGGCGCGCGCCGTCCGCGGCCTCGGGGAGCACGACGACGTCGGCGAAGGCCGCGCCGATCGCGCGGGCGACGTCGGCGTTCAGCTGGTCCGGGACCGTGCCCCGGACGTCGTACGCCTTGATCAGGCCGGTCAGGTCGGGCAGCGCGGAAGTCTCAGGCACGGCGTCACGGTATCCCATCGGGCTCCCCCCTGAGGCGCGGTCGCGGCGCAGCAGGCGGGCCTCCCAGGGCGCCAGCGGGCCGGTGGGTGCCGGCGAGCCGGCGGGCGCTGCCGGCGTGGACCCGCCGTCCCGCTCGTCGCGGCGCACGCGGGCGGTGGTGAGCAGCAGGGTCGACCCCGACCAGGGGCCCTCGTCCAGGCCGGCGGGCCAGGCCGCCGGCGATGACGACACGTTGGCGACCAGCAGCACCTCGGCGCCGCCCGCCCGCCGCAGCAGCGCGTACACCTGGCGGTCGTCGGGCAGCAGCACGGTGCTGTCGCCCACCGCGAGCGCCCGCTCCGTCCGCCGCAGCCGCACGAGGTCGCGGTGCAGGGCGAGCACCGACGCCGGGTCGTCGCGCTGCGCGGCGACGTTGCGGTGGGCGGCGTCCGGGTGCGCCGCCATCCACGGGGTGCCCGTGGTGAAGCCGCCGTGCGCGGTCGCGTCCCAGGACACGGGCGCCCTGGCGTTGTCCCGCCCCAGCGCGCGCAGCCCGTCGAGCACCGCGCTCTCGTCCTGCCCGGCGGCCACCGCGGCCGCGAGCACGGCGCGGCCCTCGACGTCCACGAGGTCCTGCGGTCCGCCGACCGGTCGGTTCGTCATGCCGATCTCGTCCCCCTGGTAGAGGAAGGGCGTGCCACGGTGGGCGTGCAGGAGCACCGCCCAGAGCGCGGCCGACCGGGCGACCCACGGCGCCGGCGCGCCGTAGCGCGACGCGACCCGCGCCTGGTCGTGGCTGCCGAGGAACAGCGCGGGCCACCCTCCCGCCGACCCCTGCCAGCGGCGCGCCCAGGTCTTGAGGTCGCGCAGGTCCAGGGGGCGCCCGCGCCACCGCTCGGCCTCGCGGTCGAGCTCGGCGTGCTCGAACTGCAGGACGAGGTCGAGCCCGCCGTCGCGGGTCAGCCGCGTCGCCTGCACCGGGTCGACGCCCGGGGTCTCGCCGATCAGCAGGGCGTCGCCCGCTGCGGCGCGCAGCTCCTGGAGGTGGGACGCGAGCCGAGGTCCGTCGGCGCACAGCGACGCCCCGTCGGCGTAGCTCCCACCCGGCGGCACCGGCCCGTCCCGCAGCACGGCGGGCTTGTCCACCAGGTTGATCACGTCGAGCCGGAAGCCGTCGACACCGCGTGCTCGCCAGAACCGGACGACGTCCCCGAGCGCCGCCCGCACGTCCGGCCGCGACCAGTCGAGGTCGGGCTGCCAGGGCGAGAACAGCCCGAGCCGGTAGGCACCGCGGCCGGGGTCCCAGGTCCACGCCGAGCCTCCGAACGCCGCGCCCCAGTTCGTCGGCTCCGCGCCGGGCTCGCCGCCCGTGCGCCCCGGCCGCGGCGCGCGCCACACGTAGCGCTCGGGGTGGTCCCGGAGCCACGGGTGCGCGTCGGACGTGTGGTTCAGGACCAGGTCGAGCAGGACCCGGATCCCCCGCGCGTGCGCGGCGGCGACCAGGGCGTCCAGGTCGGCGAGCGTGCCGAACACCGGGTCGACGTCGCAGTACGCGGAGACGTCGTAGCCCTGGTCCCGCTGCGGCGAGGGGTAGACCGGGCACAGCCACAGCGCCCCGACGCCCCGACGCCCAGCCACTCCAGGTGGTCGAGCCGGGCGGTCAGCCCGCGCAGGTCGCCCACGCCGTCCCCGTCGCCGTCCGCGAACGAGCGCGGGTAGACCTGGTACACGACGGCCTCCCGCCACCAGGTCACCGGTCCACCCCCGGCACCGCGACGAGCGCGGCCCGGCCGCGGCCGGAGAGCAGGACCGCGCCGTCCGCGTCCGGGACGAGCACCGCCTCCCCGGCGGCGAGTCCGCAGCGGCCCCGCGCGGTCGCGACGGCGACCGCCCCCGACAGCGCCAGGACCGTCCGCGGCCCGCCGGCGGCGTGCACCACGGCGGGCTCGTCCGCGTCCACGTCGAGCACCGCGAGCGCGAACTCGTCCGCGCCGGCGGCGTACTCCCGCCGCAGCAGCCCCGGCGCCACCGGGGCCGGCGGCGGCCGCAGCACGGCCGGCGGCCCCGGGCGGGCGTCGACCACCGCCAGCAGCTCGGCCGGGTCGACGAGCTTGTCCGTCAGGCCGGCGCGCAGCACGTTGTCCGACGCGGCCATCACCTCGAGCGCCGTGCCCGCGACGTAGCAGTGCAGCACGCCGGGGCCGACCGCGAGGCCGTCGCCGGGCGCGAGCGCGACCGGGTGCAGGAGGTAGGACGCGACGACGCCCGGGTCGCCGGGGAACTGCGTGGCGAGCCCGAGCGCGAGGCGGTGCGGGTCGGTCGCGGGGTCGCCGAGGGCGGAGTAGCCGGCGGCGGGGTCGCCGGCGCCGAGGTCGCAGGGGGCGGGGTCGGCCGGGCTCGGCCGGCCGGGTGCCGCCGCACCGTGCGGAGGGCCGCCGTGCGCCGCCCCCGCGGCCGCCGCGGTCACCGCCCGCACCGTTGCGGCCGGGAGCGCGAGCACGTGCGCGAGCGCGGCCCGCACCCGGTCCTCCGCCGGCCCGGGCGCGCGCAGGGCGTCGAGCACGTCCCGCAGCCCGGCCCCGACCCGCGGCCCGAGCGCCTGGAGCAGACCCGCCGCGTCGTGGGGCTCGCGCAGGCCCGCGAGCGCCACGGTCGGGGCGAGCGCGACGAGCAGCTCGGGCTTGTGCCACGGGTCCGGGTACCGGCGAGCGCCGGCCGGCAGCCCCGCGGCCTCCTCCTCCCGGTACCGGCGTGCGGCCCGTGCCGCGTCGGGATGGACCTGGAGCGAGAGCGGGCGCGCCGCCGCGAGCAGCTTGGTCAGGTAGGGCAGGCGGTCGCCGAACCGCAGGCGGGCGGCGTCGCCCAGCACCGCCCCCGGCCGGTCGGCGACCTCGGCGTCCAGGGCGCGGCCCGCGCCCGGGACCGTCGACGGCGCGGCGGGGTGGGCACCCACCCACAGCTCCGCCTGCGGGCGGCCGTCGGGCACCGTGCCCAGCAGGTCGGGCAGGGCGTGGGTCGACCCCCACGCGTAGCGGCGGACCGGGTTGGCCAGGCGCAGCACGTCACGCCCTCCGGTCGAGCCGGGCGACACCGATCCGGGCGTCCGCCATGCCGTAGAACACGAAGGTCCGGCCCTCGACCTGCTCGACGGCCGTCGGGAACACGACGTCCGCGACCGTGCCGTGCCGCTCGTCGGCGGTCTCGGGTTCCAGGAGCGGCTCGGCCGACCGGGCGAGCACCCGCGACGGGTCGGTGGGGTCGAGCAGCATGGCACCCGCGCAGTACCGGACGGCGTTCTCCGTCGACCACGGGTCGGTGATCTCGCCCGTCACGCCGTGGTGCAGCAGCAGCCAGCCCTCGGGCACCCGGAACGGCGCGGGGCCGGCGCCGATCTTGAGCTCCTCCCAGGGCCGCTCCGGCCGCGCCACCTCGCGCGCCCCGTGCTGCACCGCCAGCGCCGTGACGTCGGCGCGCACCGCGGCGGCCGGGGCGTACGAGATCCAGATGGACGGCCGCGGGTCGGTGACGCCGCCGGGCGGCCACATGCGCTCCCCCGCCCGGACCAGCCCGAGGTCCCAGGTGGGACGGTGCAGCAGCGCGTAGCAGGGCTCGCCGCCGGGACCAGGGACGACCTCGGGGAGCAGCACGGCGTCCTTCGTCGGGTACAGGTTGAGGTCGACGTCGAGGCCCGGGTCGTGCCGGAACAGCAGCGGGCCGAGCCGCCGCCAGCCCCGCAGGTCGTCGGACACCGCGAGCGCCGTGCGCGGGCCGAGCGGGCCGTAGGCGACGTACGTCATGACGTGCAGGCCGAGCTCGGGCAGCCACGTGGTGCGCGGGTCCTCCGTGCCGGCGTTCCGGGCGCCGCGCTCCCACCGCGTCGCGGGCTCGAGCACCACGCCCTGCCGCTCGACACCCACGGGCTCGCCGTCGGCGACCAGGACGCGGGCGAGGCCGATCCGGGAGACGTTCCCCGCGGCGACGAGCCGGGGCAGCAGGTACAGCTCGCCGTCGGGACCGCGCCCGGAGGCGGGGTTCAGCACGCCCTCGGCCTCGTGCGGGTCGTCGGGGTCGGGGGCCATGAGCGTGCGCAGCCGGGTCAGCGCGTACGGGACGGGGTCGGTCACGGTTCTCCTCGGTGACGGGAAGCGTCGGCGGGGTGCGGCTGAGGAGAGTCGGCCCGGCGCAGGGCCCGGAGGCGGGTCGGGTCGGGTCGGGCGGACGAGCGGACGGGTCGAGCGGAAGGTCGGACGGGCG
>NZ_JAKRMS010000114.1 GCF_022346185.1 Cellulomonas sp. ACRRI | reverse complement strand
GCCGCACGAGTCACCCGACCCGCCCTCTCCCGCCGAGTTAGGGCCCTGCCGCGTCCTATCTCAGCGGGACGGTCCTATCTCGGCGGGAGAGGGCGGGTCGGGTGACTCGTGCGGCCGGGTCGGCGGGCGCGGGGCGGGAGAGGTTGCGGTTGACGCGGCGTCAACGCCTACCGTCGAGCAGCGACGGCGGAACGACCGCCGTCGGCGACACGACGGGACGGGCGCATGACCGGCACGACGGGCACGACGGGCACGGAGCGGTGGACCACCGCCGAGGTGGTGCGGCTGTCCGGCGTGACGTCCCGGACCCTGCGGCACTACGACGCGATCGGGCTGCTGCGTCCGGTCGGCACGGCGCCGGGCGGTCAGCGGGAGTACGGCCGCGCCGAGCTGCTGCGGCTCCAGCAGGTGCTGGTGCTCCGGGAGCTCGGGGTCGGGCTGGCGGCGATCGGGGAGATCCTCGACGCCGGCGGCCGGGTCCCCGGCGCGGACCCGCGGCGCGTCCAGGCCGACCGGCTGCGCGAGCACCACGCCGCGCTGCTGGAGGAGCGGGACCGGCTGGACCGGCTCGCCCGCACCGTCGCCGCCACCATCGAGTCCCTGGAAGGGGGCACCGACATGCCTGCTGACGAGATGTACGAGGGCTTCGACCACCGCCGCTACGAGGCGGAGGCGCGCAAGCGCTGGGGCGACGCGGCGGTGGACCGCGGCACCCGCGCGTGGGAGGACCTGTCCGACGACGAGCGGGAGGCGCACCGGCGCGAGGGCGAGGCCGTGAGCGCGGGGCTGGCCGCGCTGCTGGCGGCGGGCACGCCCGTCACCGACGCCGCGGTGCGGGACCTGGTCGCGCGGCACCACGCCTGGGTCTCCCTGTTCTGGACCCCGGACCCGGAGGCGTACCGGAACCTGGCTGCCATGTACGTGGACGACCCGCGGTTCGCCGCGACGTACGACGCCGTGGCGCCCGGGCTCGCGGTGTACCTGCGGGACGCGGTCGCGGCGCACGCGGACGCGGTCGCCGGTCGCTGACCGACCCGCGAGGTCGGGACCAACGGCCCAACCACGGGTCGCCGCGCCGGGGCAGGCTGGGCGCACGGACCCACCGGTCGTCTCTCCCCCGGGGCGACCACCGGGCTTCCCGCCCGGGGTCCGCTCCGGTCACCTGGTGACGACGACCCGTCACCAGGTACCCCCAGTCGAGGCACCATCGGCTCATCGCCCGGGCCGGTGGTGCCTCGACGCAGGTCCACGAGCCCGCGCGCCGGGGCACGGCGGCCGGCGCACGCACGGCTCGCGACCCCCGGTCCCCGTGGCTACCGTCGCCGGGTGACCGCGATCCACTGGTTCCGCCGCGACCTGCGGCTCGGCGACAACCCGGCCCTGCACGCGGCGGCCGGGCAGGGCGACGTGCTCGCGCTGTACGTGCTCGACCCCCGGCTGTGGGCGTCGTCGGGCGCCCCGCGGCGCGCCTACCTGGCCCGGAGCCTCGCGGCGCTCGACGAGCAGACCGGCGGCCGGCTGCTGGTCCGCCACGGCGACCCGCGCGAGGTGGTGCCGGCGGTGGCCCGCGAGGTCGACGCCGAGGCGGTGCACGTGGCCGCGTCGACCGAGCCGTTCGGGCGGCGCCGCGACGACCAGGTCGAGTGGACCCTGGAGGAGGACGGCCGGGCGCTGGTCCGGACCGGTTCGCCGTACGCGGTGACGCCGGGCCGGGTCCGCAACCAGTCCGGCTCGCCGTACCAGGTGTTCACGCCGTTCCGCCGCGCCTGGGCCGAGCACGGCTGGCACTCCCCCGCCCCGGCCGCTGCGGAGACGGCTCGCGCGATCACGTTCCTCGACGGCGGCCGGTCCGACGCCGCGCCGGACGCCCCGGTGCCCGACGGGCTCGCGCTGCCGGAGGCCGGCGAGGCGGCGGCGCTCGCCCGGTGGGCGGAGATGCTCGACGGCCCGCTGTCGCACTACAAGGCGGAGCGCGACCGCCCGGACCTCGACAGCACCTCGCGGCTGTCGGTCCCGCTCAAGTGGGGCGAGATCCACCCGCGCACGATCCTGGCCGACCTCGCGCACCGGCGGGGCGAGGGCGCCGACACGTTCCGCGGCCAGATCGCGTGGCGGGACTTCCACGCCGACGTGCTGTTCCACCACCCGCGGGCGGCGCACGAGTCGCTGACGCCGGTCGTCCCCGAGGGCGCCTGGGTGAACGGCCGCGCGGAGGCGGAGGCGCTCGCGGCCTGGGCCGAGGGCCGCACGGGCTACCCGCTGGTCGACGCCGGGATGCGGCAGCTGCGTGGCGAGGGCTGGATGCACAACCGCGTGCGGATGGCCGTCGCCTCGTTCCTGGTCAAGGACCTGCACGTCCGCTGGCAGCGCGGTGCGGACCACTTCATGGCGTGGCTGGTGGACGGCGACATCCCGCAGAACCAGATGAACTGGCAGTGGGTCGCCGGGACCGGCCGGGACGCCGCTCCGTACTTCCGGGTGTTCAACCCCGTGACCCAGGGCGTGAAGTTTGACCCGCACGGGCACTACGTCCGGCGCTGGGTGCCCGAGCTCCGCGACATCCCCGGCAAGGCGGTGCACGAGCCCTGGAAGATCCCCCGCTCGGCCGCCCCGGACTACCCCGAGCGGATCGTGGACCACGCGCACGAGCGCGCCGTCTCGCTCGGTGCCTACCAGTCGATGCGCTGACGCCGGGCCGGCCCAGCGCCGCGAGATCGGTGCTTTCGCGCGGTGGTTGCACCCACCGATCTCGGCGCGAACCACAGGTCTCGGCGATCCCGGGCGCTGGGACAGAGGTCCCGGGTTCCGGGCGATCGCGTCCCGGGGGCCCCGGCGGCGGGGCGAGTCAGGACCTTCGGCCCCTCCGTCCAACGGGACGAAGCGGGACATTGGGCGCATCGTCACACCGTCGTGATCCGGAGGCAGCCGCCATGTCCGCACCCACCCTCTCGCGCTCGTCCGCCGCACCGGCCCCGCTGCCGGCCCAGGAGGACGTCGTCACCTCCCTGAACGCGCGCCGCGCGCTCGCCGCGACCCGGCTGGCCACCGGGTTCATCTTCCTGTGGGCCTTCGTCGACAAGACGTTCGGCCTCGGCTACTCGACCCCGTCCGAGCGGGCCTGGATCAACGGCGGCACGCCGAGCCAGGGCTTCCTGAACAGCGAGGCGGTCGTCGGCCCGTTCAAGGGCCTGTTCCAGTCGATCGCCAGCCCCGCCACCGACGTGCTGTTCATGCTCGGCATGCTTGGCGTCGGCCTCGCGGTGATGCTGGGCATCGGCCTGCGGGTCTCCGCCTGGTCGGGCTCGCTCATCATGATCCTGATGTGGGCCGCGGAGTGGCCGCTCACCGCCGGCTCGACGAACCCGCTCGTCGACTACCACATCGTCTACGCCCTGGCCCTGATCGCCTGCGCGACCTGCCTGGCGGGCGACACCTGGGGGCTCGGCCGCGTGTGGCGCGAGCTGCCGGTGGTGCGGGCGCAGCGCTGGCTGCGCTGAGGACGCGGCCGGCGGCGGACGGAGACCGCCGCCGGCCCGCTGCACGACGAGGCGCCCGTCCCGACCCGGGGCGGGCGCCTCGTCCGCGCGCGGGGCGGTCCGGCGCCGTGGCCACACCCCCCGCGGACTGGGACGGAGGTCCCGGGTCTGGCCCTTCCCGCCCCGGGACCGAGGTCCCGGGTGACCGGCATCCGGGTGACGCGGAGCGCTTTCCAGCAGCGACACGCAGGGAGTTCGGGACTTCCGTCCGGGGTGCGGGGCCTCGGACGGGAGGACATTGGGAAAGTCATCACAAGGTGAACCCCACACAAGAAGGCACGGATCATGACCACGATCACCACCCCCCGCACCGAGGCGGCCCCCGCGACCTCGCGGACCCAGGAGGACGTCGTCACCTCGGTGGCCGCCCGCCGCGTGCTCGCCGCCCTCCGTCTCTCGACGGGGTTCATCTTCCTCTGGGCCTTCCTCGACAAGACGTTCGGGTTCGGCTACTCGACGGCCTCGGACGCGGCCTGGATCCACGGCGGCGCGCCCAGCCAGGGCTTCCTGCAGTTCGCGGCCCAGGGCCCGCTGACCGGCTTCTTCAACGGCATCGCCAGCCCCGCCTCGGACGTGCTGTTCATGCTCGGCATGCTGGGCGTCGGCCTGGCGGTCATGCTCGGCATCGGCACCCGGGTCGCGGCCGGCGCCGGCTCGCTGATCATGGCGATGATGTGGCTGGCCGAGTGGCCCCTCATCGCGGGCTCGACCAACCCGGTCATGGACTACCACATCATCTACGCGCTGGTCCTGGTGCTCGTCGCGCTGACCGCCGGCGGCGACACCTGGGGCCTCGGCCGCTGGTGGAAGAGCCTGCCGATCGTGCAGAAGAACCGCTGGCTCATCTGACCGACCAGCACCCCTGAGCGGCCCGGCCGCTCACCGCAGGCGCGAGGCGCCGGTCCCCACCCTCCCGGGGACCGGCGCCTCGTGGCGTGCGTGCGGGGGCCGCGGTCAGGCCGCGCGCAGCGCCCGGTACTCGTCCTCGAGCATCCCCATGTCGATGCCGTCGCACCAGCCGTCGCCGTCGCGGTACGCGTCCCGCCGGCGCCCCTCGACCCGGAACCCGATGTTCTCGTAGAGCGAGCGGGCCCGCGCGTTGATGCTCAGCACGTCCAGCCCGACCCGGTGCAGGCCGATCCCGTCGAACGCCAGGCCCAGCACCAGCTCGATCGCCTCGGTGCCGTAGCCGCGGCCGCGGTACGCCGGCCGCATGACCAGGCGCATGTTCGCCGAACCGACCACCTCGTCGATGTCGTTCAGCACGATCTCGCCGAGGTACTCGTCGGAGCCGTTCGCGGTGATGGCCAGGTCGATCCGGCCGTCCAGGCCGGAGACCGTCGCGCACCAGGCGTCGATCTGGGCGCGGGTGAACACCGTCGTGGTGCCGGTGGTCCGCATCCCCTCGGGGTCGTTGACCATGTCCCACATCGCCGGCGCGTCGTCGGCGCGGATGGGGCGCAGGTGGATCATCTCGCCCTCGAGCGTGGGCTTCTCCATGGGACTGCCTCCTCGTCGACCCGAGCCTAGGCACTGCGGGTGACCGTCGTGTTTCGCCGCGCGGTCGCGCGCGTTCCGCGTGGGGCCGTCCCCGCACGCGACGGCGGCGCGGCCCCGGTCCGCCCGGGTGCCGCGCCGCCGTGGTGGTGCTCAGGCCTGCACGCGCTCCAGGACCAGCTCGCGGACGCGGCCGGCGTCCGCCTGGCCGCGGGTCGCCTTCATCACCGAGCCGATGATCGCGCCCACCGGGCCGAGGTTGCCGGAGCGGATCTTCGCCGCGATGTCCGGCTGCGCGGCCAGGGCCGCGTCGATCGCCTCGAGCAGCGGGCCGTCGTCGGACACGACCTCCAGCCCGCGGGCGACGACCACCGCCTCCGGGTCGCCCTCCCCCGCGAGCACACCCTCGAGCACCTGGCGCGCCAGCTTGTCGTTGATCCGCCCCGCGTCGACGAGCTGCTGGAGCTGGCCGATCTGCGCCGGGGTGATCGGCAGCTCGGCGAGCTCGACCTCCTGCGTCTTGGCGGTGCGGGCCAGCTCGCCCATCCACCACTTGCGCGCGGCGGCCGGGCTCGCGCCCGCGGCCACGGTCGCCGCGATCAGCTCGACGGCACCCGCGTTGACCACGTCGCGCATCTCGGCGTCGGCGTAGCCCCACTCGCCCTGCAGCCGGCGCCGGCGGGCGGCGGGCAGCTCGGGCAGCGCAGCGCGGATCTCCTCGACCCACTCCCGCGACGGGGCGACGGGCACCAGGTCGGGCTCCGGGAAGTACCGGTAGTCCTCGGCGTCCGACTTCACGCGGCCGGCCGTGGTGATGCCGGTGTCCTCGTGCCAGTGCCGGGTCTCCTGGGTGACCGAGCCCTGCGCGTCGAGGATCGCGGCCTGGCGGCTGATCTCGTACCGGACGGAGCGCTCGACCGAGCGGAACGAGTTCACGTTCTTGGTCTCGGTGCGGGTGCCCAGCGGCGCGGTCGGCGTCGGGCGCAGCGAGACGTTGACGTCGGCGCGCACGTTGCCGCGCTCCATCCGCGCCTCGGAGACCCCGAGCGCCCGGAAGATGTCCCGCAGCGTCTGCACGTACGCCCGCGCGACCTCGGGGGCGCGCTCGCCGGCGCCGGTGATCGGCTTCGTGACGATCTCGACCAGCGGGATGCCGGCGCGGTTGTAGTCGACCAGCGAGTACTCCGCGCCCTGGATGCGGCCGGTGGAGCCGCCGACGTGGGTGTTCTTGCCGGCGTCCTCCTCCATGTGCGCGCGCTCGATCTCGACGCGGAACACGGTGCCGTCCTCGAGCTCGACGTCCAGGTAGCCGTCGTGGGCGATCGGCTCGTCGTACTGCGACGTCTGGAAGTTCTTCGGCACGTCCGGGTAGAAGTAGTTCTTCCGGGCGAACCGGCAGGTCTCCGCGATCTCGCAGTTCAGCGCGAGGCCGATCCGGATCGCGTACTCCACCGCGGTGCCGTTGACGGCGGGCAGGGCGCCCGGCAGGCCCAGGGACACCGGCGTGACCGCGGTGTTCGGCTCGGCGCCGAACGTCTGCGGGGCGCCGTCGAACATCTTGGTCGCGGTGCCGAGCTCGACGTGCACCTCGATGCCGATGACCGGGTCGAACCGGGCCACGGCCTCGTCGTAGTCGACCAGGTCGACGGTCTGGGTGCTCACTCGCCCACCTCCAGCTCGGGAGCCTTGGCCAGCAGCGGGCCGCCCCAGTTCTTCTCCAGCAGCGCCTCGAGCGCGGCGCCCACGCGGTAGAGCCGGTCGTCGGCCTTGGCCGGGGCCAGCACCTGGAAGCCGACGGGCAGGCCGTCGTCCGACAGGCCGTTCGGCAGCGACATGCCGGGCACGCCGGCGAGGTTCGCCGGGATGGTGGCGACGTCGTTGAGGTACATCGCCAGCGGGTCGTCCAGCTTCTCGCCGAGCTTGAACGCCGTGGTGGGCGCCGTCGGGGAGACCAGCACGTCCGCCTGCTCGAACGCGTTCGCGAAGTCGCGCTGGATGAGCGTGCGGACCTTCTGCGCCGAGCCGTAGTAGGCGTCGTAGTAGCCGGCCGAGAGGGCGTAGGTGCCGAGGATGATCCGGCGCTTGACCTCGTCGCCGAAGCCGGCGCCGCGGGTCGCGGCCATGACGCGCTCGGCGGTCACGGGGCCCTCGGACGGCTCGACCCGGAGGCCGAACCGCATGCCGTCGAACTTCGCCAGGTTGCTGGACGCCTCGGACGGCAGGATCAGGTAGTACGCGCCGAGCGCGTACTCGAAGTGCGGGCAGGAGACCTCGACGATCTCGGCGCCCGCGCCGCGGAGCAGGTCCAGCGACTCCTCGAACCGCGCGAGGACGCCGGGCTGGTAGCCCTCGCCCTGCAGCTCGCGGACGACGCCGACGCGCACGCCGGTGAGGTCGCCGGTCGCGCCCTGCCGGGCCGCCGCGACCAGACCGGGCAGCGGCTCCGGGATGGAGGTCGAGTCGCGCGGGTCGTGCCCGCCGATGAGCTCGTGCAGCAGGGCCGAGTCCAGCACCGTGCGCGTGACCGGGCCGGCCTGGTCCAGGCTGGAGGCCAGCGCGATGAGGCCGTACCGGGACACCGAGCCGTACGTCGGCTTCACGCCGACCGTGCCGGTGACGGCGCCGGGCTGGCGGATCGAGCCGCCGG
Organism: Cellulomonas sp. ACRRI; assembly: GCF_022346185.1. Classification (GTDB taxonomy): domain Bacteria; phylum Actinomycetota; class Actinomycetes; order Actinomycetales; family Cellulomonadaceae; genus Cellulomonas. The sequence goes on along the minus strand of NZ_JAKRMS010000114.1, from coordinate 6,587 downwards.
TGTCGGTGCCGATGGCCAGCGGGGCCTCGTAGGCCGCGACCGCGGCGGCCGAGCCGCCGCCGGACCCGCCGGGGATCCGGTCCAGGTCCCACGGGTTGTGCGTGTTGCCGTACGCCGAGTGCTCGGTCGACGACCCCATGGCGAACTCGTCCATGTTGGTCTTGCCGAGGATCGGCAGGCCCGCGGCCTTGATCCGCTCGACCAGGGTCGCGTCGTACGGCGGCACCCAGCCCTCGAGGATCTTCGAGCCCGCCGTGGTCGGCAGGCCCTGCGTCACGACGACGTCCTTGACGGCGATCGGCACGCCGGCGAGCGGGTGCAGCTCCTCGCCCGCGGCGCGGCGCGCGTCGACGTCGGCGGCCGTGGCCAGCGCCTCCTCGGCCGACACGTGCAGGTACGCGTGCACGGCGGGCTCGACGGCGGCGATGCGGTCCAGGTGGGCCCGCGTCACCTCGACGCTGGTGACCTCGCGGGCGCGCAGCTTCTCGGCCAGCTCCGACGCGGAGAGGCGGGTCAGGTCGGTCATCTCACTCCTCCCCGAGGATCTGCGGGACGAGGAACTTGCCGTCCTCGGACGCGGGGGCGCCGGACAGCGCCTGCGCCTGCGTCAGCGGCTGCTCGGGGACGTCCGGGCGGAACACGTTGGTCATCGGCAGCGGGTGGCTGGTGGCCGGCACGTCGGGCGTGGCGACCTCGCTGACCCGGGCGACCGACTCGACGATCACGTCGAGCTCGCCCGCGAGGCGGTCGAGCTCCTCGGGGGTCAGGTCGATCCGCGCCAGGCCCGCGACGCGCGCGACCTCGTCACGAGAGAGGGAGGACATGCCCTGGAGTCTAGTCGGGACCCGGTCCCGGCCGGGTCAGACCCGCGCGGCCGAGACCAGCGCCAGCACCGCGTCCGCGTAGGCGTCCTCGGCCTCCTCGGCGGCGAACGACCGCTCCGGCTGGCCCGGCAGCTCGACGACCACGAGGTACGAGCCGTCGAGCGCCCGCGCCAGGCTCCGGAACGTGCCGCCGAGCAGCTCGCGGAGCTGGTCCTCGCGCGGCAGCCACACCGCGTCGTCCTGGGTGACGGAGTCGAGCGCCCACTCGGTGGTGCCGTTGAACCCGAGCACCGTGCCGCTCGGGTAGGCGTGCGGCTCGATGGTCATCTCGCTGATGGTGAAGACCTCGCCGGCCAGGGCCGGCTGGCGCAGGGCGAACCGGTCCCCGGACGTCGGCGTCCAGCGCAGGCCCGCGGCCTGCAGGAGCTCCGCGCGCTCGATGGCGATCATCGCGCCAGTATCGTCCGAGCCGTCGCGGAACGCGCGGCGCCGGGGCGCGGGTCGGGACGCCGAGGGGTCAGCGCTCCCAGTACGCGTACCGCTCGGCCGCGCGGAAGCCCTCGGCCGCGTACAGGTCCGCCGCGCCCGCGTTCGCGGCCTCGACCTGGAGGAACGCGCGCGTCGCGCCACGGTCGGCCGCCGCGCGCACCCCGAGGCGGGTCAGCAGCCGGCCGAGCCCACGGCGCCGGGCGGCCGGCGCGACCATCAGGCAGGACAGCCCGGTCCAGCCGTCCTCCAGCGCGGCCCGCAGCACGCCGAGGGTCGCGCCGTCCGCGTCCGCGGCCGTCAGGTACAGCGCCGGCGAACCGGTGACCACGGCCCGCGCGACGGCGGCGTCGACCGTCCCGCCGGCCGCCTTCACGCCGAGCCAGCCGGCCAGCCAGGCGTCGTCGGGCGCGTCGGCGACGGCGACCCGGAGGGCCGGGGGCACAGCGACCCGCTCGGGCGGCAGCGCCACCAGGTCCCGGACCAGCACGTCGGTGACCGCGCGCTCGGCGTAGCCCCGGGCCGCGAGCGCGGCGGCGAGCCCCTCGGGCGCGCCGGAGCACACCCGGACGACCGACGGCTGCCCGGCGGCGGCGTACACGGCCTCGACCCGGCCCAGGGTCGCGTCGAGGTCCGCGGGCGCCGCGAGCGGCAGCGCGCTGTTGGCGCGGCGCGTGAACCCGCCCGACAGCCCGAGCCGCCAGCCGTCCACGTCCCGCGTCGCCGCCGGGCGCCAGGTGGCGGCCTCGACCAGCACGCCGGGCGGGACCGGCGCGGTGCGCGTCGCCGACCGGACGGCTCCCGCCGCGCTGCCCGCGCCGGTCACGAGGCGTCCGCGTCGTCCGCGTCGTCCCCGGCCGGCGCGTCCGGCCCGTCGTCCCCGGCCGGCCCGTCGTCCTCTGCCGGCGCGTCGCCCACGGCCGCCGGACCGCCGGCCAGCAGCGCGACGAACCCCGCCTCGTCCAGGATCCGCAGCCCGAGCTCGATCGCCTTGGCCTCCTTCGACCCGGCGTTCTCCCCCACCACCACGTAGTCGGTCTTCTTGGACACGCTGCCCGACGCCTTGCCCCCGCGGGACAGCACGGCCTCCTTGGCCTGGTCCCGGCTGAACCCCTCGAGGCTGCCGGTCACGACCACGGTCAGCCCCTCGAGCGTGCGGGGAGCGGACTCGTCGGCCTCGTCGGCCATGACGACGCCCGCCGCCTGCCACCGGTCCACGATCGCCGCGTGCCAGTCCTCCGCGAACCAGTCGATGATCGAGTCGGCGATCGTCGGCCCCACGCCCTCGACGGCGGACAGCGTGGCGCGCGCCTGCTCGGCGTCGTCGAGGGCCGCGCGCAGCGCCGCCATCGAGCCGAAGTGCTGCGCGATCGCCCGTGCGGCGGTCGGCCCGACGTTGCGGATGCTCAGCCCGACCAGCACCCGCCAGAACGGCTTGGTCTTGGCCGCGTCGAGCTCGTCCAGCAGCGTGCGCGCCTGCTCGGACGGCACCTCCTCGTACTCCGGCAGGTGCTCGCCGCGGGCCTCGGCCTCGCGGCGCGCCTTCACGCTGTACGTGACCCGGCGGCGGAACGGCGTGCGACGGCGGACCGTGCCGTCCTCGTCGACCCGCGGCTCGCCGGTCTCGGGGTCGCGCACCACCACCTGCACCTGCCGGAGCAGGGCGAACGACCGCTGCCGGACCCGCTCGCGCTCGTCCTCCGGGGCGTCGGCCGGCCACGCGACCAGGTCGAACAGGTCCGCCTCGTTCACCACCGGGGGCGTCTCGGGCACCTCCGGCTGGGTCAGGGCCGCGGCCGTGACCTCGCCGAGGGCCTCGATGTCGAGCGCCCCGCGCGAGCCGATGTGCTCGACGCGGCCGCGGACCTGCGCCGGGCAGGTGCGGGCGTTCGGGCAGCGCAGGTCGACGTCGCCCTCGCGCATCGGGCGCAGCGTCGAGCCGCACTCGGGGCACTCGGTCGGCATGGTCCAGTCGGTGCGCGGGTAGCCGTCGTCCGCGAGCGCCGTGACCGGACCGACGATCTCGGGGATCACGTCGCCGGCCTTGCGCAGCACCACCATGTCGCCCGGGCGCACGCCCTTGAGCGCGACGACGTCCTTGTTGTGCAGCGTCGCCATCGACACGGTCGACCCGGAGACCCGCACCGGCTCCATCACCGCGTACGGCGTGACCCGGCCCGTGCGCCCGACGTTCACCTCGATCGCGAGCAGCCGGGTGTTCACCTCCTCCGGCGGGTACTTGTAGGCGATCGCCCACCGCGGCGCCCGGCTGGTCGCACCGAGCCGGCGCTGGAGCGCGAGCTCGTCGACCTTGATGACGACGCCGTCGATCTCGTGCTCGTACGCGTGCCGGTGCTCCCCGACCTCGGCGATCCGCGCGGTCACGTCCGCGAGCCCCGTCACGACGCGCGAGTGCGGCGAGACCGGCACGCCCCAGCCCGTCAGCAGGTCGTAGACCTGGGACTGCCGCTCCAGGCCGGTGGCGCGGGCGGCGCCCCAGCGCAGCGCGCCGATGCCGTGCGCGTACATGCCGAGCGGCCGGCTCGCGGTCACCCGCGGGTCCTTCTGCCGCAGCGAGCCCGCGGCGGCGTTGCGCGGGTTGGCGAACGGGGCCCTGCCCGCCGCGACCTGGGCCTCGTTGAGCCGCTCGAACGCCTCGACCGGCAGGAACACCTCGCCGCGGACCTCGATCAGCTCCGGGTGCGTGGCCGGGTCCCCCGCCAGCACGTCCGGGATGCTGGCGATCGTGCGGACGTTGAGCGTGACGTCCTCGCCCGTGCGGCCGTCGCCGCGGGTGGCGGCCCGGACCAGGCGGGCAGGGCCGTCGCCGGTGCGCTCGTACAGCAGGGCGATCGCCAGCCCGTCGATCTTGAGCTCGGTCAGGTAGCCGACGCCCGCGCCCTCGGGCAGCTCCAGGTCCCGGTGCACCCGCTCGGCCCAGGCGGCGACGTCCTCGCTCGAGAACGCGTTGTCCAGCGACAGCATCCGCTCGACATGGTCGACCGCGCGGAACTCGGTGGAGAACGTGCCGCCGACGTTCTGGGTGGGCGACTCCGGCGTCCGCAGGCCGAACTCCGGGTAGGCGTCCTCGAGCGCCTCCAGCCGGCGCAGCGTCGCGTCGTAGTCGGCGTCGCTCGCGAGCGGCTCGTCGCGCACGTAGTAGGCGAACTGCAGCTCCCGGACGCGGTCCGCCAGCTCGGCCCACCGCTGGCGCGCGGCGGCCTCGTCCAGGCCGGAGTCCTCGGGGTTCGTCGTCTCGGGTCGTGTCGCGTCCACGGGCACATCATGCCGCGCGCCCCCGACACGGCACCCGGGCGGGCCCGGAGGGCGGGGCTTCCCGCCGCGGCACCCGGCTCGCTAGGCTGCTACTCATCAGTCTGTAGACAGAGAAGTAGCACGACCCCGACCGTGGGGCGCGTGGAAGGTGAGCTGCAGGTGACGGTGGGGCGGCGCGTGCGCCGCCTGAGGCTCGAGCGCGGGATCAGCCAGGAGGCCCTCGCGCGCGACGTCGACATGCACCGCACCTACCTGGGCGGCGTCGAGCGCGGGGAGCGCAACCTCACCCTGCGCTCCGTCGAGCGCCTGGCCGACCGCCTCGGCGTGCCCGTCCGCGAGCTGATCGGCGAGGCCCCGGAGGGCTGATCCGAGCAGCCTGTGGACGACCGGGCCCACGTGTCGGTGGTCGCACCCACAGTGGGTGGGACGAGGGGCACGGCCGCGCAGGAGCCCCTCGGCAGGCCGACCGAGGAGGACCCGTGACCCCCGAGCACGACCGACCGACCTGGCAGGCGGACCCCTGCCCCGACTGGTGCGTGGTGCTGCACGCGCAGGACGACGACGTGCGCGACCGCTCGCACGTGAGCACCTCGATGTCCGTGGCCGCCCGGCAGCTCCTGAGCGGTCCCGGCGCCGCCGTCTCGCCGTTCGCCGAGCGGGAGCCGGCCGGGCGGCCCGGCACGCCCGACGCGCTCGACCGCACCGCGGCGGCCGACCTCGCCGTGTGCCTCCACCGCCGCGACGGCGCGCGCACGACCTGGGTGTACGTCGGCGACGGCGCGGTGCAGCACCTGGAGCTGAGCGCGGAGTCCTGGCACCGGCTGATGCCGGCCCTCGACCGGGTGCTCGACCTGGCCGGGACCTGACCGGCGGGCGGGCCGGCCGCCCGCCGGCCTCGCTCAGGACGCGGCGGGCCCCCGGGGCGCCCGGTCGGCGTCGCCGGGCCCGGGCGCACCGGGCGTCGGCTCGGCGGGCTCGGCGTCGCCGGGCTCCGGCGCACCAGGTCCCGGCTCGCCGGGACCTGGCTCGCCGTGCTCCGGCGGGGCCAGCAGGGCGACCGGGTCCACGCCCAGGCTGTCCGCCAGCCGCTCGAGCGACCGGAGCGAGAGGTTGCGCTCACCGCGCTCCACCGAGCCCACGTACGTGCGGTGGTTCCCGATCAGCTCGGCCAGCTCCTCCTGGCTCAGCCCACGGGTCGCGCGGATGCGCCGGATGTTCCGTCCTACGGTGCGTTGCAGTTCGCCGTCCACACCTGCGAGCGTCCCGACCCGCTCCTGATGGGTCTACACACGGATGAGTAGCACCGCGGCCGTCCCGCGGGAGCCGGTCCGGGGCGCGTCACGGAGCTCCTCCGACGACGGGAGGGCCCGCTGAGCCACGTCGCGGCGGTCCCGGCGCCTGGACGTCGGGCGCGCCCGAATCGCTGCGTCCCCGGCGTCAGGACGCCGGGTGCGCCACCGTCGCGGCGGTCGCGCGTCGCCGGGCGCGCCAGGCCGCCGTCGCGCCGCCCGCCACGAGCAGCACCCCGACGGCGGCACCGCCGAGGGCCGCGCCGGCGAGCGCCGCCGACCCCTCGGCGAGCACCGTCTGCGTCGCCCGCCCGTCGACGGTCCACGTGCACACCGCGCGCGGCGGCAGCAGCGAGGACGACACCGCCGCGTCGCCCTCCCCCGCGGTCGCCGCGGCGACGCACGTGCCCTCCTCGGCGAGACCGGTGCGCAGGGTGGACGTCACGAGGCCCACCCACACGACGAGCAGCACCACCAGGCCGACCACGGCGAGCCCGGCCCCGGCGACCAGCACCGCCGCGTGCCGCCGGCCGAGCCACGTCCGCCGGCGGACGACGGCCCCGCCCCGGGCGGCCGCGCCGCCGGGCGCGCCCACGCCACCCGACGCACCCGCGCCACCCGACGCACCCGCGCCACCGGGCGCGTCCACGCCCCGCGACGACCCCGCGCCGGCGGGCGCGCCCGGTGGCGCGGGTGCGTCGGGTGGCGCGGG
>NZ_JAKRMS010000113.1 GCF_022346185.1 Cellulomonas sp. ACRRI | reverse complement strand
TGGTCCCCGCGCGCGGGCGGCGGGGTGGTCGTGGACGGCGCGGGGCTCAGGTGCGGGCGGCGCCGTGCAGCAGCACGTCGACGAGCTCGGCGACCGGGACCCCGTCGTCGTCGGGCAGGACCGGCGGGCCCTGCCCCATCACCGCGGCGATCAGCAGGTGCGCGAGCCGCTCCGGCTCGATGCGCAGGTCGCCGCGGTACGCCTCGAGGCGCCGGACGACGGCGGCGCGCACCTCGGCGAGCGCGCGGAGCCGGGCGTCGCGGGCGGTGGGGCCGTGCAGCGGCAGCCGGTCGCCGGGGCGGTGCCCGGGCGGGGCGCCGACCGTCGCGCCGGAGGCGGCGGCCGTCGCGGACGAGGCGGCCGTCGCGGACGAGGCGGCCGTCGCGGGCGAGGCGGCCGTCGCGGGCGAGGCGGCCGTCGCGGACGAGGCGTCGCCGAGTCCCGCGCCCGCCGGCGTGGCGTCCGCGGCACCGGCCCGGTGCGCGGGTCCCGGCACCGCGCGACCGAGCGGATCGGCCCCGCGCGCCCCCCGCACGGCGGCGGCACGTCGGCCGTCGTCGGAGGCGAGGATGGCGTGCACCGCGAGCATGACCCGGCGCACCCGGCGGCCGCGGGCGGCCATGACGTCCGCGAGCTGGGTCAGCTCGGCCGCCAGGTCGGGCGCCGGGGGCAGGTCGTCGATCTCGGCGACGCCCGTCGTGGGGTCGAGCGCGCGCTCGGCGGCGGCGGTCAGCAGCTCGACCTTGTCGTCGAACGCCCGGAACAGGGTGCCCTCCGCGACCCCGGCGGCGACGGCGATCTGCCGGGTCGACACCTGGGCGCCGTGGCTCTCGAGCAGCGGGACGGTGGCGAGCGCGATGGCGGCGCGGCGCTCGTCGCGGCTCATCGGCCGCGCGCGTCCGGTCCTGGGCTCGTCCATGCCGCCGAGCGTAAGTGAGTGAGCGCTCACTCGTCCAGGTCGTTCGTCCCGGGCGAACACGCGCAACCCGGACTCCGGTTCAACGGCCCGCCGAGATCGGTGGTTCCACCCGAGATCGGTGCTCGCAACCACCGATCTCGACCCGAAGCACCGATCTCGGCGCAGGCGCCGCGCACACCCCGGCGAGATAGGACCGCGGCGCCGACGTAGGACGTCCGACGGTCCTACCTCGACCGCGAGGTCCTATCTCGGCGCGACGCGCGGCGCGGCGACGCCCGCGCGGCGCGGCGCGGCGACGCCCGCCGCGCCCCCGCGGGGCGCGACGGGCGTCGCCGGTCGAGCGTGCCGGGCCCCGCGCGCCGCGTCAGCGCGCCGGCCCCCGCTTCACGGCGCGGGCGGCGCCGCCGGGCCGGGCTGCGTCGGCGGCTCGGGCTCCGCCGGCGGGACCTGCCCCGGCCCGGCGTCCCGCTGCTCGCGCCGCGTCGCGCCCGGCTGCGGCCGCTGGCCGGCCTCGGCGACCGGGTCGAACGGCCGGCCGCTGAAGGTCCCGGCGCTGGTGGCGTCCGCGGTGGCCGCCTCGGACTCGCGGCGCGCCTCGGCGAGCGCCTCCTTCGGGTCGGTCAGCGCCACGGGCGGCAGGTCGCCCGGGCCGAGCGGGGACTCGCCCGCCGCGCGACCCGGCGCCGCGGCCTCGGGTGCCGCACCGCCGCCACCGAACGCACCGGCGAAGCCCTGGGTGAACTGCCCGAGCATGCCGGTCAGCTCGGACGGCACGATCCACACCTTGTTGGCCGGCGTGGCCGCGAGCTTGGGCAGCGCCTGGAGGTACTGGTAGGCGAGCAGCTTGGGGTCGGCGTCGCCGCGGTGGACGGCGTCGAACACCTGGAGGATCGCGCGGGACTCGCCCTCGGCGGTGAGGATCGCCGACTGCGCGGCGCCCTCGGCCCGGAGGATCGCGGCCTGCTTCTCGCCCTCGGCGGTGAGGATCTGGGACTGCTTGACGCCCTCGGCGGTGAGGATCGCGGCGCGGCGGTCGCGCTCGGCGCGCATCTGCTGCTCCATGGCGCCCTGCACCGAGGCGGGCGGGTCGATGCTCTTGAGCTCGACGCGGTTCACGCGGATGCCCCACTTGCCGGTCGCCTCGTCGAGGACGCCGCGGAGCTGGCCGTTGATCTGGTCCCGGCTGGTGAGCGTCTGCTCGAGGTCCATCGAGCCGATGACGTTGCGCAGCGTGGTGACGGTGAGCTGCTCGATGCCGGTGATGTAGTTCGCGATCTCGTACACCGCGGACTTCGGCTCGGTCACCTGGAAGTAGATGACGGTGTCGATGCTCACCACGAGGTTGTCGGAGGTGATCACGGGCTGCGGCGGGAAGGACACCACCTGCTCGCGCAGGTCGACGCCGGCGCGCACCCGGTCGATGAACGGGATGATGAGGTGCAGGCCGGCGTCGAGGGTGCGGTGGTACCGCCCCAGCCGCTCGACGAGCAGCGCGACGGTCTGCGGGACGACCCGCACCGCCCGCGCGAGGGTCACCACGACGAAGATCACGAGGATGGCGAGCAGCACCCACCCCACGATCGTGCCGATGCTCGGGTCGTCCACTGCGTCTCCTCCCAGCCGCGGCCCGGTGGGGCCGTCGGTGCCCGGCGGCGACCGGTCGGCCGCCGCCGTCCGTCAGATGCCCGCGGGGGCCCCGGGCGCGCCGGAGCCGTCGGTCGCGGGCCGGTCGCCGGCGGCCTCCACGACCGCCGTGGCGCCGTCGATCCGCGCGACGCGGACCTCGGTGCCGGTGTCGAACGAGGTGCCGACGAGCAGCGCCCGGGCGGACCAGACCTCGCCGCCCAGCTTCACGCGGCCGCCCGACGCGTCGGTCGGGGCCACCACCACGGCCGGCCGGCCGACCAGGGCGGCGGAGTTGGTCTCCACCAGCTTGGTCCGCTCGCGCAGGCTGTGCAGCAGGAACGGGCGGAGCGCGAACAGCAGCAGCAGCGCCGCCGCGGCGGCCACCACGATCTGCAGGGCCAGCGGGGCGCCGAGCGCGGCGGCCAGCGCGCCCGCGAGGGCACCGCCCGCCAGCATGAGGAAGATCAGGTCGAGCGAGAACATCTCCGCGACGCCCAGCAGCAGCGCACCGCCCAGCCACCACAGCCAGTCCATCGTCGGCTCCTCTCACCTCGGGACCCGCACGCGGGCGCCGTCGTCCTGGTCGGCGACCGGCGAGCGGCCGCTCACCATGGATTCTAGACGATCCCTTGACCGACCTGTGAGGAAATCCGGGCCCCGGTCGTCCGACGGGACGAACCAGGATGAACCGGGTCAGCGCCGCCCGCGAGCGGTCCAGCGGTCGCCGGAGCGCTCGACCTCGAGCGGGGTGCCGAAGGCACCGGTGAGGTTCTCGGAGGTGAGGACCTCCTCAACCGGGCCGGCCGCGTGCACCTTCCCGTCCGCCAGCAGCAGCAGGTGCGTGAAGCCCGGCGGGATCTCCTCGACGTGGTGCGTGACGAGCACGAGCACCGGGGACCGGCGGTCGGCGGCGAGCTCGGCGAGCGCGGACACCAGCTCCTCGCGGCCGCCCAGGTCCAGGCCGGCGGCGGGCTCGTCCAGCAGCAGCAGCTCCGGGTCGCTCATCAGCGCGCGGGCGATCTGCACCCGCTTGCGCTCGCCCTCGCTCAGGGTGCCGTAGTACCGGTCGGCGAACCGCTCGACCCCGAACGCGGCCATGAGGTCGGTGGCCCGGGACTCGTCCACGGACTCGTACGCCTCGCGCCACCGGCCGGTCACCCCGTAGGCGGCGGTCAGCACGACGTCCCGGACGACCTCGCCGCCGGGGATGCGCTCCGCGAGCGCCGCGCTGGCCAGCCCGATCCGCGGGCGCAGCTCGAACACGTCGACCCGGCCGAGCCGCGAGCCCAGCAGGTCGGCGGTGCCGGACGTCGGGTGCATCCGCCCGGAGGCCACCTGCAGCACCGTCGTCTTGCCGGCGCCGTTGCGGCCCAGCACCACCCAGCGCTCGCCCTCGCGGACCGTCCAGGACAGCCCGTCGAGGATCGTCGTGGTGCCGCGGCGGATGGTCACGTCCTGCAGGTCGAGCACGTCGGTCATGGACACCAGACCCTAGCCGCCCGGAGCGGCCCGGACGTGGACGTACGTTGGTGGCGTGGACCGCACCGCCCTCGCCCTGCCCCGCTCCGTGCGCCTCGCCCTCTGGCTCGACCGGGCGGGCGCCGGCGCCGATCCCGTGCAGCGGACCCTCGTCGCCGTCCAGGGCGACGACGAGCCGCACCGGGTCGCCGTCCCCGGCGCCGACGTGCCCGGGCTCGACGACGGCGCCCGGGGGTCGGTGACCCTGGCCGACCTCGTCGCGGCCTGGGCGAGCGGCCCCCGGGTCGTCGCGGCGGTGCTGCCGGCCCCCGGCGACCCGGCGGGGGCGCCGGCGTCGGTCGCGGGCGCCGCGCAGGAGTCGGGCGAGGCGGTGCTGGTCAGCACGCCGGACGGCGACTTCGCCGCGGTGCCCCGGGTCGAGGTGTTCGGCAGCGTCTACGAGGCCGGCCACCTCGTGACCTGGGAGGTGCACCCGGTGGCGCCGTGGCGGACCGCCCTGGTCGGCCACGTGGGCACGCTGGCCGAGGCGGAGCGGGAGCTGACCACGGCGCTGGCCCGGGCCACCGAGGCCCTGACCACCCTGGACGTCGCCCGCTGGCGGCCCGACGCCGCCGAGCAGATCGCGGCGCTGCGGACCACCTCCGACGCCCGGGACGTGCTCCCGCCCGGGCTCGACCCGCGGCGGGTGCGGGTCATCGGCTCGGCGCTGCGGCTGCGGGCGATCGTCGACCTCGCGACCGCGGACGACGGCGCTGCGGTGAACCTCTGGCAGGCCGATCAGCGCACGACGGCCCTGCGCGACGTCGACCGCGCCGCGCGCCGCGCCCTCGCGGTGGCGACCCACCCGGCGCACGACGCCCCGGACCCCCGTCGGGCCTGAGTCAGCCCAGCACGGACCGGTACACCTCGAGCGTCCGGTCGGCGATCGCGTCCCAGGAGAAGTGCTCCTCGACCCGGCGGCGCGCGGCGACGCCCCAGGCGCGGGCGCGGTCGGCGTCGGACACGGCCTCCGCGAGCGCCGCACCGAGGTCGGCCACGAACCGGTCGGGGTCGACGGGCGTCCCGGTGCCGTCCTGCACCTGCTCGATCGGCACCAGCCACCCGGTGCTCCCGGCGTCCACGACCTCGGGGATGCCCCCGGTCGCGGTGCCGACGACCGGCAGCCCGACCGCCATGGCCTCCAGGTTGACGATGCCCAGCGGCTCGTAGACCGAGGGGCACGCGAACACGGTCCCGGTGGCGAGGACGGCGACCAGCTCGTCGCGCGGCAGCATCCGGTCGATCCAGACGACGCCGCCCCGGCGGGACCGGAGCTGGTCGACCAGGCCGGTGACCTCGGCGAGGATCTCGGGCGTGTCCGGCGCCCCGGCGCACAGCACGAGCTGGACCTCGGGGGGCAGCTGCTCGGCGGCCCGCAGCAGGTACGGCAGGCCCTTCTGCCGGGTGATCCGCCCGACGAACACCACGGCCGGCCGGTCCGGGTCGATCCCGTTGGTCCGGGCGACGTCGCGCGCCGCGGCCCACTCGTCGTCCGTCTCCGGGCGGCGCCAGCCCGCGAGGTCGATGCCGTTGTGCACGACCCGGACCTTCTCCGGGTCGATGTCCGGGTAGCAGCGCAGGATGTCCGCGCGCATGCCCGCGCTCACCGCGATCACCGCGGCGGCCGACTCGAACGCCGTCCTCTCGGCCCAGGACGACAGCGCGTACCCGCCGCCGAGCTGCTCGGCCTTCCACGGCCGGAGCGGCTCGAGGCTGTGCGCGGACACGACGTGCGGGACGCCGTGCAGCAGCGACGCCAGGTGGCCCGCCAGGTTGGCGTACCAGGTGTGCGAGTGCACGAGGTCGGTCGCCGGGCCCTCGCCGCGGCCCACGCCGTCGACGATCGCCAGGTCCACCCCGAAGGTGGCGAGCGCGGGGTTCGCGTCGCCGAGCGGGGCGGGCACGTCGTAGCCGGTCACGCCGGGCTCGTCGCGGGCGCCGTCGAAGCAGTGCACCCGCACGTCGACGCTGCGTCGCAGCACCGCGGCGAGCTCCGCCACGTGGACGCCGGCACCGCCGTAGACGTGCGGCGGGTACTCGCGGGTCAGCAGGTCGACTCTCACGCGCGACACGCTAGCGCGGAACGGGAAGTTCGCCTCGCCGAGACGCAGGTGGTGGCACTACGGTCGGCACATGGCAGCGCCGCGCATCCTGGCAATCGTCCTCGCAGGTGGAGAGGGCAAGCGGCTCATGCCGCTGACCGCCGCCCGCGCCAAGCCCGCCGTCCCGTTCGGGGGCATCTACCGCCTGGTGGACTTCGCCCTGTCGAACCTCGTGAACTCGCGGTACCTGCACATCGTCGTGCTGACGCAGTACAAGTCGCACAGCCTCGACCGCCACGTGTCCAAGACCTGGCGCATGTCGACGCTGCTGGGCAACTACGTCTCCCCCGTGCCCGCGCAGCAGCGGGTCGGCAAGCACTGGTACCTCGGCAGCGCCGACGCGATCTACCAGTGCCTCAACATCCTGGACGACGAGCGGCCCGACATCGTCGTCGTGGTCGGTGCCGACCACGTGTACCGCATGGACTTCTCGCAGATGGTCGACCAGCACATCGCCACCGGTGCCGAGATGACCGTCGCCGGCATCCGCCAGCCGATCGCGATGGCCGACCAGTTCGGCGTCATCGAGACGGCGGCCGACGACCCGACGAAGATCACCGCGTTCCGGGAGAAGCCGTCCGACCCGGTCGGGCTGCCCGACTCCCCGGGCGAGATCCTCGCGTCGATGGGCAACTACGTCGTCAACACCGACGCGCTGGTCCGCGCGGTGACCGAGGACGCGGAGAACCCGAGCAGCCGGCACGACATGGGCGGCGACCTCGTCCCCGCGTTCGTCGAGCGCGGCACCGCGGCGGTCTACGACTTCATCAACAACGACGTGCCCGGGTCGACCGACCGGGACCGGCAGTACTGGCGGGACGTCGGGACCCTGGACTCGTACTACGACGCGAACCAGGACCTCATCTCGATCGAGCCGGTGTTCAACCTCTACAACGACGCCTGGCCCGTGTACACCGGCTACACCGGCCTGCCGCCGGCCAAGTTCGTGCACGCCGGCGCCGGGCGCCTGGGGCACGCGGCCGACTCCATCGTGTCGCCGGGCGTCATCGTGTCCGGGGCGACGGTGTCGGGCTCCGTGCTGTCGCCGGGTGTGTACCTGCACTCCTGGGCGCAGGTGACCGACTCCGTGCTGATGGACGGGGTGATCGTCAACCGGTACGCCCAGGTGCACCGGGCGATCCTGGACAAGAACGTCGTGGTGCACGAGCGGGCGCGGGTGGGCATCGACCGGGAGCACGACCTGGAGCGCGGGTTCACCGTGACCGAGTCCGGCATCACGGTGGTCCCGAAGGGCGCCGTCGTCGACCTGTAGGGCGGGGCGTGGACGCGTCGGGCACTGCGGCGGCGCGTCCCGCTAGCCTGCCCGGGTGAGCCTGCCGCGACCGACCCGCCTCGTCGTCATGGACGTCGACTCCACGCTCATCACCCAGGAGGTGGTCGAGCTCCTGGCCGAGCACGCCGGCTCACGCGCCGAGGTCGCCGGGATCACCGAGCGCGCCATGCGCGGAGAGATCGACTTCACGGAGTCGCTGCGGGCGCGGGTGGCGACGCTGGCGGGGCTGCCGGTCTCGGTGTTCGACGCGGTGCTGGCGGAGGTGGTGGTCACGCCCGGTGCGGTCGAGCTGCTGGCCGAGCTGGACCGGCGCGGCTGGCCCGTGGGGCTGGTGTCCGGCGGGTTCGTCGAGGTCGTCGGGCCGCTCGCCGACCGGCTGGGGATCCCCCGGTACCACGCGAACGCGCTCGAGGTGGAGCACGGGGCGCTCACCGGGCGGGTCGCCGGCGAGGTCGTCGACCGGGCCGTGAAGGCACGCACCCTGCGCGAGTACGCCGCCGAGGTCGGCGTGCCGCTGGAGCGCACCGTCGCGATCGGCGACGGGGCGAACGACCTCGACATGCTCGCGACCGCCGGGTTCGGGATCGCGTTCAACGCGAAGCCGGTGGTGTGCGCGCAGGCCGACGCCGAGGTGCGGGACCGGCTGGACGCGGTGCTGGACCTGCCGCCGTTCGCCTGACGTCGTCAGGCCGGGTCGACCACGCGGAGCAGGCGGGCGCCGTCGGGCTCGAGGTCGGCCCACGCCGTCGGCACCTCCAGCACGCTGTACGACGCCGTGGCGACGCCGACGCGCACCCGGGCCAGGGCCGCGTCGTCGGACCCGGGCCCGGCGAGCGCGGCGGCCGTCTGGGAGACGGTGGGCTCGTGCCCGACGACGAGCACGGTCCCGGCCGACTCGTCGAGCCCCCGCAGCAGCCCGAGCAGCTGCCGGATGCCGGCGGCGTACACGTCGTCGGACAGCCGCGCGGTCTCCGCGGGGACCTCGAGCCCGGCGCGGACCAGGTCCCAGGTCTGCCGGGTGCGCAGCGCCGAGGACACCAGCGCGAGGTCCGGCACCAGGCCGGCCGCCCGCAGTCCCGCGCCGACCTCGGTGGCCTGCTTCCGGCCGGTCAGCGCGAGCGGCCGGAGCTGGTCGTCGAGGGAGCCCGGGTGCTCCGCCTTCGCGTGGCGGAGCAGGACGAGCTGGTGCGCGGAGCCGTGGGTCACGCGCACCAGCGTCCCACGACTACTGACCCATGGCGTGCACGCCGCCGTCGACGTGCACCATCTCCCCCGTGGTCTTCGGGAACCAGTCGGACAGCAGGGCGGCCACCGCGCGGGCGGTGGGCTCCGGGTCGTGCACGTCCCAGCCGAGCGGGGCGCGGCCGTCCCAGCCGCCCTCCATCGTCTCGAACCCCGGGATCGACTTCGCGGCGGTGGTGCGGATCGGGCCGGCGGACACCACGTTGACCCGGATGCCCTGCGGACCCAGGTCGCGGGCCAGGTAGCGCGAGGTCGACTCGAAGGCCGCCTTGGCGACACCCATCCAGTCGTAGACCGGCCAGGCGAACCGGGCGTCGAAGGTCAGGCCGACGATCGAGCCGCCGCCCGTGAGCAGCGGCTGCGTGGCGGTGGCCAGCGACTTCAGCGAGAACGCCGACACCTCGAGCGCGGTGGCCACGTCGGTCCACTCGGCGGCCAGGAAGTTGCCGCCCATCACGGACTGCGGCGCGAAGCCGA
Organism: Cellulomonas sp. ACRRI; assembly: GCF_022346185.1. GTDB lineage: Bacteria > Actinomycetota > Actinomycetes > Actinomycetales > Cellulomonadaceae > Cellulomonas. The sequence continues at coordinate 5,346 of NZ_JAKRMS010000113.1, read as the reverse complement.
TCGAGTGCACCACGCCGTCGAGGTGGTCGACGTGCTCGCGGACGCGCTCCGGGAGGGCCGCGAGGTCCGCGGCGTCGGTCACGTCGAGCTGCACGACCGGCGCCTCCTTCGGCAGCCGGCGCGCGATCGCCTGGGTGAGGCGGAACTGCCGGCCGAACGAGCTCAGCACGACCTCGGCGCCCTCCTCCTGCGCGAGCCGCGCGACGTGGAAGGCGATGGAGCCGTCGGTGAGGACGCCGGTGACGAGGAGCTTCTTGCCGTCGAGGAGGCCCATGGGTTGTCCGATCGTTCGAGGGTGCGGGAAGGAGGTCAGTGGCCCATGCCGAGGCCGCCGTCGACCGGCAGCACGGCGCCGGAGATGTACCCGGCGGCGGGTGAGGCGAGGAACTCGACGGCGGCGGCGATCTCGTCGACCGCGCCGAACCGGCCTGCGGGGATGGACGACAGGTAGGCGTCCTGGCGGTCCTGCGGCAGCTCCGCGGTCATCTGGGTCTCGATGAACCCCGGGGCCACGACGTTCGCGGTGATGCCGCGGCCGCCGAGCTCGCGGGTGACCGAACGGGCCATGCCGACGAGGCCGGCCTTGGTGGCGGTGTAGTTGACCTGGCCCGCGTTGCCGTACAGGCCGACGACCGAGCCGATCATGACGATGCGACCGCGGCGCAGGCGGATCATGCCCTTCGACGCCCGGCGCACGCAGCGGAACACGCCCGTGAGGTTGACGTCGACGACCTGCTGGAAGTCGTCGTCGGACATCCGCATGAGCAGGCCGTCGCGGGTCATGCCGGCGTTGGCGACCAGGACCTCGACCGGGCCGTGCTGGGCCTCGACCTCGGCGAACGCCGCGTCCACCGACGCGGTGTCCGTGACGTCTCCGGTCAGGGCCAGCACCCCGTCGGGGGCGCCGCCGCTGCGGACGATGGTCGCGACCTTGTCGCCTCCTCCGACGAACCGCTCGGCGATGGCGCGGCCGATGCCGCGGTTGGCCCCGGTCACGAGCACGCTGCGCGGCTCCGGGCTGCTGGGCTGGGAGTTCTCGGACACGGAAGTCGACGCTAGCCGACGCCCCGCGGGGCGCGCGGCAGCGCCGCGGCACAGGATGGTGGGCGCCTGTTGTCCGGTTCGCACAACCGGCCCCCGCCCGGGGGGCTCAGAGCGGGCGGCGCATCCGGTAGTTGGTCAGCGTGACCCCGCGGCGCACGGGGTGCTGCTCCGCGACGACCACGAAGCCGTGCGCCTCGAAGAACGGGCGGGCCGTGATGCTCGCGTGGGTGGTGAGCTCGGCCGCCCCGTCGGCCGTCGCCGTCTCGACCGCCCAGCCGAGCAGCGCCCGGGCCACCCCCTGCCGGGCGGCGTCCGGGTCGACGAACAGCATGTCGACGTAGCCGGCCGCGTCCACGTCGGTGAACCCGACGACCGCGCCGTCGCGCACGGCCACCCGGGTGCGGGCGGCGGCGCGGCGCGCGGCCCACGCGGCCGGGTCGAGGTCGTCGGGCGCCCACGCGGCGACCTGCTCGGGGGTGTAGTCGCGGGCGGCGGTGCCGTGGACGGCGCGGCGGAAGACCGCGAGCGTCGCGGGGGCGTCCTCGGGAGTGTGGTCGCGCAGCTGCAGCACGCCGCCGACGGTAGCGCGCCGGGCGTGCGCGGCGGGGGCGTGCGCGGCGGCGGCCGGCACCGCGCGCGCCCGGGCCTCCTCCGCGGCGTCCTCGCGCGTCGCCTGTGAGCACGCTGAGACGCGCGCGCCGCCGGGAGGGACGAACGTCCGGCGGCGCCTACGATCAGGTGTGAGCAGGCGGAACCCCCCACCGGCGCAGAGCATCACCAGCGCCCCCGAGCCCCTCGGCGCCGACCAGGCGCGCCGGGCCCGTCGCTACCTGATCCAGATGGGGATCCGGGTGGTGTGCTTCCTGCTGGCCGTCCTGACCTGGACGCGCGTCCCGATGTGGGTCAGCATCGTGCTGATCGTCGGGGCCGTCGTCCTGCCGTACATCGCCGTGCTGTTCGCCAACGCCGGCCGCGAGCGCCGTGACGTCGGGCCGGTCGGCTACGTGCCGCACCAGCTGGACGCGGCGCCGCCCGCGCGGCCGGTCGCGGCCGCCCCGCCCGAGGACCGCGCCGACGAGCGCGACGCGTCGGGCGACGACGCCGGCCCGGACGAGCCGGGCGGCGTGCCCGGGTCGCCGGACGACCCCACCCCCGGAGGCACCCGATGACCGCGCCCACGCCCGACCCCGTCGGCGAGGACCTCGTCTGCAGCGCCCGCGGCTGTCGTTCCGAGGCGTCCTGGGGCGTGCTGTGGAACAACCCGCGCCTGCACACCCCCGAGCGCCGCAAGGTCTGGCTCGCGTGCGACGAGCACCGGGAGCACCTCGAGGAGTACCTGCGCGCGCGGGTGTTCTACCGGGACACCGTCCCCGTCGCGGACCTGCCCCGGCTGGAGCTCGGCGAGCGCCCCGGGCTGCCGGGGCTGCCCGGGTTCCCGGGGGCACGATGAGCCTGCTGCGCGGCAACCCCGCCGCCCGGCGGGCCGTCGGTCTGGTCCTGCTGGCCGTGGCCGTGTCCGTCGCGTGCGTGTTCCTCGGCCGCTGGCAGTGGCACCGGCACGTCGCCCGGGACGCCGCCATCCGGCTGGTCGAGCAGAACTACTCCGCCGAGCCGGTGCCGCTCGACGAGCTCCTGCCCGCGCCCGGGTCGGCGCTCGACCCGGCCGACGTGTGGCGCCAGGCGACCGTGACCGGCACCTACGACGCCGACGCGACCGTCCTGCTGCGCAACCGGCCGGTGGACAGCCAGCCCGGCTTCCACGTCCTGGTGCCGCTGGTGCAGGCCGACGGGTCGGTGCTCGTCGTCGACCGCGGCTGGGTCGCCTGGGACGACGACGCCAGCGGCGAGATCGAGGTGCCGGCACCGCCGCCCGGCGAGGTGACGGCGACGGTGCACCTGCGCCCCGACGAGGCCGCCGACCCGCGGTCCGCGCCGGCGGGCCAGGTGCAGGCGATCAACGTCGGCCAGGTCCTCGCGGCGGGGGGTTCCGACGCGGAGTCGTACGGCGGCTACGGCGGGCTGGTCGACGAGTCGCCGGCCCCCGCCGTGGCGCTCGGCTCGCTCCCGGCGCCGAGCACCGACCCCGGGTCGCACCTGTCGTACGCGTTCCAGTGGTGGACGTTCTCCGTCGGGTCGCTGGCGGCGTTCGGCTGGCTGGCCCGGCGCGAGCTGCTGGAGGGCGCGGAGGCGGCCCGCGGCGGGGACGGCGGCGCGGGCTCCCCGGGCGGGCCGGGCACCCCGCGCCCGTCCCGTCGCCGGCGCACCTCCGACGAGGACGCCGAGGACGCCCTGATCGACTCCCAGCTCGGCTGAGCCGGACCCGGGGGTCGCACCCGGGGGGTCAGGCCAGGGTGACCAGGTCGAGGTAGGACGGGTTCCACAGGTCCTCGTCGCCGTCCGGCAGCAGCACGACCCGCTCCGGGTCCAGCGCCTCGACGGCGCCCTCGTCGTGGCTCACCAGCACGACCGCGCCGGTGTAGCCCCGCAGCGCCGCCAGGATCTCCTCGCGGCTGGCCGGGTCGAGGTTGTTGGTGGGCTCGTCGAGCAGCAGCACGTTCGCCGACGACACCACCAGGGCCGCGAGCGCCAGGCGGGTCTTCTCGCCGCCGGACAGCACCTTCGCGGGCTTGTCGGCGTCGTCGCCCGAGAACAGGAACGAGCCGAGCACCGACCGCACCTGGGTGTCCGTGAGGTCCGGCGCCGAGGACCGCAGGTTCTCGACGACCGTGCGGTCCATGTCGAGCGTCTCGTGCTCCTGGGCGTAGTACCCGAGCTTGAGGCCGTGGCCCGCCTTCACCTCGCCGGTGTCCGACTCCTGCAGGCCGGCGAGCATCCGCAGCAGCGTGGTCTTGCCCGCGCCGTTCAGGCCGAGCACGACGACGCGCGACCCCCGGTCGATCGCCAGGTCGACCCCGGCGAACACCTCCTGCGAGCCGTACGACTTCGACAGGTCGGACGCGGTCAGCGGGGTGCGGCCGCACGGGGCGGGCTCGGGGAACCGCAGCTTGGCGACCCGGTCGGACGCGCGGACCTCGTCGAGGCCGGACAGCATCCGCTCGGCGCGCCGCGCCATGTTCTGCGCCGCGACCGCCTTGGTGGCCTTCGCCCGCATCTTGTCCGCCTGCGCCAGCAGCGCGCCGGCCTTCTTCTCCGCGTTGGCCCGCTCGCGGCGGCGGCGCTTCTCGTCCGTCTCCCGCTGCAGCACGTACGCGTCCCAGCCGAGGTTGTACTGGTCGAGCTCGCCGCGGTTCGCGTCCAGGTGGAACACCTTGTTCACGGTGGCGCGGAGCAGCTCGACGTCGTGGCTGATCACCACGAAGCCGCCCGGGTACGTCTTGAGGTAGTCGCGCAGCCACGCGATCGAGTCGGCGTCCAGGTGGTTGGTCGGCTCGTCGAGCAGCAGCGTGTCGTTGCCGGAGAACAGGATGCGGGCGAGCTCGACGCGACGGCGCTGGCCGCCGGACAGCGTGCTCAGCGGCTGGCCGAGCACGCGGTCGTCCAGGCCGAGGTTCGCCGTGATCCGGTGCGCCTCGCTCTCCGCCGCGTACCCGCCGCCGGCGACGAAGCGCGCCTCCAGCTTCGGGTAGCGCTCCATCGCGGCCTCGCGCACCGCGTCGTCCGTCGACGCCATCAGGCCCTCGGTCTCGCGCATCTGCGCGATGATCCGGTCCAGCCCGCGGGCCGAGAGCACCCGGTTCATCGCCAGGTCCGACAGGTCGCCCGACCGCGGGTCCTGGGGCAGGTAGCCGATGTCGCCGCTGCGGGTGATCTGGCCACCGGTGGGCAGCGTCTCCCCCGCCAGCGTCTTGGTCAGGGTGGTCTTGCCGGCGCCGTTGCGGCCGACGAGGCCGATCCGGTCGCCCGGCGCCACCCGGAAGGTCGCCTCGGAGAGCAGCACGCGGGCTCCCACGCGCAGCTCGACGCCCTGAACGGTGATCACTCGGTTGTCCCTGCTCCCTCTTGCCGTGCACGCCCGCGGTCGATGCCGCGCGCCCCGTCGTCGCGGGCCGGCACAAACGTCGCCCATCCTACGAGTCCCAGCGCCCGGACCCCGACCGGAATTCCGCGACCTCGGCCACTCCCGGGGCGCCGCCGGTGCCGAGCTCGCCGGGTGCGCCGCGGCTGCGGAACCCGACAGGGGCGCGCGGGCAGCGTTGGGCTTCCCCGCACGGACCCGCGGGACCGTGCGGCACTAGCGTGGCGTCCGGCGAGCACGCCTCCGCACGCCCCGCCGCGGGCCGAGCACCAGGCCGGTGAGCGCGACGCCGAAGGTCTGCAGGGTGATCGGCACAAGGGCTCCGG
>NZ_JAKRMS010000112.1 GCF_022346185.1 Cellulomonas sp. ACRRI | reverse complement strand
TCGCCCCCGACCCCGCCTGGCCCACCGTCGCCGCCGCCGACCGGGCGCCCGAGCCCGTCGACCCCGCCGCCTCCGCGACCGCCGAGCTGGACCGGCAGGTCCGCGCCCACCTCGACCTCGGGCTGGCCGCCGTGCACGGCCTGTCCCCCGCCGACCTGGTCGCCGCGGTCGCCCCGCTGCGTGCCGCCCTCGCCGCCGGCGCCGCGTCGGCCCCGTCGTCCGTCGCCCCCGACGACCACGTGCCGTTCGTGCTGGTGCTCGACGGCGGGACCGACCACGCCAACGCCGCCGTCCCGGCCCTGCGCCGCGGGTCCCGGGCCGGCGTGAGCGTGATCGACGACGAGGAGATGGCCGGCTACCGGCCGCTGCCGGACCTGGACGTGCCGGCCGCGCCGTACCTGCTGCTCGACGTCGACACCGGGACCGAGTTCTGCGACGTCCGGCCGGAGGACGCGCTGGCGACGGTGCGCGAGCGCGGTCGGACGCCGCTGACGATCGCCGAGGGGATCGCGCTGGTCGCGGTGCGCCCGGACATGCTGCGGCCGAACCGGTGCTTCTCGCTGATGGGCTCGCGGGCGCGGAACCAGCGGGTGCCGGCGGTGTGGATCAGCGAGCGCCGGCCGAAGCTCGGCTGGTGCTGGGACCGGAACCCGCACACCTGGCTCGGCGCCGCGTCCGCGGGCGGCCGCACCGCGGGCTGACCCCCGGGCCTCACTCCCCCACGGCGACCGGTCGACCGGGGTCGCTGGACCACTGCGACCACGACCCCGGGTACAGCACCGGGGTCCGCCCGGCGAGCACCAGCGCCGCGGCCTGGTGCGCGGCCGTGACGCCGGAGCCGCAGTACACCGCGACCTCGCCGCCCTCGGGGACGCCGAGGGCGGCGAACCGCGCCGTCAGGTCGTCGACCGGCCGGAACCGGCCGTCGGCGTCCAGGTTGTCGGTGGTCGGCGCGCTGACCGCGCCGGGGATGTGCCCCGCGCGGGGGTCGACCGGCTCGACCTCGCCGCGGTACCGCTCGGCGGCGCGGGCGTCGAGCAGCACGCCCTCGTCGGCCCACCGGCCGGCGCCGTCGGCGTCGAGCACGGGCAGCTGCCCGCCCGTGAGCGTCACGTCGCCGGGCTCCGGCGCCACCTCCCCGGCCTCGAGCGCGCCGCCGGCGCCGACCCACGCGGGCAGCCCGCCGTCGAGGATCCGCACCTCCGCGACGCCGGCCCAGCGCAGCAGCCACCAGGCGCGCGCCGCCGACGTGGCGCCCGAGTCGTCGTAGACCACGACGGGCTCGCCGGCGCGCAGCCCCCAGCGCCGGGCCGCCGCCTGGAGGTCGGCGACGTCGGGCAGCGGGTGCCGGCCCTCGGCGGCGCTGGGCGGCGCGGCCAGCTCGGTGTCCAGGTCGACGAACACGGCGCCCGGCAGGTGGCCGGCGCGGTAGCCGTCGATCCCGGGCGGCCCGCCGAGGGCCCAGCGCACGTCGAGCAGCCGCGGCGCAGTGGGCCCGTCGAGCTCCCGGGCGAGGTCGGCGGCGGTCACCAGCACGTCGGTCATGGTGCTCAACCTAGGTGGCTGCGGGCCGCGCGACCAGGGACGGCGACCGGCGGGGCACCCGGCGGACGCCAGGCGTGGCGCACGCCGGACGCCCGGCGTGGCGCACGCCACGCGCGGTGCCCGGAACCCGCGCCGCCCCGCGCTCGTTCCCCCCGTGGTGCCGCGCCCCGAGCGTCCGGTGGACCGCCCGCTGAGTCGCACCAGCGTCTACGTGGCGCGCGTCGGGCCCGGTTGCCGCATGCTGGCTCCCTCGGTACCCCGCGAGCCGCGGCTCGTCCCCTGCACGTCTGGAGCCCGTGTGTCCGGTAACGCCACCACCCGGTTCGGCAACGTCTCGCTGCTCTCCGTCGCGAGCCGGCTGCCCAGCCGCATCACCACGTCCGCCGAGATCTCCGAGCGCCTCGGGTCGGCCCTGCGCCGGCTGCGGCTGCCGCGCACGGTCCTGCAGCGCGTCGCGGGCGTCGAGGAGCGCCGCAACTGGGGTCCCGGCGAGGACGCCGACACCGCGACGATCGCCGCCGGCACCGCGGCGCTGCGCGAGGCGGGCGTGAACCCGGGCGACGTCGGCCTTCTCATCAACACCTCGGTCACCCGCAAGCACCTGGAGCCCTCGGTCGCCGTGCGGCTGCACCACGGGCTCGGGCTCGGCAGCCACGCCGTGAACTTCGACGTGGCGAACGCCTGCCTCGGGTTCATCAACGGCATGAGCCTCGCGGCGACGATGATCGAGTCCGGCCAGGTCCGGTACGCGGTCGTGGTGAACGGCGAGGACGCGGACGACATCCAGCGGACCACCGTGGAGCGGCTGCTGCGCCCGGAGGTCGGCCGTGAGGAGTTCATAGAGGAGTTCGCGACGCTGACGCTCGGGTCGGGGTCCGCGGCGGCCGTGCTCGGCCGGACCGACGAGAACCCCGGCGGGCACCGCGTCCTCGGCGGGGTGACCCGCGCCGCGACCCGGTTCCACGACCTGTGCGTGGGCAGCGCCGACGCGATGCTGACCGACGCCCGGGCGCTGCTCGAGGGCGGGCTGGAGCTCGTGGTCGACGCGTGGCACGAGGCGCAGCGCGACTGGGACTGGTCGTCGATGGACCGGTACGTCACGCACCAGGTGTCCCGGGTGCACACGGACGCGATCGTCAAGGCCGTCGGACTCAACCGCAAGCGGGTCCCCACGACCTTCCCGCACCTCGGCAACGTCGGCCCCGCGTCGATCCCGATCACCCTGGTCGAGGAGCAGCACTCCCTGCGGTCCGGCGACCGCGTGCTGCTGATGGGCGTCGGCTCCGGCATCAACACCGCGATGATGGAGCTCGCCTGGTGACGTCCCCGCTCCGCGTCCGACCCGCCACCGTCCCGCCCGCCGGCCTGCCCGGCCTCGACCCCCGGTCCAGCCGGCTGCTGCCGCTCCCCGCGGGTGTCCCGGGAGGTCTCGGCGTCGGCGAGCCCGCCTGGCACCACCTCGACTCCGGCCCCGAGCTGGCCGCCCGCGGGATCACCCCGGTCGGCACGATCCTGGCCGTGCACGGCAACCCGACCTGGTCCTACCTGTGGCGGTCGCTGATCCCCGCGACGCTCGACGCCGCGGCGGCGGGCGGCCCGGCGTGGCGCGTCGTGGCCGTCGACCAGCTCGACATGGGCTTCTCCGCCCGCACCGGGCGGCACCGCACGCTGCCCGACCGCGTGCGGGACCTCGACGCGTTCACCACGGCGCTCGGCCTGACCGGTCCGGTCGTCGTCCTCGGGCACGACTGGGGCGGCGTGGTCGCGATGGGCTGGGCCGTCGACCACCCGGACCTGCTCGCCGGGGTCGCGCTGCTGAACACCGCGATCGCGCACCCGGACGGCGAGCCGATCCCGGCGCCGCTGCGCGCCGCCACCGCCGGGCCGGTGCTGCACCTGGCGACCGCGACCACGCCCGCGTTCCTCGAGACCACGCTCGCGCTCGCGCACCCGCGCCTGCCCCGGGAGGTCGCGGACGCGTACCGCGCCCCGTACCGGCACGCGGAGGACCGTGGCGGGATCGAGGGCTTCGTGGCCGACATCCCCGGCCACCGGGACCACCCGAGCGCCCCCGAGCTGCGCCGGATCGCCGCCAGCGTCGCCGACCTGACGGTGCCCGCGCTGCTGCAGTGGGGACCGCGCGACCCGGTGTTCCGCGACCGGTACCTGGACGACCTCGTCGACCGGCTCCCGCAGGCACGGGTGCACCGGCACGAGGGCGCGGGCCACCTGGTGGCGGAGGACGTCGACTGGGCGACGCCGCTGCTCGGCTGGCTGGCGGCGGAGGTGCCCGCGGTCGGGGGCGCAGGGGCGACCCGCGCCGCCGCGGCCGGCCCGCATGCCGGGTCCGCCGCGCAGCCGGAAGACGCCGCGTCGGCAACCCCGTGGACCCCGCTGTGGGACCGCCTCGACGCCCGGGCGGACGACCCCGGCCCCGCGGTGCTCGACATGGCCGGCGCCGGCGGACCGCGGACCGTCTCCTGGCGCCTGCTGGCGCGCCAGGTCCGCCGGATCGCCGCGGGCCTGCGCCGCGTCGGCGTCCGGCGCGGCGACCGGGTGTCGCTGCTCGTCCAGCCCGGCCCCACGCTCACCGCGCTCGTGTACGCCTGCCTGCGGATCGGCGCGGTCGTCGTGGTGGCCGACGCCGGCCTCGGCCCGCGCGGGCTGACCCGCGCGCAGCGCGGCGCCCAGCCGGACTGGGTGGTCGGCCAGACCAAGGGCCTGGTCGCCGCCCGCGCGCTCGGCTGGCCCGGCGTGCGGATCGCGGCCGACCCGCTCGGCCCGGCCGCGCGGCGCGCGCTCGGCGTCGCGCACCTGCTCGTCGACGTCGCCGACCTGGGTCGGGACGAGGTGCTGCCGCCGGAGCCCGGACCCGGCGACGAGGCAGCGATCCTGTTCACCTCCGGGTCGACGGGGCCGGCCAAGGGCGTCGTCTACGCGCACGCCCAGCTGTCGGCGCTCCGCGACGCCCTGGCGACGCACTTCGACGTCGGCCCGGACACCGGCCTGGTCACCGGCTTCGCGCCGTTCGCCCTGCTCGGTCCCGCCCTGGGCACCCGCTCCGTCACGCCGGACATGGACGTGTCCGCGCCCCGGACGCTCACCGCCCGGGCCGTGGCCGACGCGGTGCGCGCCGCCGACGGGTCGATCGTGTTCCTGTCCCCCGCGGCGATCCTCAACGTGGTGGCCACCGCCGACGCGCTGGGTGCCGACGACCGCGCGGCGCTCGCCCGGGTCCGGACCTTCCTGTCGACCGGGGCGCCGATCAGCGCCGACCTGCTGGGGTCCGCGGCCGCGCTCATGCCCGCCGCCGAGGCGCACACCCCGTACGGCATGACCGAGTGCCTGCTGGTCACCGACATCACGCTCGACGGCATCCGCGACGCGGCCGCCGCCCCGGACGCCGGGGTCTGCGTCGGCCGACCCATCGCCCCCGGCCGGGTGCTCGTCAGCGCGCTCGACGCCGACGGGGTCGCGACCGGCGCCCCGTCGGACGCCCCGGGCGTGCTCGGCGAGGTCCTGATCAGCGCCCCGTACCTCAAGCAGCGCTACGACCGGCTGTGGCTCACCGACCGCGCCGCCGAGCGGGACGTCCCCGCCGGGCGCTGGCACCGCACCGGCGACGTCGGGCACCTCGACGAGCAGGGCCGGCTGTGGATCGAGGGCCGGCTCTCCCACGTCCTCGTCACCCCCGACGGGCCGCTGGCGCCGGTGGGCCCGGAGCAGCACGTCGAGCGGGTGACCGGCGTCCGCCGCGCCGCCGTCGTCGGCGTCGGGCCCTCGGGCGTGCAGCAGGCCGTCGCCGTCGTCGAGCCGCCGGCCGACGAGGCGCCCCGGCGGGCGGGCCTGGCGCCGGCCGGGCTGGCGGACGCCGTCCGCGCGGCCGCCCCGGTGCCGCTCGCGGCCGTCCTCGTCGCGCCGCGGATGCCGACCGACGTCCGGCACAACTCGAAGATCGACCGCACCCGGCTCGCGGCGTGGGCCTCCCGGGTGCTGTCCGGCGGCCCGGTGGGCGCGCCGTGACCGTCCTGGTCACCGGCGCGTCCGGCCTGCTCGGCGGCGCGGTGGCGCGCGTGCTCGCGGGGCGCGGGGACGACGTCCGCACGCTGCAGCGCCGGCCGTCGGGCGTCCCCGGGGTCCGGGACGTCGCGGGCTCCGTGACCGACCCCGCGGCCGTCGCCGTGGCCCTCGACGGCGTCGACGCGGTCGTGCACCTCGCGGCGCGGGTCTCGCTCGCCGGGCCGCGCGAGGAGTTCGACGCGGTCAACATCGGCGGCACCACCGCTCTGCTCGACGCCGCCGAGCGCGCCGGGATCCGGCGGTTCGTCCAGGTGTCCTCGCCGTCCGTCGCGCACGGCGGGGCGTCGCTCGTCGGCGTCGGGGCCGAGCCCGCCGACCCGGCGCACGCCCGCGGCGACTACGCCCGCACGAAGGCGGCCGCCGAGCTGCTCGCGCTGGACCGGGACCGCGCCGCCGACGACGGCATGGCCGTGGTGGCCGTGCGGCCGCACCTCGTCTGGGGCCCGGGCGACACCCAGCTCGTCGAGCGGGTCCTCGACCGCGCCGCCCGCGGCCGGCTGCCGCTGCTCGACCACGGGGCCGCGCTCATCGACACCACGTACGTCGACAACGCCGCCGACGGCATCGTCGCGGCGCTCGACCGGGCCGACGCGCCCGAGGTGCACGGGAACGCCTACGTGCTCACCAACGGCGAGCCCCGGACCGTCGCCGACCTGCTCGCCGGCATCTGCCGGGCGGCCGGCGTCCGGCCGCCGGCGTGGCGGGTCCCGGCGGGGCTGGCGCGGGCCGCGGGCGGCCTGGTCGAGGCCGCGTGGCGGCTGCGCCCCGGCACCGACGAGCCCCCGATGACCCGGTTCCTCGCCGAGCAGCTGTCGACGGCGCACTGGTTCGACCAGCGGGCCACCCGCGCGGACCTGCGGTGGACGCCGGCGGTGAGCCTGGACGAGGGCTTCGCGCGGCTGGCGGCGCACTACGGCGGCCGGGCGGGCTGAGTTTCGACGCCTCGGGATGCACCGAGCTGGTCGGGGGCACCTACGGAAGTTCCGGAGCACCACCACTCAGGCGTCGGTGGTGACCACTGTGGTGGTTGCTCGTCGGCGTCGGCGGGCTCCCGCACCCTCGGAGGACCCGCCCCATGATGCGCACCCGCCGTCCGCTCCTGCTCGTGGCCGTCTGCAGCGTCGCCCTCGCGTCCTGCACGGCGTCGCCGCCGCAAGGGCCCGACCCGACGCCCGTCGTCCAGGACACCCCGACCGCGAGCCCGGTACCCGAGCCCGTCGAGGAGGATCCGGGCACGACCACCGCCTCCGACGGGAGCGTGCCCGCGTGGGCGGGCGGACTGTCCCGCGCGGGCGAGTCCGTCGGCGAGGTCGTCGTCGACGGGCTGCACGTGGACCTCCGGTACCTCGACACGTTCCCCGCCGACCGCGCCCAGGAGGTCAGCGCGTCCGACGGCAACTTCACGCTGTATGCGGCCGGTGACCCGATCCACCACCTGAACGTGGTCGTGACCAACGAGACCGACGAGACGATCGTCCTCGGCGGCGGGATGGCGGTGGACCTCTTCCCGGACGGCTGGGACTACCTCAACGCACCGGTGGGACCGACCATCCCGTGGGACTACAAGGACGAGGTCGGGCTGGTGGCCTCGGCGATCAAGGAGATCGCGGACGACTACCGGTACCCCTTCGCCCCCGGCGAGAGCTTCTCCTTCACCATCAGCACGCACGCCGACTCGGTCGAGGCCCGCGTCGTCTGGCGCGACCCAGGGAACTGGGTCGACCAGCACGAGGGCGCCGTGCCGCTGTCCTTCGTCTGACGGACCCGCACCGCGGTCCACCGCGCCCGGGCCTGGACACACCTGCGCGGTCGAGTGCGGTGGTCGCGGGCCCGCGCACGGAGCGGGCGGGTTCCGGCGTCGCGCTCGTGCGAGCCCGGGTCAGCGCATCCGGATCGCGAAGCCGGCCTCGCCCGAGTCGAGCGCGCCGACGACGGCCCGGACGTGGCACGACGCCTCGGGCTGCTCGGCCAGCACCCGGATGCCGATGACCTGGGCCGCGTAGCAGGACGACACCGACACGCCGTCGAGCCCGGCGCCCCCCGTGAGCTGGCGCAGCAGCTCGGTCTCCATGCCGTCGCTCGTGTCCTGGGTGAACAGCTCGGTCTCACCGGCCTCGCCGCCGCTCGCCCAGAGCGCGGTCACCCGGTACGGGACCGCGGTCGCGGCCCCGGTGAGCGTCACCCCGGTCGGCTCCACCCGGACCCCGGTGACCCGTTGCAACGCGAACGCGGTACCCGGCAGGCCGGGGAGCGCCGCCTCGGTGGCCTGCTGGACCGTCTCCAGCCACGGACCGTAGTCGTCGGCGACCGTCCCCTCGGCGTCGACCGGCGCGAGGTCCACGGCCAGGTCGACGACCGCCGTCGACCCGCCGGACAGGTCGACGTCGAGCAGCCGCTGGCCGCAGGCCAGGTCCACACCGTCGCTGGACGCCCGCACCGGCCGCACCACGCCCTCCTCCTCGGCGACGTCGGCGCAGCCGCCGCCCGGCGCCGGCGTGACGACCAGGACGTCGCCGCGGAGCGGTGCGTTCGGAGCCGCCGACAGCGCGACCCGGAACCGGGTGACCCGGTCCGTCGCGTCCCAGGAGGCGTCGAGGTCCACCCGCAGCCCCGTCGGCAGGTGGCTTCCGCTCCGGTGCGCGGCCGCCGTCGTGATCTCGAGCTCGGGGTCGACCGGCTCGCGGTCGAGAACGCCCGAGGCCCACACGCCGGCGCCGGCGCCGGCCACCGCGAGCGCCGACCCCAGGCCGATCAGCACCCGGGTGCGCGTCGACAGCCTGCGGCCCGTCGTACTCCGCGGGACGAGCCGCACGTCGGGCGCGGTCGCCCGCATCATCGTGGAGCCGTCGCCGAGCTCCGGATCTGCCTCGCCGGCCGCGGGCCGACCGGGGCGCACCGGTCGCGCGGCGCGCAACGACGTGGCGTCGAGGTCGTCGGGCGCACCGGCCCGCGCCCCTGCCGCACCGCCGCCGTGGGTGGTACGGTCGCCTGCCGCGGCCGTCGACCCGCGCAGGGCCGCCTCCACCGCACGCTTGCCCGGCAGCGACGACGCGCTTCGCGACCAGGACGCGGGGGTGGGCTGGGGCGGAAGCGCCGGACCCGCGAGCGCCGCGTCGTCCAGCGACCGGAACACCTGCGCAGCCGCTGCGGCGGTCGGCCGCGTACCGGGGTCCTTGCTCAGCAGACGGTGCAGCACCTCCCGCAGCGGCTCGGCGACCGGCAGCGGCGGCGGGGCGTCCTCCACCTGGCGCATGCCGAGGGTCATGTGCGTGCCCTCGCCAGCGAACGGCGTCCTGCCGGCGAGCAGCTCGTACAGCAGCACCCCGACCGCGTAGACGTCCGACGCCGGCCCGAACTTCCCGTACGCCACCAGCTCCGGCGGCATGTACGCGGGCGTGCCGACCAGCTCGGTGCCGGACGCCCCCTCGTCCTGGACGATCCCGGCGATACCGAAGTCGGCCAGCCGGACGTCCGCGGCCGCGAGGCTGCCCGGCCGAGCCAGCAGGACGTTGTCCGGCTTGACGTCGCGGTGCACCACCCCGCGGCGGTGTGCGGCGTCCAGAGCGTCCAGCACCGCCGCGGACAGCGGGACCGCGGCCGCCGGCGCCAGGGTGCCCCGCTCCCGGAGCACCCGGGCGAGGCTCGGCCCCTCGACCAGGTCCATCACGATCGCGAGGTCCCGGCCCTCGGCGACGAAGTCGCGGACCCGGACCACCTGCGGGTGGTCGAGCCCGAGCAGGACCGACCGCTCCCGGACGAACCGGGCGAGGATCTCCGGGTCGGCCGCGTGCTGCGGCCACAGCAGCTTCGCCGCCACGTCACCGCTGGTCTGGTGGTCGTGCGCCCGCCACACCTCCCCGGACGCACCGCGCCCTATCCGCTCGAGCAGCACGTACCGGCTGCCGAGGGCGCGGCCCGCGGCGGCCGGCTCCGTCACGGTGCGGCCCCGGCGAACCAGGACAGGGCCGGGCGCGTCCCGTCCGCCGCGGTGGGGCGGACGCCGGGGTCGGACGTCGAGGCGTGCAGGACCACCACGTCGTCGTCCGCAAGGGCCTGCGCCGTCCCGAAGTCGAGGTCCGGCCCGGCCAGGCCGTCGCCGCGGCCGAGCCGCAGGCCGCCGAGCGCCTCCCGGACCCGCGCCGGCTCGACCGAGCCCGCCGCGTCCACCGCCCGGACCAGTGCCAGCGCGGCGTCGTGGCTCGCGGCGTCGGCCCTCGGCACGCCGGCCGCGCAGGCGTCGTCGTCGTAGACGTTGCGACACCCCGGGTCGCCGGCCGCGAGCCGTACCGCCGCGAGGAACGAGGCAGTACGGGACCCGGCGCCCGAGCCGGTGAGGGCGGCGTGGTCCTGCGCATCAGTACCCACACCCACGAGCCGGCCGCCGGAGGTGCCCGCGGCCGCGAGGAGGTCCCCGAACACCGGCGTCAGCGCGTCCGGGCTCAGCACCACCGGGAGCTGGCGGGTCCCGAGCAGCTCCTGCAGCGCGACCACGAGCGCAGCCTGGTCGCCCGCGGGGGCGTCCACCACGACCGCGTCCACCAGACGCTGCTCCAGCAGCGTGACGATCTCTGCGGCGGTGGCCTCCGGGTCGTCCGGCGTGCCCGTCCAGGACGGCTCGTCGGGCGACCCGGCACCGCCGGCCGAGTCCTCGGGCTGCGCGTCGTCGCGCGCCGGGGTCGGCCGGTCGGCAGCGACCACCCGGTACGGCCGGCGCACCGCGAGCCCGTCGAGCGCGTCCTGCACCCGTTCCGCGACGACGCCGGGGCTCGGCGCGAGCGACCAGGCGCCGGGGGCGGGCCCGGCGGCCGAGCCGTACGGCAGCACGACGGCGGTCGCGGCCTCGTCGGCCGCCGCCACGGCGTCGGCGGTGTGCGGCCCGGGCGAGGCCAGGACGACGCCCGCAACCCCCGCGTCGAGCAGCGCGCGCATCGCCAGCACCGCGCCGTCCGGCGTGCCGTCGTCCAGCCCGACGCTCACCTCCACGGCGTCGCCGCCGAGCCCGAAGCGGTACGCCGCGACCCGGGCCCCCTCGACCAGTGGGCGGTACTCCGACCCGGGACCCTCCAGCGGAGGGACCAGGACCCCCAGGCGGACCGGCTCCGCCAGCTCCCCGGAGCGGAACAGCTCGGGCCGCAGCGCCGGGACCGCTTCCGGGGGCTCGGGGGCGGTGCACGCCCCGAGCCCGGCCAGCGCGGCGGCCACCACCCCGGCGACGGCGGCCCGCACACCGCGCGCGGTCACCGGTCGCCCCGGACCTGGAACACGAACACCGTCTCCAAGTCGTCGTCGACGTCGGCGAACGGCCGGTACCCCGCGAGCCGCTCCTCGGCCGCGGCGAACTGCGCGGCCCGCAGGTCGAGGTCGCGCAGCTCACCCGACCGCACGCCGCCGTAGGCGGACGTGGTGCCGTGCACCGCGTCCAGGACGCCACCGGTCTCGCCGACCTGGGTCGTGATGCTGTGCAGCTTGCCGAGCAGGCCGCCCCGGCTGGTCGGGTCCGGCGAGCCGAGGTTCGCCAGCAGGTCCGCGAAGTCCGCGCCCAGCGACCCCGCCACGGCGAGCGACTGCGCGCCCGACTGCTGCATCGCGTCGGTCAGCTGCTGCAGGACGCCGCTGGTCGCCAGGTCGTACCCCGCCAGGACGGCGTCCATCTCCTCGCGCACCTGTGCGCGAGCCGCCGCGACCAGCGCCTGCGAGGCCGCGGTGGCCTCCTGCCGCTGCGCGGTCACCTCGGCGACGAGCCCGGAGGCGAGCAGGTCGATCTGCTCGTGGGCACGGTCGGCGGCGTCCAGGGTGCGCCCGGAGGTCAGCGCGAGCCGCGCGTCGGAACCCTGCCCGACCGCACCCAGCCGGTCGTCGAGGTCGCGCAGCCGTGCCCCGAGGTCGGCCTCGAGGCAGAGCAGCCGGTTCGCGAGCCACACCACCGCCTGCGCAGCGGGCCCGGGCCGCCCCGTCGGGGGCGGCTGCACGGCGGCGCAGCCCTCGGTGCCGGAGACCGGCAGGACCGCGTCGTCGGGCCAGATACCGGTCACCAGGGTCACCAGGCCTGCCAGCCGCTCGTCGAGCGCGTGCAGGTCCCCGCCGTCGGTGACGAGGGCACGCACCTCCTCGATCTCCGCCGCGACGGCCGCGAGCGCCCCGGTGCCCGCGTCGGGGTCGTCGAGGGCGAGCAGGGCCTGTGCGATCGGCCCGGAGGCACCGGTCTGGGCGTGCAGCTCCTCGACCGCCGCGTCGAGGGCGTCGAACGCGCCCTCGACGGCGTCGAGCGCGGCCCGCGCCGTGGCGGCGCCCTCCGCCAGCAGGTCGGTCGCCGCGATCGCGCTCGCGTAGCCGGCCACCAGGTCGGCGGTCGCCGCGGCCAGGTCGCCGAGCGGGCAGTCGGCCTCGCCGAGCCGCTCCAGCGCCTGCGCGACCTCCTCGGCCGACGAGTCTGGGCCGAGGTCCTCGGCCCAGTCCGGGGGGCACTCGCCGGTGCCGAGGGCCTCGACCAGGTCGTCGAGGGCGCCCGGGTACGGCGACGCGAGGAACCACTCGCCAGTGGCGGCGGGCATCTCCCCGGCTCCCGTCAGCGCGTCCAGCGCCGCGCCGAGGCCGTCGTCGGCGTCGAACAGTGCCGCGCGCACGTCGTCCCGTGCCGAGCGCAGCCGGTCCACGGTCGCTGCCGTGCCGGCCAGTCCCACGCGTGCCGCCGAGGACGCGGCGCGGGCGTCGTCCACCGCGTCGCCGATGCGCAGCGCCCAGCCGGCGAGGTCCTCGCCGACCGACCCGGAGTCCGCCCGGGCCGCGGTGACCTCCTCGCGCAGCGTCGTCAACGAGGCGGCCAGCCCCTGCGCGCCCCCGAGCGCGTCGGTCAGCGCCCCGACGCCCAGCCGGTCCGTCAGGTCCAGCACGTCGTCCAGGTCGGCGGCGAGCAGCCGGAAGTCCGTCGCGAGCGCGCGGCGCGCCACCGCCAGGGTGCAGGCGATGGTCTGCTGCTGCTCCGGGGTCGCGTCGCAGCGGGCCGCCGCCTCGGGGTCCTCAAGCGCGGCAGGGTCGCCCACCGTCTCCAGCACGAGGTCGTGCAGCGCGGTCCGGCAGTTGCCGGGCGGGGCGTTCCAGCCCGTGGCGAACAGGTCCGCCACCGCCCGGAGCTGCGCGTCCGCCACCTGCACGGTGGCGGAGACGGTCCGGGCCTCGCCGTCCGCGAGCGTCGGCATCGTGACCGAGCAACCGGCCACGACGGTCTCGGACATCGTCGGGCGCAGCCCGGGCGAGCCGAGGATCTCGGCGACCGAGCGCGACAGATCCTGCACGCCACGGTGCGTGTCCGAGCCGACCTGGGTCAGGCCGGACCGCGCGTCGGTGAGCACGACGTCCAGGTCCTCGACCGTGCGCCCGAGGTGGTCCAGCACGTCCTCGGAGCTCGAGCCCAGGTTCCGATACGTCCGCTCACCGAGGTGTGCGACGTCCTGCCCGAGCGCCTCGTGCACCCGGTCGACGAAGTCGAGCGCCTCGGACAGGCTCCGCCCCACCCGCTGCACGAGCGCGATCGCCGCGCCCTCCTGCCGCGCGGCGTACCCGTCCGCCCCGTAGGCGCGGTCGATGAGCGCGCCCACGGAGGGGTCGGTCACCAGCCCCGGCTGGACCGTCAGGTCGAACGACGGCGCCCGGAAGGCCGAGGACTCGACCACCAGGGTGAAGCCGGCGGTCGGGGACAGCATGGGGGCGGCGAGGAACGCCGACCACTGCACCGCCCGATCGCCCTCGGTGGTCTCGACCAGCACGCCGTCGGTCACCCGCGCGTCGTCCTGCGAGCCGTCGTCCACCTGGACCACCCGGTCCCCGGCGCCCACCGTCGCGCTCGCGACCACGGTCAGCGGCACACCCACCAGCGCCTGCTGCTGGTAGCGCGCGCCGTCCGTCTCGAACGCGAGGTCGGTCGGCTCTGCCGTGAGGTCCTGGACCACCACCTGCACGACGAACCGCCCGGACCTGCCGTCGAGGTCGGCCAAGTCGGTGCCCGAGGTCCCCTCGTGCCACCACGCGGTCTGCACCCGCACCGGCAGCAGCGCCGCGGCCTGCGCGGGCTCCAGGTCCTCGTGGTGCTCCGTGACTCGCCCGTCCTCGTCCTGGACGACGCTGGCCGTCGACACCGCCCGGATCGCGCCGTCGGTCCCGAGCCGGACGCCGATCGTCTGCAGACCGTGCTGCTCGGAGGCGGCGGAATGCCGCGGGACGAGCAGCACGGAAACGAGCGCGAGAATGGCGATCGCGGCCGCGCACACGACAATTCGACGGCGACCCGACAACGCCTTCCATGCTGCAGGACTGGCGGACACGCGAACCCCTTCGTCGGACGGTCGGCGCGACGGTCCCTCGACCCGCGTGCCGAGGGGCGCCGGGCGCCCCGGCGAACGGGACAGTAGCGGACCCGCAGGTCAGGACGACCGCCAGCGGCGGAGTCGCGGACCCAGGCACCACTCACCGAGGCGCAGGTCCTGCCACTCACCGCCTCCGACGACGCTCAGAGCTGCAACCTCTCAGGTAGCAGGACCGCCCCTTCTGCCCCTTTTCGACACCTAGGTCTTTCGGCAGGACACTCATTGTTCCCCAGCGGGCACTCAACCTTCTTCCGGCGGCACCGAGGACCGCGCTAGCGTCCGGACCCCGGGCTCACCCATACCCCTGCCCGCCACCGACGACGAGGGAGTCCCCCATGGCCAACATGAACGTGACGTTCGAGGAGATGACCGTGGCAGCCGACAGGCTGACCACAGGACGAGACCAGCTCACGGACCAGCTCACGCAGCTCCGTGCGTTCATCCAGAACCTCGTCTCCTCCGGCTTCGTCACCGACCAGGCCTCTGGCGCGTTCAACCAGAGCTACGAGCAGTTCACGACCGCAGCCACGACGACCGTGGAGAACCTCACGCAGATCTCGCTGAACCTGCGGACGACCGCCCAGGTGCTCCGCGACACCGACACGGAGCTCGCCGCCCGGCTGCGCGGCTGACCGTGTCCGCCGTGCGGGAGGAGTGCCGCCCTCCCGCACGGCTGTCGCGCGCGCTGCACCCGCGCGGCACCCGCCGCAGCCCGCACCGGCCCACCGCCCCCT
>NZ_JAKRMS010000111.1 GCF_022346185.1 Cellulomonas sp. ACRRI | reverse complement strand
GGCGGCGGTCGCGGCGGCGGCATCGGCGGCGGGGGCGGATTCGGCGGCGGCGGTCGCGGGGGCGGGTTCTAGGACATGTTCGGCAGACGCAAGACACGAGAGAGGCACGAGGCGATGACCGAGAAGCAGAGCATCTTCGGGCGGATCACCCAGCTCGCGCGGGCGAACATCAACGCGCTGATCGACCAGGCCGAGGACCCGCAGAAGATGCTGGACCAGCTCGTCCGGGACTACACCAACTCCATCGCCGAGGCCGAGAAGGCGATCGCGCAGACCATCGGCAACCTGCGCCTCGCCGAGCAGGACTACAACGAGGACGTCGCCGCGGCCCGCGAGTGGGGCGCCAAGGCCCTCGCCGCGTCGTCGCGCGCCGACCAGTACCGCCAGGCCGGCGACGCCGCGAACGCCGACAAGTTCGACAACCTGGCCAAGGTCGCGCTCGGCAAGCAGATCACCGCCGAGGGCGAGGTCCGCGACGCCGAGCCGCTGATCCGCTCGCAGCGCGAGACGGTCGACAAGCTCAAGTCCGGCCTGGCGCAGATGAAGGACAAGCTCGGCCAGCTCAAGCAGCGCCGCGACACCCTCGTGGCCCGGCAGAAGTCGGCGCAGGCGCAGCAGACCGTGCAGACCGCGATCTCGTCGATCAACGTGCTCGACCCGACCAGCGAGCTCGCCCGGTTCGAGGAGAAGGTGCGCCGCGAGGAGGCCCTCGCGATGGGCCAGGCGGAGATCGCCGCGTCCTCGCTGGACTCGCAGTTCGCCGAGCTCGAGGCGGACGGCGCGCAGATCGAGATCGAGGCCCGGCTCGCCGCGCTCAAGGGCGGCGGCCAGCCGCAGCAGCTGGGCGGCACGCAGGTGACGCCCCAGATCGAGGCCTGAGCGGCCCGACGCGCGACGGCCCGGCACCCCGCAGGGGGTGCCGGGCCGTTCGTCGTCCCGGTGCGGCTCAGACGGGGGTGCGCTCCGCCGCGCGCACGGCCACCAGGCCGGCGAACGTCGCCGCGAGCCGGGCGCCGTCGGCCCGGACCTGCTCGTCCACACCGCGCACGGCCGCGGCGATGGCGGCGCGCTCCTCCGCGGGGTCGCCCGCGTCGACGGACCAGGCGTCCATCAGCTCCGGCGACGCCTCGGGGTGGAACTGCAGGCCCCACGCCGCGTCCCCGACGCGGAACGCCTGGTACGGGTAGGTGCGCGAGGCGGCCAGCCAGGTCGCGTGGCGCGGCAGGTCCACCACCGCGTCCGCGTGCATGGTCGGCATCGGCGTGCTGCGGGTCGCGGTGCGCTCGGCGTCCGCCGCCAGCGCGCCGACCAGCGGGTCGGCCACCGCCTCGGGGCGCCAGCGCACGTCCACCACGCCGGCCTCGCGCCCGGGAGGGGCCGCGACGTCGACCCGGCCGCCGGTCGCGACGGCCAGCAGCTGCGCGCCCAGGCAGATGCCCAGGGTCGGCACGCCGGCGCGGACGGCCTCGGCCAGCAGGGCGCGCGTCTCGGGGACGCCCGGCTCGTGCTCGTCGTGGGCGGACATGTTCCCGCCGAGGACGACGAGGCCGTCTAGGCGGTCCGCGGGTCCGGGCTGCTCGCCCGCGTACGCGCGGACGACGCGGACGTCCACCCCGTCGAGGTGGTCGGCGAACCGGTCCAGGGGCACCGCGGCGTCGAGCTGGACGACGGTCACGACGGGCGTCAGGGAACCGGTGGGAGAATCGGCTGCGCTCACGGGGCGGTACCGTACCGCGAACCCGGCACGACCAGTTCGCTCCCAGGAATCCTCCAGGGTGGAGGCGCACACTGGACGCGTGACCGCAGCAGACCGCACCCCCGAGGCGACGCTCCTCGTCGTGGACGACGAGCCCAACATCCGCGAGCTCCTCGCCACCTCGCTGCGCTTCGCCGGCTTCGAGGTGCACGCGGCCGCCGACGGCGGCGCCGCGCTCCGGCTGGCCAAGCAGGTGCAGCCCGACCTGCTGGTGCTCGACGTCATGCTTCCCGACATGGACGGGTTCACCGTCACCCGCCGGCTGCGCGACAAGGGCCAGCACGTGCCGGTGCTGTTCCTCACCGCGCGCGACGACACCGCCGACAAGATCACCGGCCTCACCGTGGGCGGCGACGACTACGTCACCAAGCCGTTCAGCCTCGAGGAGGTCGTCGCGCGGATCCGGGCGATCCTGCGCCGCACCCAGGCCGAGGTCGCGTCCACCAGCGTGCTGTCCTACGAGGACCTCGAGCTCGACGAGGACAGCCACGAGGTCCGCCGGGCCGGGCAGGTCGTCGACCTGTCCCCCACCGAGTTCAAGCTGCTGCGCTACCTGCTGCTCAACCCCGGCCGCGTGCTGTCCAAGGCGCAGATCCTCGACCACGTGTGGCAGTACGACTGGGGCGGCGACGCGAACATCGTGGAGTCGTACATCTCGTACCTGCGGCGCAAGGTCGACCAGGTGGAGCGGGAGGACGGCACCAAGGTCGACCCCCTGATCCAGACCAAGCGCGGAGTCGGGTACATGCTGCGCAGGCCGAGCGGGTCGTGACGACGACGTCGGCGGAGCACGAGGCGCCGGAGGGCCGGGCGGACGCGGGACCGGACCGCACCGCCGGGCCGGTCGACGCCGTGACGCGGCGGGTCCGGGACACCTGGGCCCGCACCCCGCTGCTCGCGCGGCTGGTGGGCATCACGACCGTGCTGCTCGCGCTCGGGCTCTCGTTCGCCGGCGCGATCACGACCACGTCGCTGTCCGGGTTCCTGGTGGGGCAGGTCGACGACCGCATGCGGGTCCAGGCCCTGGCGTTCCGGGAGAGCGTCGTCAAGGCCTACGAGCAGTACGGCACCGTCGACGGGCTCACCTACCCCACCTGGGGCGAGCGCGACTACGCGCTGGCCGTGTGGATGCTCGGCGGCAGCTCGACCTTCCCCCCCGACGACTCGACGGTCGAGCGGTCGGGGACGCCGCACCTGCCGCGGGTCGACCTCGACCGGATCCAGGGCACGACGTACTCGACGGTGACCAGCACGGTCCGCGGCGCGACCTGGCGGGTCGTCGTCACCCCGATCGCCCCCAACGGCACCGCCGTCGGGTACGTGGCCTACGCGGAGCCCCTGTCCGACGTGCAGGACACGGTCCGGCAGGCGGCGTTCCTGCTGTGGACCTCCGCCGTCGCGATCCTGGTCATCGGCGCCGTCGTCGCGACCTGGGCGGTGCGCCGCTCGCTGCGCGGGCTGCGCGAGATCGAGGGCACCGCCGCGCAGATCGCCGCCGGCGACCTGTCCCAGCGCGTCCCGCCGGCGCCCGAGACGACCGAGGTCGGCCGGCTCGGCGCCGCGCTCAACTCGATGCTCACCCAGATCGAGGCGGCCTTCGACGCGCGCACCCGGTCCGAGGAGCGGATGCGCCGGTTCGTGGCGGACGCCTCGCACGAGCTGCGCACCCCCCTGGCCGCGATCCGCGGGTACGGCGAGCTGTACCGGATGGGTGCGCTGACCGAGAAGGACCAGGTCGACGACACCATGCGGCGCATCGAGCAGTCGGCGACCCGGATGGGCGGGCTCGTCGAGGACCTGCTGGCGCTAGCCCGGCTGGACGCCGACCGGCCCGGCCGCGCCGAGCCCGTCGACCTGGCCGTTCTCGCCACCGACGCCGCGCACGACCTGCGTGCCCTCGACCCGACGCGGCAGGTGCGGGTGGGCCCGCTCGCCGGCTCCACCGGGGCGGGCGGCGCGGGCGCACCGGGCGGCACGGTCGTGCGGGGCGACGAGGCCCGGCTCCGGCAGGTGGTGGCCAACCTGGTCGGCAACGTCGCCCGGCACACCCCCGCGGGCACGCCCGCCGAGCTCGGCGTGGGCCGGGTCGGGGACCGGGTGGTGCTGGAGGTCCGCGACCACGGCCCCGGCATCGCCCCGGAGCACGCGGCGCGGGTGTTCGAGCGGTTCTACCGGGTCGACGCGAGCCGCACCCGGGACGGCACCGGCGGCGGCGCGGGCCTGGGCATGGCGATCGTGGCCGCGATCGTCGAGGCGCACCACGGCGACGTCGCGATCACCCAGACGCCGGGCGGCGGCGCCACGATCCGGGTCGCGCTCCCGGCCGCGGGCGCCGGCGAGGACGGGCCGGACGGCGACGGCACGGGCCGCGCGGCGGGCGAGGAGGCCGGTCCCGGGCCCGCCGAGGGTCACCCGGTCCGGTGACGGCGCTCCCGTGGCGGAACCCCGTCCGGATGGGTCTACGATGGCGCGTCCGAGCAGGGTCGTCTGTCGCAGTGAGGCTGTTCCCATGGGCGTCTACGACGCGCCACAGTGGCTGTTGTCCGCGTTCGTCCGCAGCGCGAGGGGGGCGGGAGCGACCGCACCCGAGGACAGGCTCCGGGAGGTCGGGTCCGACCTCGTGGAGCGGTGGACCGGCCCCGGACGGACCTACCACAACCTCCGGCACCTGACCGACGTGCTCGCGCGGGTGGACGAGCTCGCCGAGGAGACCCACGAGCCGGACCTGGTCCGGCTGGCCGCCTGGTACCACGGTGCCGTGTTCGACGCCGCGCAGGTCGCCGCGTACGCCAACCGCGGCGGCGAGGACGAGGCCGCCTCGGCCCGGCTCGCCCGCGAGCAGCTCACCGACCTCGGCGTCCCGGCCGAGCGCGTCGACCGCGTGCACCAGATGGTCATCGCCCTGGTGCGGCACGCCGCCGACCCGAGCGACTTCGACTGCGCCGTGCTCTGCGACGCCGACCTCGCGATGCTGGCCGCCGAGCCGCAGCGCTACAAGGCGTACCTGCACGACGTGCGCGAGGAGTACGCCGACATCCCGGTGCAGGACTACCTGCGCGCCCGCGAGCGGATCGTGCGCAAGCTGCTGAAGCGGCCGAGCCTGTTCGTGAGCCCGCTCGGCGCCGCCTGGGAGGAGCCCGCGCGGCAGAACCTCGGCGCGGAGCTGCACAAGATCGAGAAGGTGCTCGCGGAGCTCGACGCCGCGGGTGGCTCCGCGGGCGAGGCCACCCCGCCGACCGAGCCGTCCGACCCCGCCGACGCGCCCGGGAGCCCCCGGTCGGCGCACCCCGCCGAGCGGCACCCCGTCCGGCCCGGGGCGTGACGGTCCTCGTCGACCCGCCGCTCTGGCCCCGGCACGGCCGGTACTGGTCGCACCTCGTGAGCGACGCCTCGCTGGCGGAGCTGCACGCGTTCGCGGAGCGCGCCGGCCTCCCCCGGCGCGCGTTCGACCTGGACCACTACGACGTCCCCGACGACATGCACGCGGAGCTCGTCGCCCTCGGCGCCGAGCCGGTGCCGGCGGGCGAGCTGATCCGCCGCCTGCGCGCGAGCGGCCTGCGCGTCCCGGCGCACGCCCGCCCGCGCCGACTCTCCACCTCGCGCGTGCACGTCCGCCGACTCGCCACTTCGCGCCTGTGCGCGACCGCTCGCGCACAGGCCGCTCGTGCAGGTTCGGCGAGATGGCAACTCTCGGCTGTGCGGGTGCGGGACGCAGGACGGGCCGGCCACCCCCGCAGGGGTGACCGGCCCGTCAGGCGCGGTGCGGGCGCTCAGCGCCCGCGTGCGGCGGGACTCAGAAGTCCATGCCGCCCATGCCGCCGGCGTCCGGAGCGGCCGGGGCCGACTTCTCCGGCTTGTCGGCGACGACCGCCTCGGTGGTGAGGAACAGCGCCGCGATGGACGCCGCGTTCTGCAGCGCGGAGCGCGTGACCTTGACCGGGTCGTTGACGCCCGCGGCCAGCAGGTCCTCGTACACGCCGGTCGCGGCGTTCAGGCCCTGGCCGGCGGGGAGGTTGCGCACCTTCTCCGCCACGACGCCGCCCTCGAGGCCCGCGTTCACGGCGATCTGCTTGAGCGGGGCGTCGATCGCGACCTTCACGATGTTCGCGCCCGTCGCCTCGTCACCGGTGAGCTCGAGCTTCTCGAACGCCACGGCACCGGCCTGGATGAGGGCGACGCCACCACCGGCGACGATGCCCTCCTCGACGGCCGCCTTCGCGTTGCGCACGGCGTCCTCGATGCGGTGCTTGCGCTCCTTGAGCTCGACCTCGGTCGCCGCGCCGGCCTTGATGACGGCCACGCCGCCGGCCAGCTTGGCGAGGCGCTCCTGGAGCTTCTCGCGGTCGTAGTCCGAGTCCGAGTTGTCGATCTCGGCGCGGATCTGGTTCACGCGGCCGGCGATCTGCGCGGCGTCGCCGGAACCCTCGACGATGGTGGTCTCGTCCTTGGTGACGACGATCTTGCGCGCCTGGCCGAGGACCTCGAGGCCCACGGTGTCGAGCTTCAGACCGACGGTCTCGGAGACGACCTGGCCCCCGGTGAGGATCGCCATGTCCTGCAGCATCGCCTTGCGGCGGTCGCCGAAGCCCGGGGCCTTGACGGCGACGGACTTGAAGGTGCCGCGGATCTTGTTGACGACGAGCGTGGCCAGGGCCTCGCCCTCGACGTCCTCGGCGACGATGAACAGCGGCTTGCCGGACTGGATGACCTTCTCCAGCAGCGGCAGCAGGTCCTTGACGTTCGAGATCTTCGACTCGACGAGCAGCACGTAGGCGTCCTCGAGGACGGCCTCCTGGCGCTCCGGGTCGGTCACGAAGTACGCCGACAGGAAGCCCTTGTCGAAGCGCATGCCCTCCGTGAGCTCGAGCTCCAGGCCGAGGGCGTTGGACTCCTCGACCGTGATGACGCCCTCCTTGCCCACCTTGTCGAGGGCCTCGGCGATGAGCTCGCCGATGGCGGTGTCGCCGGCGGAGATGGACGCGGTGGCGGCGATCTCCTCCTTGGTCTCGATCTCCTTCGCCTGCTCCAGCAGGGCGGCGGTGACGGCCTCGACGGCCTGCTCGATGCCGCGCTTGAGCGCGATCGGGTTGGCGCCGGCCGCGACGTTGCGCAGGCCCTCGCGCACGAGCGCCTGGGCGAGCACGGTGGCGGTGGTGGTGCCGTCGCCCGCGACGTCGTCCGTCTTCTTGGCGACCTCCTTGACGAGCTCGGCGCCGATCTTCTCGTACGGGTCCTCGAGCTCGATCTCCTTGGCGATGGAGACACCGTCGTTGGTGATCGTGGGGGCGCCCCACTTCTTGTCCAGGACGACGTTGCGGCCCTTGGGGCCGAGGGTGACCTTGACGGTGTCGGCGAGGGTGTTGAGACCCCGCTCGATGCCGCGACGGGCCTCCTCGTTGAAGGCAATGATCTTGGCCATGGGGCTATCGATCCTTCACTCTGGCTCGTGGTTCGGCCGGTCGGTGCCCGCGACGGACGGCCGCGCCGGCCCGTCGGTCATGTCCCGTCGGGCGGCGGACCTCACCGGGTCGGCCTGGGTTGTCATTCTGTCACTCTCGACCCGAGAGTGCTAAGCACATGGTTAGCACTCGACCCCACCGAGTGCAAGGCGCTCCGCCCTCGGCGGACGCGCCGCCGGCCCGCGCCGACCGGCCGGATAGCCTGCCGGGCATGCACCGCCGCCCCGCCGTCGCCGCCGTCGTGCTGGCCGCGCTCGCCGCGGGGCTGATCGCCTGGGGCGCGACCGGCCCGCGGACCCGCACCATCGACCTGTACAGCGAGGGGGTCGTCGCGACGCCGTCCGGCCCGCGGCTGGTCCCCGCGGGCGAGGTCCCGGCGCTGCACGAGGGCACCCGCGTGGCGGTCGACCCGGCGACGACCGCGGACGACGACCTGGCGGCCGAGCAGCGCGCGTGGCTCGCGGCGGGCACGGTGCCGGGCGCCGACGGGCCGCACGCGGACATGGTGACCGACGCCCTGCTCGACCTGCGCACCCTGGTGCAGGACGACGGCGCGGCCGTCGCGGCGTGGACGCCGTACTGGCGGTACGTGTGGCCGCGGGACGCCTCGTTCGTCGCGGTCGCCCTCGCGCGGACCGGGCACCTGGCCGACGCGCGCGAGGTGCTGGGCTTCCTGACCCGCGTGCAGGCGCCGGACGGGTCGTTCGAGGCCCGGTACCTGCCGGACGGCTCGGGCGGCGTCCCGGACGACCGGGCGCCGCAGACCGACGGCACCGGGTGGTCGCTCTGGGCGGCGGGGCAGGTGGTCGCGGCGGCGCCGGCCGAGGAGCGTGCGGCCGTGGCCGCGGAGCTCGCGCCCCTCGTGCGCCGCGGGGCCGCGCACGCCGTGGCGCTGGTCGCCGGGGACGGGCTGCCGCCGGCCTCGCCGGACTACTGGGAGGTCCCGGAGGACGCGCTCACCCTGGGCACCGTCGCGCCGCTGCTGGCGGGCCTGGCGGCCGCGGGCCCGGTGCTCGAGCTGCTGGGCGACACCGCGGCGGCCGCGGACGCCCGGGACGCCGCCGCCGGCACCCGTGCGGCGGTCGAGCGCGCGTTCGGCGACGACACCGCCTACGGCCGCTACGCGGACGGCAGCCTGGCCGACGCGGCGAGCGCGTTCGTGCTGCCCCCGTTCCAGCCGGAGGCGCTGGCCGGAGCCGAGGAGGCCTGGCGGGCGTCGGCGGCCGCGATGGCACGCCCCGCGGGCGGGCTGGCCCCGGGCGCCGGCTGGCGGCAGGACGGCATCTCGTGGACGCCCCAGACGTCGCTGTACGCGCTCACCGCGGCGGTGAACGGCGACGACGCGCAGGCGCGGGCGCGGCTCGACTGGCTGGACACGCACCGCACCGCGATGGGCGCCCTGCCGGAGAAGGTGCTCGCGGACGGCTCGCCCGCGGCGGTCGCCCCGCTCGCGTGGACCGCGGCGTGCGTGGTCCTGGCGGCGGCGGCGCTGGACGGCTGACCTCGCGGGCCGGGGGCGGCCTGCCCCGGCCCGCGAGCACGTCTCAGCGCGGGGACCGGCTCAGAGCGGGCGCACCTGCTCGGCCTGCGGGCCCTTGGTGCCCTGCCCGACCTCGAACTCCACCGACTGCCCCTCCTCGAGGCTGCGGTACCCGTTGGACTGGATGGCGCTGAAGTGGACGAACAGGTCCTGACCGCCGTCGGCCGGGGTGATGAACCCGTAGCCCTTCTCGGCGTTGAACCACTTGACGGTTCCCTGCGGCATGCGGTGCTCCTGACAACGGGGTGATCGGTGCGCCGCAGGGGCCGTGGTCCCCCCGGTCCTGGAGAGCGGACACCGCGACGCGGCCGAGACTAGCCCCGCCCTCCGACCTGCGGAAGGGGTCAGCCCGCGAAGTCCGCCAGCAGGAGGACGACGACGCCCTCGGGCGCGGTGCCCGCCGACTCCACGACGTTCGCGATCCCGAGGGTGTCCGCGACCTGCTGCGCGGTCGGGGCCAGGTCGGCGCTCGCGTAGAAGACGGTCGACTGCTGCAGGCCGCCCGCGTTGCCGTTGCCGGCCTCGACCGACGTGAACCCGGCGTCCTCGAGGTCGCTCGCGGCGCCGCCGGCGAGGCCCGACCGGCCGGAGGCGTTGAGCACGCGCACCGCGGTGGTGAGGTCGGCCGTGGGAGCCGGCTCCTCGACGACGGGCGGCTCCTCGGTCGCGGGCGGCTGCTCGGCGGCCGGGTCCTCCGTCGCGGGGTCCTCGGTCCCCTCCGCGGGGGCGGACGTCTCCGGCGCGGCCGCGGCGGGCTCGGTCGAGTCGCCGAACCCCGGAAGGCGGCCGTCCCAGGACGACGCCCACACGACCAGGCCGACCGTGACGGCGGGGACCAGCACGACCACGGCGACGAACGGCCACCAGCGGCTCCACCAGCTGCGGGGTGCGCGGTGCACGCCGATCGGCGCGTCGGGCGCCGGCTCGGCGTCGAACTCGTCCTCCGGGTACCGGTCGCTCGCCTTGGTCACGGCGGACAGGCTAACGGCTCGGCCTGTCCACCCCGGCACGCACGGCGCGCCGCACGGGGGTGGCGGCGGCGGTCAGCCGTCGGCGCCGAGCCGGCGGGCGCTGCGCGCCCGCTGCCGGGTGGACCGCATGCGGCGCAGCCGCTTGACCAGCATCGGGTCGTGGGCGAGCGCCGCCGGCGAGTCGATGAGCGCGTTCAGCACCTGGTAGTACCGGGTCGCGGACATGTCGAACAGCTCGCGGACCGCCTGCTCCTTGGCGCCGGCGTACTTCCACCACTGCCGCTCGAAGGCGAGCACCTCGCGGTCGCGCTCGGACAGGTCGCCGTCCGCGTCGCCCGCGCCGCCCTCGACCGCCACCAGGGCGGGCCGGTCGGCCGTCTCCGACGTCGCGTCCATCCGTCCCTGCTCCTCCCGGTGCTGCCGCGGCCCGGCGTCCACGACCGGCCCGGCGTCATCGTACGGCGGGAATCACACGCGTGTCATTCCTCCGGGGTGCCGCACGGCGGCCGGGAGGGGGCGCGCCGGGTCCGCTAGCCTCGGGCCCCGTGACCCCCGCACCGCTGTCCGAGCTGGTCGCGCCCGACTGGGCGGAGGCGCTCGCCCCCGTGGAGCCGCTGGTGCACGCCGCCGGGGAGTTCCTGCGCGCGGAGGTCGCCGCGGGCCGCGACTACCTGCCCGCCGGCCCCGACGTGCTGCGCGCGTTCACCCGGCCGCTGGCGGACGTGCGCGTGCTCGTCGTCGGCCAGGACCCCTACCCCACCCCGGGGCACCCGATGGGGCTGTCCTTCTCGGTCCAGCCCGACGTCCGCCCGGTCCCGCGGTCGCTGGCGAACATCTTCACCGAGCTGCAGGCCGACCTCGGCGTGCCGCAGCCGACCACGGGCGACCTGTCGCCGTGGGCGGACCGCGGCGTCATGCTGCTGAACCGGGTGCTCACGGTCCGGCCCGGCGAGCCCGCGTCGCACCGCGGCCGCGGCTGGGAGGCCGTCACGGAGCGCGCGATCGCCGCGCTGGTCGAGCGGGGCGGCCCGCTGGTGGCCGTGCTGTGGGGGCGGGACGCGCAGTCGCTGGCGCCGGCGCTCGGCGACGTCCCCGTGGTCGCGAGCCCGCACCCGAGCCCGCTGTCCGCGAGCCGCGGGTTCTTCGGCTCGCGGCCGTTCTCGCGGGTGAACGCGCTGCTCGTCGAGCAGGGCGCGGAGCCGGTGGACTGGTCGCTCCCGTAGGGCTCCGCCGGGGCCGGCCTGGAACCGGGGCCCGCGCCGGGGGCACACTGCGGGGGTGACGACGCACGAGGGGGCCGGGGCGACGGCCCCGACGCAGGGAAGCACGCCGCTCGACCCGACGACCGCACCGCCCTGGCGCCGGTACGTCGCGGTCGGCGACTCGTTCACCGAGGGCTTGTGGGACGCCCCGCACGGCGAGGACGGGCCGGTGCGCGGCTGGGCCGACGTGCTCGCGGGGCTGCTGTCCGAGCGCCGCCGGGCGGCGGGCGCGGAGCCGCTGCGGTACGCGAACCTCGCGGTGCGCGGCCGGCTCCTGCGGCCGATCGTGGCCCACCAGGTCCCGGAGGCGCTCGCCATGCAGCCCGACCTGGTCAGCCTGGTCGGCGGCGGCAACGACATCCTGCGCCCGACCGCCGACCCCGACCGGCTCGCGCACGGCCTGGAGCAGGCCGTCGCGCGGATCCGGGCCACCGGCGCGGACGTGCTGCTCGCGACGGGGTTCGACGCCTCGGGCTCCCCGATCGTGTCCACGACCCGCCCGCGGGTCGGCGTCTACAACGCGCACATCTGGTCGATCGCCCGGCGGCACGGCGCGCACGTGCTCGACCTGTGGGGCATGCGGCACCTGCACGACATCCGGATGTGGGCGCCCGACCGCATCCACCTGACCTCCGAGGCGCACGCGCGGGTCGCGCAGGGGGCGCTGGTCGCGCTCGGGCTCGCGCCGGACGACCCCGACTGGGACTCCCCCCTCGCGCCGGCGCCCCGGCCGTCGCGCGCGGTGCAGGCGCGCCAGGACGCCCGGTGGCTGCGGCTGTACGCCTACCCCTGGGCGACCCGGCGGCTGCGGGGCACGTCCTCGGGCGACGCCCGGCAGGCCAAGCTGCCGACGCTGACGGAGGTCTGAGGCGTCAGCCGGCGGCGAGGGGGTCGCCGGCCGGCGCCGCTTCGCCGTCCGTCACCAGCGCGAGCGACACCCCGCCCAGCTGCTCCACCGGGACCGGGTCGCCCGCGACCCGGACGGTCGTGGTGGGGGCGGTCACCGGCGCGCGCGACTCGGCGAGCGCCGCGTCGTCCGTGCCGTGCAGGGTGACGGCGACCTCCCGGCCCGCGCAGTCGTCCGGCACGTCCGACAGCGAGGTGGCGGTGACGCCGTAGCCGCCGAGGCCGGGGACGTAGTCGACGTCGTAGTCCACCGAGATCCGGCTCACCACGCAGGCACCCGCGGGCGCGTCGTCGCCGCCCTCCCAGGTCAGGGCCCGCGCCATCGAGACGGCGAGGCCGGCGCACCCCAGCCACGCCAGCGTCACCCCCGCCGCGCGGCGGGCCCGGACGTGCTCGTGCGCCATCGGCGCCCCCTCCGTGGACGTGCCCGGTCGATCCGTCGACCTGGCGCCCCCATCGTCGGCCGGGCCCCGCCGTTGAGCATCCGGTGCGCTGCTCCACCCGGACGGGCGACCCGGCTCACCCGCCCGCGCCGCGGGAGACGTGTCCGATGCACGCCCGCGGGCGACGCCGGGGGGCGCGCCGGCGCGAGGGGGTCAGCCGCGGACGCAGAGGTCGAACGTGCGGGGCGCGTCGTCGCGGACGCCCCAGGTGTCCCAGGCGGTGGGGGTCACCCGGTACGTGGTGCCGCCCTGCGCGGCGAGGGCGTAGTTGCCCTGGGCCGTCAGCGTCGTGAGGTCGGCCCGCATCCCGCGCGCCGTGAACCAGGCGAGCAGCGGGGCCACGTCCACGTCCGCGCGCCACCCGGCGGAGAACTGCGGCGTCCCGGCGACCCGGACCGTGGTGCTCTGGCAGGCCCAGGCGCCGCTGCCGGTGACCGCGCCCGCCGTCTGCGTGTAGGTGAGCGCCGGGTCGTACGCGGGGGCGGGCAGGCCGTAGTGGCAGACCGTCACCGTGGCCGACGCGGTCGCGAAGGACTCCTGCCCGGGTCGCGCCCCGACCGAGACCACCCCGTCCACCGGCCGCGGGTCCAGGACCCCCGCCCACCACGGGCTCACCGAGAACCCGGATCCGGAGGTCAGGCCGTTGAACGGGCGCTGCGCCAGGTGCAGGTCGACGCGCCAGGACGTCCCCGTGGCGCCGGAGACGTCCACCGTGACGCACGCCTGGGTGCCCGACGACGCGAGCTGGGACCAGGCGAGGGTGCCGAACGTGGTCCCGGTGCCGGGCGTCACGGGACCGGCGGCCGCGCCGGCGGGCGCGGTCCACGTCACCGGCAGCGACCAGGTGCCGACCGTGAGGGCGACCCCGGCCACGCGGTCGGCGGCGTAGGACGGGACCGTGACGGCGGTGCTGCCGGAGGCGGCGAGGGTGGCGGAGGTGTCGGAGGCGGCCAGGGCGGTGCCGTCCGCGGCGAACAGGCGCAGCGTCGCCACCTGCCCGCGGCACCCGGCCGGGACGCCCGACAGCACCACCTGGGTCGCGGTGCCGGACGCGGTCGCGGTGCCCGACGCGGCGCCGAGCGCCGTCGCGGCGCACGGGGCGGCGCTGCCGGTGGTGACCGAGGGGCCGCGCACGAGGAGGCGGGCGGCGCTCGCCGGGGACAGCGCGAGGGCGGCCAGCACGGCGACGACCGCGACGAGGACGACGGCGGGGGCGGCCGCGCGCCGGGCGCCGGGGGTCACGGGGCGACCGTCGCGGTCGCGTCGGCACCGTCCGGGGCGAGCTCCCCCGCCGGTCCCCCGGGCTCGGGGCGCGCCGGGGGCGCCGGGGGCGCCGGCCAGAGCAGCACCCCCGCGGCGACGACGAGCAGCGAGGCCCACGCCCACGGGTCCAGCAGGATCGACGCCACCCGGCCGAGCCCCGGCACGTGCAGCCGCGCGATCCCGAGCACGTCCTCGGCGTGCGGGCGCCAGGGGTCGAGGAAGTCGTTGTTGTCGCCCTGGATCACCCAGCCGTCGCCCGCGTCCCCGCCGACGACGCGGTGGATGATCCGCCCGCGGTCGAGGCCGGGCGGCGTGTAGACCACGACGTCGCCGGCCCGGGGGGTGCCGCAGCGCGAGACCACGAGGTCGCCCGTGCGGTAGGTGGGCTCCATCGAGCGGCCGGACACGATGGTCAGCGTCGTGCAGCCGCCGAGGGTGCTCGGCCAGCCGAACCAGACGAGCACCCCGACGAGCGCGGCCGTGACCGCCCAGCCGAGGGCGCTGCGCAGCCGCTCGCGGCGGGTCTGCGGGGCGCGCGGCCCCCTCCGGCCGCGGCGCGGGCTCCCCCCGGCGCGCGGGCGTCCGGGCACGCCGGGGCGCCGGCGCGGGGCAGCGGTGCTGCCCGCGCCGGCCGGCTCGACGGCCCGGGCGCGCACGGTGCGGTCGGGTCAGCCCGCGATGACGACGGCGACGCCCTTGACGTCGGCCGCCTTCACGGCGCCGGTGACCGCGAGGCTGACGCTGCCGCCGCCCTGGGGGACGGTGCCGGTGAGGTGGCTGACCGACGCGCCGGTGGAGCCGTCGGTCGGGTCGGTGTTGAGCAGGTCGAGGGAGATCGTCTGGCCCTGGCAGCCGGCGGCGACGTCGTTGAGCGTCACCTGGCTGACCGTGTAGCCCTTGACGGACGTGGTGAACGCGTTGGTGAACGCGACGGCGACGCCGTTCGAGTCGCACGAGGCGACGACGGTGGTGCCCGCGCCGAGCGCGCCGGCGGTCAGGTTGAGCTGGGCGGCGGACGCGAGGCCCAGGCCCGCGATGCCGAGCCCGGCGACGGTCAGGGCGACGACCTTGCGGCGGACCGAGCGGCGCGGGGCGGTCGGTGCGGCCGGGGCGGCGGCGG
>NZ_JAKRMS010000110.1 GCF_022346185.1 Cellulomonas sp. ACRRI | reverse complement strand
GGGCCGGGCGCAGGAGCAGGGTCGGGCGCAGGGCCGGGAGCAGGAGCGGCGGTGCGCCGCGGGTCAGCGCACCAGGTCCAGGACGGCGTACCCGTGCCCGTCGAGGTGCACGGCGTCGCCCTCGGCGCGGCACCCGCGCGCCAGCACGACCGCCGCGCGCCCGGCCCCGGTCAGCTCCGCCGACACCGGCGCGCGCCCCGGGTTGAGCAGCACGGCGAGCGTCCCGCCGCGCAGGTACGCGAACGGGTACCGGGTCGACAGCACGCGGACGGGCGACCCGACGTCGAGCCGTCGGTCGGCGTGCCGGAGCGCGATCAGCCCCCGGACGTGGTGCAGCAGCGACCCCGGGTCGGCGACGGCCCCGGCGACCGTGGGCGCGCCGGGGGCCGGGTCCTGCGGCAGGTACCGGGAGTCGTGGGGTACGCCGGGGCCGAACCCGTCGGCGGTCAGCCCGCCCCACGGCATCGGCGTCCGGGACCCGGCGCGGTCGTACCGCGGGCCCAGGCGCGACCCCTCGGTCGTCGGCGCGTCCGGCAGGTAGCGCATCCCGATCTCGTCGCCGTAGTAGATCGACGGCATCGACGGCCAGGTCAGCGCGAGCACCAGCGCGGCGCGCGCCTGCTCGGCGTCCCGGTCGCCCGCGACCAGCCGCGTGAAGTCGTGGTTCGACGTCGGCAGCCCGGTGACGCCGCCGCGCCCCGAGGCGGTGATGGCGGCGTCCGCCTCGCGCCACGCCGCGACGAACGGCGCGGCGTCGCCGAGCCCGGCGGCGTCGGCCCAGGCGTGCCGGTCCTCCCAGACCTCGTCCACCGTGCCCGCGCCGTTGTTCCAGAGCGAGCGCAGCGCCAGCCCCTCGTTCCCGCCGCCGAACTGCAGGAAGAAGTCGGCGTGGAACCCGGCGGGCACGGACACGCGCGGGTCGCCCCACTCGGCCACGAGCACCCGCCCGGGGTGGGCGGCGTCCACCCAGTCGCGCATCCCGCGCCACAGCCGGCCGGTCTCGACCAGGCCCGGGTCGTCCTTGACGAGCGAGCCCGCCATGTCGACCCGGAAGCCGGCGACGCCGCGGTCGAACCAGAACGCCATGATCTCCCGCAGCGCCGCGCGGTTCGCCCGCGGGCCCGGGGCGTCGACCGGCTGCCGCCAGGGCTGCGCGGGGTCGGGCCGGGCGTAGCCGAAGTTGAGCGCGGGCTGCACGGGGAAGAAGTTCGGCAGGTAGTACCCGCCGCGGCGCCCCGGGCCCGGCTGGAAGCCGTCGGCGGGCGTGGACGACCACACGTACCGGTCGTCGGCGGGGTCGTCGGCCGCGGCCCGGAACCACGGGTGCTGGTCGGAGGTGTGGCCGGCCACCAGGTCGAGCAGCACGGCGATCCCCCGGCGGGCCGCCTCGTCCGCGAGCGCCGCGAGGTCGTCGTTCGTGCCGTACCGCGGCGCCACCCGGAGGAAGTCGGCGACGTCGTACCCGGCGTCGGCGAACGGGGACGCGAAGCACGGGCTCAGCCACAGCGCGTCGACCCCGAGCCAGGCCAGGTAGTCGAGCCGGCCGGCGATGCCGCGCAGGTCGCCGACGCCGTCGCCGTCCGCGTCGGCGAACGACTGGGGGTAGATCTGGTAGAGGACGGCGCGGTCCAGCCGGCCGGCGAGGTCCGTCACGCCCATCGGGCCGCCCCCTCCGCGCCGGCGTAGCCGAGCGTCGCCGCGTGCGACCCGGGTGGCTGCACGAGCCACGCCCCGGACCGCGCGGGCAGCCCGAGCACGCCCGGCACCCCGCCGGGCCCGGAGCCGGCCCCCGGCCCGGACCCGGGTCCCACCAGCGGCACGCCGCCCCGCGCCAGCGCCACCTCCGCCGGCCACGGCGACACGTTCAGCACGTGCACCACCCGCGTCCCGTCCGGCGCCGCCGTCGGCACCACGACGACGGGCACGGTCGACGTGGCGACGACCACCGGCTCCGCACCCAGCGCCCCGAGCAGCGCCGCCCACGCCGGCAGCGCGCACGGCAGGTCCGCCGCGACGAGCAGCGCCTCCCCCGCCCCGCACGGCACCCCGACGACGCACGGCGCGCCGGACCCGGTGACCCGCGCCAGGACGTCCGCCTCCGGCGGCACGGTCAGCGGCTGCACGAACCCCGCCCGCACCTCGGCGAGCGGCAGCCGGTCGTCCGCCGGCGTGACCGACGGGAACCGCGTCGCCGTCGACCCCACCCGCCCGCCGGCCGTCACGCCCAGCGCGTCGAGCAGCACCGTGCACGGCTCCCCGAGCGGGTCGAGCGTCGGCACCGGCCCGTGCAGCAGCAGCCGTCCGCCCGCCCGCACCCAGTCCGCGAGCCGCGCCTGCACGCCGGGGTCCAGCACCGGCGTCGACCCCAGCGCCAGCACCCGCCCCGCGGGCAGGCCGGCGAGCGTCCGCGCCCCGGAGGAGCCGTCCGCCTGCAGGTCGACGGCGTCCGGCGCGAACCCGCCCAGCACCAGCGCCCGGGTGAGCACCTCGCGCGGCCCCGAGCCCCGCGACCGCTCGAGGTCCGCGACGTGCGCGGCCTCCCGCGCGGACCCGGGGTAGCGGTACTCGGTCATGTAGTGGTCGGGGACGAACCCGAGCGTCACCGGCGCCGGCTCGGGCCGGGCGGCCCGGAGCAGCGCGGCCGCGTCCGCCACGGCCCGCGTGGCGCCGCGCAGCGCGCCCCACCCCGGCGCGCGCCGGCCCTCGGGGTCCACGGGCGCGGCGAACCCGTGCCGCTCCCCCGTGCTCGCGACCCGGTCGTTGCCGTCGCCCACCGGAGCGGGCAGCAGCGGGTTCCGGCCGCCGGTCAGCAGGTAGTAGTTCACGAAGGTCTGCCCCTGCGCCACGCACAGCTGGAGCTTCAGCGGCGCCGCCTCCGGCCCGCACGCGACGTCGAGCGCCTCCCCGTAGTCGCCGGTCCCGACCTCGAACTCCAGGGTCCCGGTCGGCTGCCCCGGCGCGACGGTCGCGGCGAGGAAGGCGTTCGACGCCCACAGGCCCGGCAGCTTCGCGAGCGTGAGGTCGCCCAGGTAGTAGTCGGCGCCGGGCAGCACGTCCGGCCGGCCGGCCCAGGTCCGGTGCAGCTGCGCGAGGCCGAGCGGGAAGTGCCGCGCCTCGCCACCCCAGCAGCCGTGCACGTTGACGAGCAGCGGCACGTCGATCCCGGCCGCACGGACCCGGTCCCGCAGCAGGCCGACGTACTCCGCGTACCGGTCGCGGGCCTGGCGGCCGAGGTCCCCGCGCAACGCCAGCACCGCGCCCTCCGCCGGCGACCGCACCGCGGCGGCCCACGCCGCGGGGTCGCGCGGGTCGGCCCCGTACCGGGCGCGCAGCGCCTCCGGCCCGCCCGCACCGGCCTCCGCCACCAGCCGGCGCCCGAGGTCCGCCACGGTCGCGTCCGACAGGTCCGGGCTGTTCGTCACCCACGGCAGCATCCCGACCTCGTTGTCGAGCTGCACCGCCACGACCGGCCCGCCGCGGTCGACGGTGCGCGCCGCGAGGACCGGCAGCACCGCGTCGAGCCAGTCCCCGCACGCGGCGAGGTACGCCGGGTGCAGGTAGTCGACGACGGTCGCCCCGGGCTCCGCGCCGTCCCAGCCGGGCGGCACCACCTCGGGGTGCTCGCGGAGCAGCCGCTGCCCCAGGCCCTCGTGCTTGAGCTCGGCCATGACGAACGGCCCGGGCCGGGCGACCACCGCCAGCCCGCGCTCCGCGCACAGGTCGAGGAACGCGCCGACGTCGAGCTCGGGCCGGGTGCGGCCGGTGAGGTCGACGCCGCCGTCCGCGGTCTCGTGCACCAGCCACGGGACGTAGGTCGCCACGGCGGTCAGCCCCAGGTCGAGGGCGTCGTCGAGCCGGTCGGCCCAGTCGGCGCGGTCGAGGCGGAAGTAGTGCACCTCCCCCGCCAGGACGAGGTCGTCGGTCAGGGACGGGAATCGCTCGGGTGCCACGCGCTACCCCTTCGTAGCTGTCGGGACCGGTGGAGATCGGGTCTTGCTTGTAACCGGTTACGACTGCACAGTACGAGCCGTAACCGGTTACATCCAGAGCCGGTTCGATCGGACGAAGGAGACCGAGATGGCCGCGACCGGGCGACCCACCGTCCGCGACGTCGCGCGGCACGCCGGCGTGTCCGTCGCGACCGTCTCCCGGGTCACGCACGACGACCCGGTGGTCACCGGCAGCACCCGGGACCGGGTCCTCGCCTCGATGGCGGCGCTCGGGTACACCCCCTCCGTGCTCGGCAGCGGGCTGGCCTACCAGCGGCACCACACGCTCGGCGTCGTCCTGCCGGGCCTCGGCGGGCCGTACTTCGCCGCGCTCATCCAGGGCGCCGAGTCGGTCGCCGCCGAGGCGGGCCTCGCGGTCAACGTGCTGGGCACCCACCTCCGGCACGACGCGGTCCAGGCGGTGCACCAGCTCGCGCTGCGCACCGACGGGCTGATCGTGCAGGGCGGCACGGTCCCCGACGACGCGCTGGTCGCGATCGCCGAGAAGCTGCCGGTCGTCCTGGTCGCCGGCGAGCACCCGGACCTGGTGACCGTGCGCACCGACGGCCGGGCGGCCGCGCGCGAGCTCACCGCGCACCTCATCGGGACCCACGGCCACCGCCGCCTGCGGTTCGTCGGCACGACCGACGGCTCCCCCGACACCACCGCGCGGTACGCCGGGTTCCGGGACGCGCTCGCCGCCGCCGGGCTGGCGGAGCACGGCGAGCCGGTCCGGCACGGGCTCGAGGCCCGGTACGGCGCGATGGCCGCGCGCCAGCTGCACGCCGAGGGCGACCTGCCCGACGCGCTGGTGTGCGCCAACGACGAGCTCGCGTTCGGGGTGCTGGCGACGCTGCCGGGCCTCGGGGTCGCGATCCCGCGGGACGTGGCGATCGTCGGGTTCGACGACCTGGACCTCGCCGCCCTCGCCTCCCCCACCCTCACGACGGTGCACCAGCCGGTGCACGACCTCGGCTCCACGGCCGCGGAGCTCGTGCTCGCGGCCACCCGCCGCACCCGGGAGCCGGTCGCTCCCCTGCCCCCCGACGACCGGGTCCTGCCGACCCGGCCGGTGCTCCGCGAGTCCTGCGGCTGCTCGACCTAGCCCCGGCACCGCGGCACCACCCTTCAACGAGGAAGGATGCACATGCACGCACGACCACGACGGACCCGCGCCCGGCTCGCCGCCGGCGCCGTGGCCGCCGCGCTCGCCCTGACCGCCTGCACCGGCGGAGGCGGCGGCGGTGGCGGCCAGGGCAGCGGCGCCCCCGGCGACCGGCTCACCGACGAGGGCCGGGTGTCGCACCTGGTGCTCGGCGACTTCTCCGGCCAGACCAACCCGAAGGCCAACTACAACCCGTTCTCGGCGACCGCGCTCGGCCCGCTTTGGACGATCTACGACCAGCTCTACGTGATCAACACCTACGACTGCACCGAGGAGCCCCAGCTCGCGACCGGGTACGAGTGGACCAGCCCGACCGAGCTGCGGATCACCACCCGCGAGGGCGTCACCTGGAACGACGGCGAGCCGTTCACCGCCCGGGACGTGGCGTTCACCTTCACCCTGCTCCGGGACAACCCGGCGCTCGACACCCGGGGCGTCGCGCCGGGACTGGTGAGCGCGGAGGCGACGTCGGACACCGAGGTCGTGCTGACGTTCGAGCAGCCGTCCTACTCCCGCTCCGGCATGTACCTGCAGACGCTGGTCGTCGCCGAGCACGTGTGGGCCGACGTCGAGGACCCGGTGACCTTCACCGCCGAGGACGCCGCGGTCGGCACCGGCGCGTTCACCGTGAAGTCGTTCAACCCGCAGCGGTTCACCGTCGAGCGCAACCCGGACTCCTGGCGCGCGGACACCGTCGTCGTCGACGAGCTGTGGTTCGAGAAGGCGGACGCCGGCGGCCAGGTCGACCAGCTGAAGCTGGCGCGGGGCGAGTACGACCACAACTCCATGTACGTCCCCGACATCGAGGACACCTACGTCGCGAAGGACCCGGAGCACCACCACTACTGGTTCCCGTCCGGCTCGCCCATCTCGCTGTTCATGAACCTGGAGAAGGCGCCGTTCGACGACGTCGAGTTCCGCCGGGCGATCTCGGTCGGCCTCGACCGGGTGGCGCTGACCGAGGACGCCGGGTCCGGGTACGTCGAGGTCGCGAGCCAGACGCTGCTGGTCCTGCCGGGCCAGGCCGACTGGCTCGACCCGACGATCCCCGACGAGGGCGTGCTGCCGTACGACCCGGACGCGGCCGACGCCGCGCTCACCGCCGCGGGGTACGCGCTGGACGACGCCGGCCGCCGGCTCGGCACGGACGGCGAGCCGCTGCGGTTCTCGTTCATCACCCCGCAGGGCTGGAGCGACTGGACCGCGGCCGCGAACTCGCTCAAGGAGGACTTCGACGCCCTCGGCATCGCGGTCACCGTCGAGACGCCGGAGTTCCCGACGCTCGAGCAGGACCGGCTGGTCGGCAACTTCGACATGACGTTCGGCGTGCGCGCCGGGCAGTGCTCGATGTTCCAGAACTACGACGAGCCGCTGGGCTCGGCGAACACCGCCCCTATCGGCGAGCGGGCCACCACCAACGAGGTCCGCTGGTCCGACGCGCACACCGACGACCTGCTCGCGCGGCTCGCCGGCACGCCGGACGCCGACGAGCAGAAGCCGATCGTGCACCAGCTCCAGCAGGTGATGGTCGACCAGGTCCCGTTCATCCCGCTCTGGTACGGCGGCAAGTGGTTCGAGTTCACCACCAAGAACGTGACCGGCTGGCCCAGCGCCGAGGACCCGCACGCGGGGCCGGACAACCAGCACCTGATCTTCACGCGGCTGACCCCGGTCACCGGCTGACCGCCCGCGGCGGGGCGCGGGTCCGACACCCGCGCCCCGCCGCGACGAGCGACGGAGCACGACATGGCCTACTTCGCGCGGCGCATCGGGTTCTTCCTGCTGACCCTGTGGGGCGCCGTCACCCTGAACTTCCTCATCCCCCGGCTGTCCGGCGGCGACCCCGCGCAGGCGATCCT
Organism: Cellulomonas sp. ACRRI; assembly: GCF_022346185.1. Taxonomy (GTDB): domain Bacteria; phylum Actinomycetota; class Actinomycetes; order Actinomycetales; family Cellulomonadaceae; genus Cellulomonas. Next base: position 7,889 of record NZ_JAKRMS010000110.1, on the reverse strand, counting down.
GCAGCGGATCGCCGGCAAGGAGGCCCGGGTCGACCCCGCCCAGCTCGCCGCCGTCCGCGCGATGCTCGGCGTCCCCGACGAGCCGCTGTGGCGGCAGTACCTCGACTACCTCGGCAACATGGCGACCGGGAACTTCGGCGTCTCGTACACGTACTTCCCCTACTCGGTGTCCGAGGTGATCGGCGAGGCCGTGCCTTGGACCATCGTGCTGGTCGGCGTCACCCTCGTGCTGTCCTTCGTGATCGGGACCCTCCTGGGCACCTGGGTCGCGTGGCGGCGCGGCACGACGTTCGACTCGGTGCTGACCGTGACGTCCGCGTTCGTCGGCACGCTGCCGTTCTTCTGGATCGCGCTGGTGCTGATCTACGTCTTCGCGATCACGCTCGGCTGGCTGCCGCCGTCGGGCGGGTACTCGGGGCTGATGGAGCCGGCGCCGACCGCCGCCTTCGTCGCCGACGCGTGGCCGTACTTCATCCTGCCGGCGGCCGCGATCATGATCACCGGCCCGATCGGCTGGCTGCTCGGCATGCGCAACAACATGGTCCAGTCGCTCGGCGAGGACTTCGCGCGGTTCGGCCGCGCGAAGGGCCTGTCGAACCGCCGGCTGGCGATCGCCTACGGCGCGCGCGTCGCGATCCTGCCGAACGTCACCGGGTTCGCACTCGCCCTCGGCGGCCTGATCGGCGGCACCGTGCTGGTCGAGCAGACCTTCAACTACCCCGGCACGGGCCGCCTGCTGCTCGAGGCCGTCTCGAACAAGGACTACCCGCTCATGCAGACGATCTTCCTGTTCATCGCGGTCGGCGTCCTGGTCGCGAACCTGGTCGCGGACGTGCTGTACGGCGTCCTGGACCCGCGGGCCCGGCGCAAGGAGGCGGCGTGACCGCCGCGGCGCTGCGGCCCCGCGCCCGGGCGCCGCAGTGGTTCACGATCCTGTGGCGGAACAAGAAGGCCCGGTTCGGGATGCTCCTGCTGCTGGCGTTCGTGCTGCTGGCGCTGCTCGCCCCCGTGATCGCGCCGTACGACCCGCGCGACCGGTCGTTCGCCGGCGGGCTGCCGCCGTCCGCCGCGCACTGGTTCGGCACCACCGGCAAGGGCTACGACGTGGCGTCCCAGGCGATCTTCGGCGCCCGCACCTCGCTCGTGATCGGCCTGGTCGCCGGGGCGATCGCGACGGCCATCTCGCTGCTGGTCGGCATGACCGCCGGCTACCTCGGCGGGATGGTCGACGAGGTGCTGTCCTTCGCCACGAACCTCGCGCTGGTGGTCCCCGCGCTGCCGCTGATGATCACGCTCGCCGCCTACGTCCCCGGGGGCGGCAGCGAGTGGATGGTCATCATCGTCATCTCGATCACCGGCTGGGCGGGAGCCGCCCGGCTCAAGCGCGCGCAGATCCTCACGCTGCGGAACCGCGAGTACATCCAGGCGGCGCGCATGGCCGGCGACGGCACGTTCCACGTCATCTTCCGCGAGATCGCGCCCAACATGACCTCGCTGATCGTCGTCGGGTTCATCGGCGCGGTCGGCGGGGCCATCGGGGCCGAGGCCGGGCTCGCGTTCCTCGGCATCGGCAACCCCGACACCATCTCCTGGGGGACGATGCTCTACTGGGCGAACACCGACGGCGCCCTGCTGACCGGCGCGTTCGCGCGCCTGGTCGTGCCCGGCCTGCTGCTGGCCCTCCTCACCACCGCGCTCACCTTCGTGAACTTCGGGGTCGACGCGCTCAGCAACCCGCACCTGAGGGAGCCGTGATGCCGCTCGTCGAGGTCCGCCACCTGTCCGTCGACTACCGCTCCCGGGACCTGCCGCCCGCGCACGCCGTCCGGGACGTGTCCTTCGACGTCGCCGAGGGCGAGTTCGTCGGCCTGCTCGGCGAGTCCGGCTGCGGGAAGTCCACGCTGGGCAACGCCCTGCTCCGCCTGCTCGACCGCCCCGCGCACCACGCCGGCGGCGAGGTCCGGTTCGACGGGCGGGACCTGTACGCCCTGACCGACCGGGAGCTGAACCGGCTGCGCTGGCGCGAGATCGCGACCGTGTTCCAGTCGTCGATGAACGCCCTCAACCCCGTGCTCCGGGTGGAGCGGCAGTTCCGGGACGCGATGGAGGCGCACCGCTGGGACCCGCGCACCGAGGGCGACCCGCGCGAGCGGGTTCTCGAGGTGCTGCGCGACGTCGAGCTCGACGCCGAGCGCGTGCTGCGGTCCTACCCGCACGAGCTCTCGGGCGGCATGCGGCAGCGGGTGGTGCTCGCGCTCGCCCTGCTGCTGCGGCCGCGGCTCGTCGTCCTGGACGAGCCGACGACCGGTCTCGACGTGGTGGTGCAGCGCTCGATCGTCGACCTGCTGCGCCGGCTGCAGCGGGAGCACGGGTTCTCGGTGCTGTTCATCAGCCACGACCTCGGCACCGTGCTGGAGATCGCCGACCGGGTGCTGGTGATGTACGCCGGGCAGGTCGTGGAGTCCCGGCCGAGCGCCGACCTCGCGGCGGCACCGCTGCACCCGTACACCCGGGGGCTGCTCGGCTCGTTCGCGGACCCGCGGGACGAGCACGTGTCGGTCACCGCGGTGCCGGGGCGGCCGCCGTCGCTGGACTCGCCGCCCGCGGGGTGCGCGTTCGCGCCGCGGTGCCCGGTGCGGGTGGCGGCGTGCGCGGCGGTGCCGCCGGTGCTGGCGCCGACGACGCGGACGGGCTGGTGCGCTGCCACCGGCACACCCCCGAGGGGGCCGACGAGCCGACCGTGCCGGACGCCGCGCCGCCGTTCCCGGAGGTGATGGCGTGGGCGTCCGGGCCGGCGGGGTCCGCCGAGGGCGCCGCGGCGCCCTCGCCGCTGCTTGTCGCCGACGGGCTGGTCAAGACCTACACCCGCCGCCGCGGGCTGCGCCGCGAGGAGGTGCACGCGGTCCGCGGGGTGTCGTTCGCGCTCGCGCCGGGCCGGGTGCAGGCGCTCGTCGGGCAGTCGGGCTCCGGGAAGTCGACGGTCGCCAAGATGCTCACCGGCACCGAGCGGCCGACGGCCGGCACCGTGACGCTGGAGGGCCGCGACGTCACGCACCTGCGCGGCGCCGAGCTCCGGGCGTACCGGTCGCAGGTGCAGATGGTGTTCCAGGACCCGTTCGCGGCGCTCAACCCGACGAAGTCCGTGGGCGCGTCCGTCGGCCGGCCGCTGCGCAACCACCTCGGGCTGTCCGGCGACGCGCTGCGCGAGCGGGTCGTCGCGCTGCTCGACGGGGTCGGGCTGTCGCCCGGGTCGCTGTACGTCGACAAGCTGCCGCACCAGCTCTCGGGCGGGCAGCGGCAGCGCGTCGTCATCGCCCGGGCCCTGGCGCCGCGGCCCCGGCTGCTCATCGCCGACGAGCCGATCTCGATGCTCGACGTGTCGATCCGCGCCGAGATCCTCGAGCTGCTGGCGACGACCGTCCAGGAGCGGGACGTGGCGATGCTCTACATCACGCACGACCTGCTGAGCGCGCGGCTGCTCGCCGACGACCTCATGGTGATGCGGGACGGCGCGGTGGTCGAGCAGGGGCCGACGGTGCGGGTGGTGCGGGAGCCGGAGCACGCCTACACGGAGACGCTGCTCGCGGCGGTGCCGCGGCCACCGGGCGTCGTCGCGCGGTGAGTCACCCGACGTCGGGCACGATCCCCAGGATCGGCACGTTCGCGATCCGCGACCCGGGCTGCCACGGCCACCGCCCGTCCCGGTCCGGGTAGATCACCTGCAGCGCCGGCAGCGGCCGGGTCGCGCGCGCCATCGGGTGCGCCATGACCAGGTGCTCGCGGGAGTCCAGGACCTCCATGACCCGCGCGTGCCGCCACACGTCGTCGATCGAGTCCCCGTCCGCGTACCGCTGCCCGGCGCGCATCCGCTCGCCCAGCGTGTTCAGCAGCCGCGCGGCGTCGTCCGGGCAGGGGCCGAACACGATGAGCTCCGGCAGGTCGAACTGGTAGAGACCCGTGGTGTAGCAGAACTGCGGCTCGCCGTCGCCCGGGCCGACCCACTGCAGGGCCCACCCGCGCTCGTCCGCCAAGCCCAGGAGGTGGCTCAGCCACCCGACCGCCTCGACCTCGTCCATGTCCCCACCCTGCACCCGGCCACCCACACGCCGGCCGCCGGGCCGCCGGCCGTGCGTCGCGCCGGCTCAGCCCTGCTGCACCAGCGCGCCGTACCAGCCGAGCCCGGCATAGGTCTCGTACCCCGGGGTCGCCGCGAAGCCCACCGCGCGGCCGTCCTCCTCGTACGCCCCGGTCGCGCGGTCGCCGGTGCGCAGCGCGACCCGCTCCGCGAGCACCCCCGCCCGGTCCGACGCCGCCAGCACGAGCCCGTCCCGGTCGAGGATCAGCACGCGGGTCGCCTCGCGCTCGCCCGGCGCGAGCCGCACGCCGTCGACGATCGCCTGCGCCTGCCGCTCCCAGTCGAAGAACACGCCGAGCGCGCCGACCGGCCGGCCGTCGGCGCGGCCGCCCTCGCGGACCGCGGTGGCGTACGTCGCGGTCAGCGCGCCGAGCGCGCGGTGGGGCGCCACGTCGAGCGCGGCGTAGTCGTCGCCGGACCGGGTGGCGAGCGCGGCCCGGAACCACGCCTCGTCCCGCACGTCCGAGCCCACCACGCCGGGCGCCCCGCCGGTCCCCGCCCGGGCGACGACGCGCCCCGACGCGTCGGCCAGCCAGAGGTCCAGGTAGACGGTGTAGCTGCGCAGGATCGTCGCCAGCCGGTCGCCGGCGTGCCGCGCCGCCGCGGGGTCGCCCGTCGTCAGCGCGTCGACCAGCGCGGCGTCGGTCGCCCACCACCGCACGTCGCAGGAGCGCTCGTACAGGTTGCGGTCCATCAGCTCGATCACGTTCAGCGCCAGGTCCGCGAGCCGCTGGCCGCGCACCCGGCCGACGAGCTCGTGCCCGAGCACCGTCAGCTCGTCGATCCGCGGCCGCAGCTCGGACGACAGCTCCTCCGACAGGGCGCGCGCCCGGTCCGCGACCTCGCCGACCTCCCGGGCCACCACCGCGAACCCCGCACCCGCCTCGCCGACCCGCGCCGACTCGATCAGCGCGTTCAGCGCGAGCATCTTGGTGCTGCGGGCGACCTGCTCGATGCCCTGCAGCTTCTCCCCCGTGACACGACCGACCTCCTCGGCCAGCCGCACGACCCGTTCCGGCACGACGCGTCCTCTCGACGAACAGCGGTCCCCCGACCTGTCCGGCCTATCGGCGGGTCGCGGCGTCCGCTGAGCAGCCCGGGGGCGCGGGCTCGGCGAGGGCGGCCGCGGGGACCGCCGGCGGCCGCGGCCGGTGGGACCGCGTAGATTGCGCGCCGTGCCCGTCACCCCCGACCCCGCCGCGCTGGCCTCGCTCGTGAGCCGGCTCCGCGCCGCCGGGTGCGTGTTCGCCGAGGACGAGGCGGCGCTGCTGGTCGCCGAGGCCGACGACACCGCCGGTCTGGACGCGATGACCGCGCGCCGGGTGGCCGGGGAGCCGCTGGAACAGGTCGTGGGGTGGGCGGAGTTCCGCGGGCTGCGGATCGGCGTGCAGCCGGGGGTCTTCGTGCCCCGGGCCCGCACGGGGCTGCTGGTGCGCGAGGCGGTGCGGGCGCTCCCGCGCGGGCCGCGTCCGGCGCCCGGCGACCCGGCGGACGCCCGGCCCGTCGTCGTCGACCTGTGCTGCGGCACGGGGGCGGTCGGCCTGGCCGTCGCCGCCGAGCACTCGGGCGTCGCGCTGTGGGCCGTCGACGTCGAGCCCGCGGCCGTGGCGTGCGCCCGCCGGAACGCGGCCGCGCTGGGCCCGGCGGACGCGGCCGTGCTGCTCGGCGACCTGGACGCGCCGCTGCCCGCCGCCCTCGCCGGCCGTGTCGACGTCCTGGTGGCCAACGCGCCGTACGTCCCGACCGCCGAGATCGCGCACATGCCCACCGAGGCCCGAGACCACGAGCCGCGCACCGCCCTGGACGGCGGCGCCGACGGGGTGGACCTGCACCGCCGGGTCGCCGCCGCCGCGCCGCGCTGGCTCGCGCCGGGCGGGCACCTGCTGATCGAGACCAGCGTCCGCCAGGCGGGCGCCACCGCCGCGGCGTGCGAGGGCCAGGGCCTCGCCGTGCTGGTGGTGCACGACGACGACATGGACGGCACCGTGGTCGTGGCGACCCGCCGCTCGCGCTGACCCCCGCCGGCGGCCCCGGCCCGGGTTCCCCGCCGGTCGTCGCCCTTCCGCCCGATCGACCCGGCGGCCGCGCGACGATCGGCTGGGAACCGGGTCGCGCGCGGCGGCGGGTCGCGCGCGGCGGCGCGGCGGCGCGGCGCCGCAGGATCGGGCGCGACGTCGGGCGCGGGTCGCGGACTCCCCTGCGCCTAGGGTGGGTGCCGGCGGGCGCACCCCGGCGCCCGGCCAGGAGGAGGTCCCGGTGGCTCGCGCGCTGATCGTGGTGGACGTGCAGAACGACTTCTGCGAGGGCGGCGCCCTGGCGGTCACGGGCGGCGCGGCGGTCGCCGAGCAGGTCACCGCGTTCCTGGGCCGGGCCGCGGACGCGTACGACGTCGTGGTGGCCACCGCCGACTGGCACGAGCCGCTGCCCGACGACAACGCCGGCCACTTCGCCGTGGGCGCCGAGCCGGACTACGTGGCGACCTGGCCCGAGCACTGCGTCCGCGGCACCGCGGGCGCGGCCTACCACCCGGCGCTGCGGCTGCCCGGGGACGCCGTGCACGTGCGCAAGGGCCAGGGCCGGCAGGACTACTCGGGCTTCGAGGGCGTCGTGACGCCGGGTGCGGCCGACGGGGTCGGCGCGGAGTCCGCCGCGGAGGCGGGTGCGCTCGCCGACGCCGCGCCGGCCGGGCTCGCGGACGCGCTCCGGGCGCGGGGCGTCGACGGCGTCGACGTCGTCGGCCTCGCCACCGACCACTGCGTGACGGCCACCGCGCTCGACGCGCTGGCCGCCGGGTTCGACGTCCGGGTGCTCACCGACCTGACCGCGGGCGTCGGCGTGCGCACGACGATCGACGCGCTCACCCGGCTCGCCGCCCGCGGCGTCACGCTGACGACCTCCGACGCCCGCTGACCGGGGCCGCCCCCTGCCGAGGCGGTGAGGTCGTCACGACGGCGTGCGGTCGTCACTCGTGTCCGACGACCTCGTCCCGTCGTGACGACCTCACGGCCCGGGCGCCGGCCGACGGCGCGCCGACCGACGGCGCGCCGGCCGACGGCGCGGCACGGTCAGGCCGCGTCGCCCGCCGCGATCGGCACGCCCGGCCGCTCGCGCCGCCACGCGCGGCCGCCGGACACGGCCGCCACCCCGCCGACCACCGCGAGCACGGGCACCACCAGGAACGCCGTGTGCGAGCCCACGGCGTCCGCGAGCGCCCCGAGCAGGAACGGCGCGAGCCCGACGGCCACCCCGCCCCCGACCGTCGCCCGGGCCTGGGCCGCGTCGGTCGCGCCGCCCGAGGCACCCAGCAGGAGCGCGATCCCGAGCGGGTACTGCGCGCCGTACCCGAGCCCCGCGAGGAACAGCCCGGCGAGCGCGACCGGGGCGGTCGTCGCCGTCCACAGCACCGCCCAGCCCGCGACGGCCACCCCGAAGGACGCGGCGAGCAGCCGCGCCGGGGACACCCGCAGCGACAGCGGCCCGACGACGAACCGGATCAGCGTCATGCCGGCCACCAGCCCCGCCGTCGTGGCGGTGGCGATCCCGGCACCGGCGCCGGTGCGGTCCCGGACCAGGTCGGTCGCCCAGTAGGTCGTGGCGTTCTCCAGCGCGAGGGCCGCGACCACCGTCACGAGGAACCACCGCGAGGCCCGCACCGCGCGGCCGGCGCCGGGGGCCGCCGAGCCCGCGCGATCCCCGCCGGACCGCCCGTCCCCGGAGCCGCGCCCCCGCGGGCGGACCGGGCGCGCACCCCCGC
>NZ_JAKRMS010000010.1 GCF_022346185.1 Cellulomonas sp. ACRRI | reverse complement strand
CGGTAGATGAGGCACCCGCCCCGTACCCTCGGGGGCCGGGCGGCCGGCGTCGGGGGGCAGGTCGGGCACGCCCCCGAGGGTACGGGGCGGGTGCCTCCTCTACCGTGGTCCGGTGCCCACACCCGACCCCGCCCCGTACACGCTCGCCGTCGACTGCGGGGGCGGCGGCATCAAGGCCTCCGTGCTGGACACCTCGGGCACCCTGCACGCCCCCGCCGTCCGGGTGCCGACGCCCTACCCCCTGCCGCCCACGCGGCTCGTCGACGCCATCGCCGACATCGCCGACCGGCTCCCGCCGTTCCAGCGGGCCACCGTCGGCATGCCCGGGATGATCCGGCACGGGGTCGTCGTGGCCACCCCGCACTACGTCACCCGGTCCGGGCCGCACACCCGCGTCGACCCCGAGCTCGTCGACGCCTGGTCCGGCTGCGACATCCGCGCCGCCGTCGAGCAGCGGCTCGGCGTCCCCGCCCTCGTCCTGAACGACGCCGAGGTGCACGGCGCCGGCGTCGTGTCCGGCACCGGGGTCGAGCTCGTCCTCACCCTGGGCACCGGGCTCGGCTCCGCCCTGTTCGACGGCGGCCGGCTCGCCCCGCACCTCGAGTGGTCCCACGCCCCCGTACGCCGGCTCACCACGTACGACGAGTACATCGGCCAGATCCAGCGCGCCCGGCTCGGCGACGGCCTGTGGTCCCGCCGCGTCCGCCAGGTCGTCGAGGGCCTGCGACCCGTCGTGCTGTGGGACCGGCTCTACCTCGGCGGCGGCAACGCCCGGCAGATCACCCCGCAGGTGCTCGCCCGGCTCGGCGACGACGTGGTCGTCGTGCCGAACCAGGCGGGCATCGTCGGCGGCGTGCGCGCCTGGCAGCTGGGCGGCGACGCCTGACGGTCGGGTCCCGGGCCTAGCCCGCGAACGGCACCGCGACGTCCAGCACCCACGTGACGCCGAACGGGTCGCGCACCATCCCGTACAGCGGCGCCCACGGCGACGGTGCGAGCGGCACCAGGACCGTCGCGCCCGGGGCAGCCGCGAGCCGCTCCCAGCGCAACGAGATCTCCGCCGCCGACCCGCTGCGCACCGACACGTAGAACGCGTCCGTGCCCGCGTCCCACGGCCGGGCCGCCGGGACGTCGAACGCCATGACGTGGAAGCCGTCGTCCGAGAGGACCTGCCCCCAGAGCACCAGGTCGGCCTCGGCCGGGTCCTCCACCGCGCCGGCGTCGCCGTGCGTCGCGATCGTCAGCTCGCCGCCGAACACGTCGCGGTAGTGCTCGAGGGCCGCCCGGGCGTCGCCGCGGAAGTTCAGGTGGGTCGTGGTCGTGATGGTCATGGTCTCCTCGATCCGGTGGTGCGCGGCCCGGTCGGCCGGCGCTGGCACCACACTGGGACCCATTCAGGACAGGTGGTGTCCTGATACCGCGGCAGGATGGGCGACGTGCCCACGACCGCGCCCCGGCTGCTCGCCCTGCTCTCGCTCCTGCAGGCGCGGCGCGACTGGCCCGCGGCGGTGCTCGCCGACCGCCTCGACGTCACCGACCGGACCGTGCGCCGGGACGTGGACCGGCTGCGTGCGCTCGGTTACCCCATCACCAGCACCCGCGGACGCGAGGGCGGGTACCGGCTCGACGCCGGGACCTCGCTGCCGCCCCTGCTGTTCGACGACGACCAGGCCGTGGCGCTCACGGTCGCCCTGCGCACCGCCGCGGCGTCGGGTGCCGGCGTCGAGGAGGCCGCCGAGCGCGCACTGCGCACCGTGCGCCAGGTCCTGCCCGCGCGGCTCGCCCACCGCGCGGACGCCGTGCCGGTCACCGTCATGACGGCCGCGGGCGCGCCGACCGTCGACCCGGCGGTCCTCACGGCGATCGGCGCGGCCGTGCGGGCGCGGGAGGTGCTGCGGTTCGGCTACGTCCGGGGTGCGGGCGACGCCGCGGCCGACGACGACTCCCCGACCCGTCGCGTCGAGCCGCACCACCTGGTCGCGAGGACCGGCCGCTGGTACCTCGTCGGGTGGGACCTCGACCGCGACGACTGGCGGGTGTTCCGCGCCGACCGTGTCCGACCTCGCGTGTCCGGAGGGCCTCGGTTCGGCCCGCGGGAGGTCCCGGGCGGGGACGTCGAGGCGTTCGTCGCCGCCCGGTTCCGCGGGGCGTCCACGACGGACGGCGCCTGGCCGTGCCGCGGGACGATCGTGCTCGACGCCGACGTCCGGCACGTCGTGCCGTTCGTGACGGACGGAGCCGTCGAGAGCCTGGACGCAGGCCGGTGCCGGGTCACGCTGGGATCCTGGTCCTGGGTCGCACTGGCGGCAGCGGCCGCGCGGTTCGACGCCGCGATCCTGCACGTCGAGCCGCGAGAGCTGGCCGACGCCTGCGCCGTGCTGGGGGACCGGTTCGCGCGCGCCGCCGCGTCGACGGGCCAGCCGCGCTCGCCCGCCTGATGCGCGCACGCTCGCCGCGCTCGGGCGAGCCGATCACCCTCCGACGGCCGACACCGGCCTGGCCGCAGGCCAGTCGACTCGGCGGTCGCGCCCCGAGATCCGCGGCGGCCGCGTCAGAACGGCGGTCCTGCCGCGGGCGGCGGCGGTCCGGTCAGGTGCAGCGTGGGTTCCTCGGTGCCGGGCCTGACCCGGAAGGCGTGGCCGGTGGCGGTGTGCCAGACGAACTCGCCGGCGGTGGGTTGGCGCACGCGCAGGACGCCGGCGGTCTTGAGCCGGTGGTGGGTGCGGCACAGCGGGCCGAGGTTGTGGGCGCAGGTGGTCCCGAGCGGTCGGGGCGGTGACCCGTCTGCCGGCGGGTCGTACTCGACGGTGTGGTCGAGGTCGCAGCGCGCGGCGGGCACGGGGCAGCCGGGGGCGGTGCAGTACTTGTCCCGGTGCCGGACGTGGTCGGCCAGGGCGGCCGGTGGCCGGTAGGTGGTGCGCCCGACGTCCAGGACGGTCCCGGACAGCGGGTCGGTGACGAGCCGCTGCCAGGTCGACCCGAGGTCCAGGGCCATCCCCCGGGCCTGCTGGGCGTCGACCGGACCGTACCCGGCGAGGTCGCCGGGTTCGTCGTCGGCGCCCAGCAGCGTCGACAGCGGCACGGTGACGTGCACGACGGCTCGCGGGCCGGTCGGGCTCGCGTGCGGGGGCCGTTCGGTGGCCTCGTCAGCAGGGGGCGCGGTCTCGGCGGGAGCGGCCGTGGGCAGGTCGGCGGGGTCGAGGTCCTGGTGGGCGCCGTCCCGCCGGGACGGCAGCACGGTGCCGTCGGGCGCGACCAGGTGCGTCCCGCGGCCGAGGACGCGGTCCACGAGCTCGTCCGCGCGCAGCTGGTCCAGGGTCCGGGGATCGCCGGCCTCGCGCGACCGTCGGGCGAGGGCGTCGAGCATGCTGTCGATCCGGACGGCCTCGGTCGCCGGGAGCACGGCCCACAGCCCGGCCCCGCGTCCTGCAGGACGCGGGGCCGGGACACCGTCCGGCAGGACCGGGCGGTGCGGTGGCGGTCGGCGGCCCCCTCGGGGTCGACCCGGTTCAGCGCCCGCGCGACGTCCGTGCGGACCTGAGCGACGGACCGGCCCGACATCCGCGGCAGGACCGCCGCCTCCACGGCGGCCGCGACGTCAGCGGGCTCGTCCCCGGCGCCCTGCACGACCGCGCGGGCCTTGGCCGGTTCGATCCGCCCGTCGGCCAGGGCGGCCCCGGTCTCGGCCAGGGCACCGGCGTACGCGCGCCCCTCCCGGATGAGCATCTTCGCCTCAGCCGGCGGCACCAGCAGGCGCGCGGACAGGTCGGCCGCGGCGATGTCGGCGTGCACGAACGCGGTGCCCTCGGGCAGCGACCGGCACACCGCGGCGATGTCGGGGTGGCGCAGGTCGGGGTGCCGCGCCAGGACGGCCGCCGCCGCGGTCTCGATGGCGTGCGCGTGCGCCCCGATGCGCCGCGCCTGCACCACGACCTCCGGCAGCTCGTAGGACGGCAGTGCGTCCAGGTCGAGGGCCTCCAGCTCGGCCAGGAGGCGTGAACCGGCCGGCATGGCGTCCAACCGCTCCCCGAGGCCGTCGCCCACGCCCGGCACGCCGGACGCCGCGGCCCGACGGCCGCCGTCGGTGTCGGCAGCGTGGCGGTCCTGCAGGTCGTCTGGCATACGAGCACGCTAGGAGCCACCGCCGCCCCACCGTCCCGCCGCCCGACGGGACCTGGGGACGAAGCACGACGTCACGCCTGTGGAGGACTCACCGCCCGCTCCCGGCGGGCCGACACCGCGTCGACCGCGCCCAGCACCGCGCGCGTGAACCCCACGGGCGCGGTGAGCGACACCAGGTGCGTCGCGCCCGGCACGACGACGAGCCGCCCGTCCCGGCAGGCGCGCAGGAACCGCCGCTCCTCGCCGCGGAAGTGGTCGTACCGCCCGTTCACGAGCCACACGGGCGCCTCGACCCGCGCGAGGTCCTCGACGGGCGTCGCGGCCCGCATGGCCCGCAGGACGTCGTCCATGACGTCGAGCGCGAACCCGCCCGCGGCCACGTCCGCAGCCGCGGACGGCGACAGCACCCGGTCGACCATCCCCTGGTTCAGGCCGGCACCGGCGTCGGGGAGCCGCGCGATCCCCCGCGCGAGGAGGGCCCACCCGTCGACGAGCGCCACGAGCGGCCGGGTGGAGCACGCGGCCGCGACGAGCCCCGCCACCTGCGCGGGCCGCCGCGCGGCGTGCGCGATCGCGACGTACCCGCCGAGCGACAGCCCGACGACGAGCGCGCGCCCGCCCACGGCGTCGACGCCGTCCGCGACGGACTGCACCGCCCCGTCGAGCGTGAACCGCTCCCCGCGTCGCGCGCCGTGCCCCGGCAGGTCGACGGCCAGCGCCTCGACGCCGTACCCCCGCAGCGCCTCGACCTGGGCGCGCCACATCGTCCGCGACGTGCGCAGCCCGTGCACGAGCACCACGGGGACGGCCATGCCGCGACCGTATCCCGCGCGCGGGGCGGACGCAGGAGGGCCCGGACCCCGCGAGCGTGAACTCGCCGGGTCCGGGCCCTCCCGGTGCTGACGTCAGGTCAGGCCTTGTCGGCCTCGTCCTTGGTGTCGGCGGCCTCGGCCTCGGGGGCGTCGGCGGCCTCCGTGGTCTCCTCGGCGGGGGTCTCCTCGGCGGGGGTCTCCTCCGCCGGGGTCTCCTCGGCCTTCGGCGCGGCCTTCTGCGCGGCCTTGGTGGCCTCGCGGACGACGGCCTGCTTCGGCGAGACGGGCTCGAGGACGAGCTCGATCACGGCCATCGGCGCGTTGTCGCCCTTGCGGGGGCCGATCTTCGTGATGCGGGTGTAGCCACCCTGGCGCTCGGCCATCTGCGGGGCGATCTCCACGAACAGCTCGTGGACGACCGACTTGTCGCGGACGACGGTGAGGACGCGGCGGCGGGCGTGCAGGTCGCCGCGCTTGGCGAACGTCACCAGGCGCTCGGCGAGCGGGCGCAGGCGCTTGGCCTTGGCCTCGGTCGTCGTGATGCGCTTGTGCTCGAACAGCGCCGTGGCCAGGTTGGCCAGGATCAGCCGCTCGTGCGCCGGGCCGCCACCGAGCCGGGGACCCTTGGTGGGCGTGGGCATGTCGTTACTCCTTGGTTCCAGTGATGGGCCGGCGGCGCACGTCAGCCGTGCGCCGCCTCCCCGGCGTCAGTACTGCTCGTCCTCGGTGAAGTCGCCCTCGTCGCCGTCGTAGTACGCGGCGGCGGTGGGGTCGAAGTCGAGCGGGCTGTCCTTGAGGGACAGGTTCAGCTCGGCCAGCTTCTCCTTGACCTCGGTGATCGACTTCGCACCGAAGTTGCGGATGTCGAGCAGGTCGGCCTCGGAACGCGCCACGAGCTCGCCCACCGAGTGGATGCCCTCGCGCTTGAGGCAGTTGTACGACCGGATGGTCAGCTGCAGGTCCTCGATCGGCAGGGCCAGGTCGGCGGCCAGGGCGGCGTCGGTCGGCGACGGGCCGATCTCGATGCCCTCGGCCTCGACGTTCAGCTCGCGGGCGAGGCCGAACAGCTCGACGAGGGTCTTGCCGGCGGACGCCAGGGCGTCGCGCGGGCTGATCGCCGGCTTGGTCTCGACGTCGACGACGAGCTTGTCGAAGTCGGTGCGCTGCTCGACGCGGGTCGCCTCGACCTTGTACGTCACCTTGAGCACCGGCGAGTAGATCGAGTCGACCGGGATGCGGCCGATCTCGGCCTCGAACGACTTGTTCTGGTTCGCCGACACGTAGCCGCGGCCGCGCTCGACGGTCAGCTCGATCTCGAGCTTGCCCTTCTCGTTCAGCGTGGCGAGGTGCAGGTCCGTGTTGTGGACCTCCACGCCGGCCGGCGGGACGATGTCCGCCGCGGTCACGTCACCCGCACCCTGCTTGCGCAGGTACATCACGACGGGCTCGTCGTTCTCCGAGGAGACGACGAGGTTCTTGATGTTGAGGATGATCTCGGTGACGTCCTCCTTGACGCCCGGCACCGTGCTGAACTCGTGCAGCACGCCGTCGATCCGGATGCTCGTCACGGCCGCGCCCGGGATGGACGACAGCAGGGTCCGGCGCAGGGAGTTGCCGAGCGTGTAGCCGAAGCCGGGCTCGAGCGGCTCGATGGAGAACCGCGAGCGGTACTCCGAGATGACCTCTTCGGTCAGGGTGGGGCGCTGTGCGATGAGCACTTCGGGGTTCCTCTCAGCGTGCGTCCGCCATATGACGCAGCGCAGGTACTCGCTGGGCGGCGCGGGTCTCGGTCCACCCGCGCGACCGGCCGGCACCGCCGCGGGCGGGGGATCGCTCCCCCGCCCGCGGCGGCCCGGCTACGGGTCAGACGCGGCGGCGCTTCGGCGGACGGCAGCCGTTGTGGGCCTGCGGCGTCACGTCCTGGATCGAGCCGACCTCGAGGCCGGCCGCGGTCAGGGAGCGGATCGCGGTCTCGCGACCGGAGCCCGGGCCCTTGACGAAGACGTCGACCTTCTTCATGCCGTGCTCGGCGGCCTTGCGCGCGGCGGCCTCGGCGGCCATGCCCGCGGCGTACGGGGTCGACTTGCGCGAGCCCTTGAAGCCCACGTCGCCGCCCGACGCCCAGGAGATCACGGCGCCGCTGGGGTCCGTGATCGAGATGATCGTGTTGTTGAAGGTGCTCTTGATGTGCGCCTGGCCGTGGGAGACGTTCTTCTTCTCCTTGCGGCGCGGCTTGCGCACGGAACTGCGGGTCTTCGGAGGCATCTGCTCGTTCTCTCTCGCTGCTGGTCGTGAGGTCGGTGCCCCGTCGCGGCGCGGGCGGCTGTCGGTCGACAGGCCCGGCGGGCCGCGGGCGGGTTACTTCCGGCCGGCCTTCTTCTTGCCGGCGACGGTGCGCTTCGGGCCCTTGCGGGTGCGCGCGTTGGTCTTGGTGCGCTGACCGCGCACCGGGAGGCCGCGGCGGTGACGCAGGCCCTCGTAGCTGCCGATCTCGACCTTGCGGCGGATGTCCGCGGCGACCTCACGGCGGAGGTCGCCCTCGAGCTTGAAGTTGCCCTCGAGGTAGTCACGGAGGGTGACGAGCTGGGAGTCGTCCAGGTCCTTGACGCGGGTGTCCGGGCTGATGCCGGTCGCGGCCAGGGTCTGCTGGGCGCGGGTACGGCCGACGCCGTAGATGTAGGTGAGCGCGATCTCGAGCCGCTTCTCGCGGGGGAGGTCGACGCCGACAAGACGTGCCATGTGCCTTTCGGCTCCTTGGACTTCGATCGGAGGTCTGCCGCACCGTCCTCCCGCGTGCTGCGGGCCCCGGCCTCCGAGCCGGGGGTTCACCGGTGGCGACCCGCCGTGGCGGGTGCGCTGCCGGTTCGGCGATGCGCTGGTGCCGGTCCGTCAGGATCCGGCGGCGGTGCTGCTCAGGTGCGTCCCGAGCGGCAGGGCGTTCAGCCCTGGCGCTGCTTGTGGCGCAGGTTCTCGCAGATCACCTGGACGCGACCGTGCCGGCGGATCACCTTGCACTTGTCGCAGATCTTCTTGACGCTGGGCTTGACCTTCATGGCCTGTTCCTCCGCCGCCGAATGTGCTTGGTCCCTCGCGGGAAGCAAGCCGACGGCGATGCTCGTTCGGTCGGTTACTTGTAGCGGTAGACGATGCGCCCGCGGGACAGGTCGTACGGGCTCAGCTCGACCACCACCCGGTCCTCCGGGAGGATCCGGATGTAGTGCTGGCGCATCTTGCCCGAGATGTGGGCGAGCACCTTGTGACCGTTGGTCAGCTCCACGCGGAACATCGCGTTGGGGAGAGCCTCGATCACGCTGCCCTCGATCTCGATGACACCGTCCTTCTTCGCCATGTCCTCCGCTAACTCTTGTCCTGAACTGCCTGTCCACGCCGTCGTCTCCCCCCGGCGGTGCCGGCGGGTCCGGTGCGGACGTGGTGGACGTGCCCTGGTCCTGACGTCCGGCGACCGGCCCGCACGCGCACGACCGCGGTGCGGCCTGCTCGGGCGGGACGTGCGACAGCGCGAGGGCGCACACCCAACGGACGATCATACGCCATCGGGCGCTCTCGGGGAAACGCGGTGCGGCTCCGTCAAGCGGACGCGCCGGTGCCGGGTACGACGCCTCAACACGTCGGCGGGGCGCGTTCTTCCCGCCCCCCGGGGCGCGCCGGGGCCGTCGACGCCGGGTGCGGCGGCCGCAGCCACCGCACCCGGCGTCCGGGCGTCACGCCCGGTGCCGGCTCCCCCTGGCGCGGCGCACCGGCCGGCCGCCCGCGAGCGCCAGCAGGACCGCGCCGAGCGCGAGCAGGACGCCCGCCGCCACGAGCGGCCACGCCGCGTCGGACCCGGTGGTCGCCAGGTCGCCGCCGGGCGCGGGCGCGGTCGCGGTCGCGCCGTCCGTGCTCTCGACCGGCTCGCTCCACGCGACGTCCTCGGCGGCGAGCACCTCGAACAGGTACCCGCGTCCCTCGACGGAGACGGAGGCCGTGTTGGTGACGTCGGCGCCCGCCGCGGTCAGGCCGGTGACGATCCGCACGGTGGCGGACTGGCCCGCGGGCAGCGAGCCGTCGTGGTCGCAGGTGACGACCCGGTCGACCGCGACGCAGTCGAACCCGGCGCCGGAGGCGGACCGGAACGTCAGCGCGCCGGGCAGGGCGTCCACGACGGTGAAGCCGGCGTAGGCGTCCTGCGTGCCCGTGGACATCACGGTGACGTCCCAGGTGATGCTGTCCGCCGTCCGGGCGACCGGGACCTTGCGCAGCGCGAGCTGCACGTCGTCCGCGAGCACCAGGCCGAAGTCCAGCGTGGGGTCGGACTCGCCGCCCACGAGGACCAGGGAGGCCGCGGACCAGGTGGCGGAGTCGAGCCCGCGGTCCCCGCCGGCGCCCGCGAGGGTCGGCGCGTAGCCGGCCAGCACCGCGGCGGACGCGAGGCGGTCGATGCGCACGACATACTCCCCGGGCAGCAGCCCGGGGAAGGCGTACGCGCCGTCGGCGTCGGTCGTGGCAGGGCCGACGGGCGCGCCGGCCGCGTCGACCACGGGACGCCCGTCCGGCGTCCGCAGCTCCACGACGACGCCGGGCAGGCCAGGCTCGCCGGCGTCCTGCACGCCGTCGCCGTCCTCGTCGAACCAGACGAGGTCGCCGACGGTGACGGGCCGCTCGACGAGGCCCGCGTCCCAGGTGTCGTCCACGTACGCGGCGGTGAGCCCGTCCGCGGCGGTGGCGGCGCGCACGCCGGGCGTGCCCGGCCCGACGGTGAGCGCCGGGGTCCGGGCGACGCCGGGGGCGGTCTCCTCGACGTCCGAGTCGGCGTCCGCGCGCGGAGCGGCCGCGGAGCGCGCGGTGGTCCAGGTGTACCGGGCGGCGTCCGCCGGGGACAGCCCGAGCTCGACGCGGTAGGTGCCGGGCTCGAGGAGGTCGAACAGCCAGCGGCCGTCGGCGCCGGTCACGGTGCTGGCGACCTCGGCGTCGGACGCGTCGAGCAGCCGCACGGTCACGCCGGGGAACGACGGCTCGCCGGCGTCCTGCACGCCGTCGCGGTCGGCGTCGAGCCACACCCGGTCGCCCAGCGCCCACAGCGGCCGGAAGCCGAAGTCGAGGGTGTCGTCGGCCTCGCCGCCCACGAGCGGGGCGGCCGTGGTGGCCGAGCCCGCGGACGAGTCGGTCGCCGCGTCGCCGGCCCCGGTGACGGTCGGGCGGTACGGCGCGAGCGCGACCGCGGAGGCGGCCTCGTCGACCGTGACGGTGTACCCGCCGGGCAGCAGGCCGGTGAAGGCGTACGCCCCGTCGGCATCCGTGGTGACCGGCCCGACCGGAGCGCCGGCCGCGTCGGTGACCGGGTCCCCGGCGGCGTCGGTCAGCGTGAGGACCACGCCGGCCAGGCCGGGCTCGCCGGCGTCCTGCACGCCGTCGGCGTCGAGGTCCACCCACACCCGGTCGCCGACCCGCACGGGCCGCTCGGCCAGGCCGGCGTCGCGCGTCGGGTCCGCGTAGTCGGCGTCCGCGCCGGCCCAGACCGGGTCGCCGGCCAGGTCGGAGACCACCGCCAGCCCGGGCGCGCCGGGCGCCAGGGTGAACGGCGCCGTCCGGCCGACGCGGGGCGCGACGGCGACCACGTCGGAGTCGCCCGCGGCGTCCCCGACGAGCGCGGAGGTGAAGGTCCACCGCTGCGCGAGCGCCGCGGGCAGCTCGACCTCGACCCGGTAGGTCCCCGGGTCGAGCGCGTCGAGGACGTAGCCGCCGTCCGCGCCGGTGACGGTGGTCGCGAGCACGGCGTCGTCGGCCCCGAGCAGGCGCACGGTCGCGCCCTCGACGGCCGGCTCGGCCGCGCCCTGGCGGCCGTCACGGTCGGCGTCGAACCAGACCCGGTCGCCGACGGCCAGCGGCCGCCACTGCAGTCCGGCGTCGTGCGACGCGTCCACCTGGGTCGCGACCAGGCCGGGGTGCGCGTCCTGCCACGCCTGCGGCATCGAGCCGACCGCGGTCGTCTCGGCACCGCCGGCGCCGAGCACCACGCCCGCGTCCACCGCGGAGGCGGGCGCGCCCGGGTCCACGACGGCGTCCGAGTCGACGGTGTCGTCGGTGCCCGTGCCCGCCGCCGTGAATCGGTACTGCGCGGCGAGCGCGGCGGGCAGCGTGTAGCCGATGTCGTAGGACCCGGCGGGCAGGCCGTCGACGAGCCAGTCCCCCGCGGCGTCGGTGACGGCCGACGCGACGTAGGTCGTCGTGCCGCCGGAGACGGCGAACACGTCGACCGCCACGCCGGCGACCCCGGGCTCGGCGGCCGTGTCGCCGGACTGCCGGCCGTCCCGGACGGCGTCCAGCCACACGCGGTCGCCGACGGCGACCAGCGGGTCGGCGCCCGCCGCGGCGACGGCGTACCGCGCGCCCGCCTTGAGCGGCACGGAGGTGACGTCGGCCGGACGGCCGGCGGTGGCGTCGGACGGCACGCGGAACGCGAACGAGCTCCAGGTGTCGGCGGCGACGGGCGCACCGGACAGCGGCGTGCGCATGGCCCACTGGACGCGGACGGACTCGCCGGAGGAGAACCGGTCGGCCGCGGCGAAGCCCACGACGAGCTTCAGGCCCGTCACCCGCGCGGCCTGGGCGGCCGGCACCTGCTGGCCGGGGGTCAGCGCGGTGGCGCTCCAGGTGCCGGGCACCGGGTCGAACGCCGGGCTGGCGGCGAGGCCGCCCTGCCGGTAGTCCGCCGTGGTGGTGTACACCGCGACGGTGGCCCCGGCCGGGAGGCCCGCGGTGGCGACCAGGGTCGGCACGACGCCGTCCCACACCGGACGCCACTGGCTGCCGCGGGCGCCGGTCGCGCTGCCGTCCATCGCCGGGTAGTCGCCGGTGGTCGGGAGCATCGTGACCATCTCGAGCCGGTCGGTCGAGATCGTGGCGCGGCTGGTCACCTGGACCTGCCAC
The DNA here is from genome assembly GCF_022346185.1 of Cellulomonas sp. ACRRI. Lineage (GTDB taxonomy): Bacteria > Actinomycetota > Actinomycetes > Actinomycetales > Cellulomonadaceae > Cellulomonas. The sequence continues at coordinate 39,273 of NZ_JAKRMS010000010.1, read as the reverse complement.
TGCGTCGTCGAGCCGGCGGTGGTGACGACCGAGCACGGGAAGCGGTACCAGTCGCGGTCGGTGGCGCCGGTGCCCCGCGGGGCGCAGTCGGCGGACTGGCCGGTGCGCGCGGGGGTGGTGCGCACCGCGCCCTGGGTGCCGGCGGCGTCGCGGACCCACTCCTCGGAGACGTAGACGTTCGCCCCGCCGATGGTGACGGCCCCGGCGCGGGCGAGGCAGGACGCGGTGGCCGCGTCGTAGCTGCCCGGCGCGCACGCCGTGCCGCCGTCGTTCCCCGTCGGCGCGGCCTGCACGGGGCGGGTCGCGGAGGCCGCGGTGGCCGTGTTCACGATGGACGTCGTCGACAGGTCGGTCGCGATCCGCAGCCAGACCAGGACCTCGACGCCGGCGCCGGGGACGAGCCGGCTGTCGGCCGGGAACGTCACGGTGAGCAGGCCGTCGCGCTCGACGACGTCGGGGTCGCCGAGCGGGTTCGCGCCGCCGCCCGCGGCCTGGACCACCACCGGGGCCTGGCCCTCGGGCGCGGCGCCGTAGATCAGCGAGCCGTCCTCCGGAAGCCGGTCGGTGACGACGAGGCCGGTGAGGTCGGCGGCGTTCGTGCCGCTCGCGGTGTTGGTGACGGCGATCCGGTACCGGACGAAGTCACCGGGTGCGCGGGACGCGGCGTCGAGCTCGGCCTTCTGCACGCGGATCGTGGCGGCGCCCGCGTGCACGGTGGTGCCGACGGGGCCGGCGGTCTGCGCCTGCGAGCCGAGGTCGGCGCGCAGGGCCTGGGCGGTGACGGAGTTGCTGATCGTGCCGCGCGCGCTCTCGCCCGGGTTCACGGTCAGCTCGGCGCGCCCCTGGTACCGCCAGCCGTCGGCGCCGACGGCGCTGGGCAGCCCGCCGGTGCGGAGCTCCTCGCGGAGCGTGCCGGCGAGCACGACGCGCCCGTAGCCCTGGCCGGGCGCGGGGATCGTCGAGCCGTCGGTGTCGAGGAACCGCACGCGGACGCCGATCACGTCGGCAGCCTGGACGCCGTGCTGCGGCGCGAGGGCGGCGAGGTCGAACGTGCCCGTCGGCACCACGGCGCCCCAGGCCTGCCACGCCTGCGTGCCGGCGTAGGTGCCGTCGCCGGCGACGTCGAGGCCGTCGCCCGCGACGAGGACCTCCAGCTCGGCGCGCTCGACCCCGGACGGCACGGACTGCACGGCGACGGTCTGGAGGCCGACCGCGTTGAAGAACCGCGCGTCGGCGTCGGTGAGCAGCAGCTGGTCGGCCGGGGTGAGGCCGAAGTTCTGCACGGACAGCGTGCTGGTGACCGCCGGCGTCGCGGCGTCGCGCTGCACGTCGACGGGCGAGACGGTCACGGTCGGGAACGCCTCGAGCTGGGCGCCCCGGAGGGTGACGGCGTCGTGCGCGGTGCCGGAGGCGGTGCCCGGCGCGCAGGTGGGGGTGCGGGACATCCCGCGGGTCTCGTCCGCGCAGACGCGCGCGTCGGTGACGCGGGCCTCGGCGACGTTGGCGACGGTGACCTCCTCGCCCTGCCCGGAGACCGCGCTCGCCTCGGGGACGTCACCGGTCACGCGGTTGTGCGCCAGGAGGCGGGTGCCGAGCACCAGACGGGCCTGGTTCGTCCAGGCGATGCGGCCGGTGTACCGGACCTGCACGCCCACGACGTCGGCCAGCGCGGCCTCGTCCGCGTCGAGCAGCTCCGCGCGCAGGACCGTCCGGTGGCTGACGCCGCCGTCGGCGGCCCGCTCGTAGACGACGACCTCGACCGCGGAGGCGCCCGGCAGGCCGGACGCGTCGGTGAGCTCGCGGACGTCGGTGACCGCGAAGGCCGCGAACGGCGCGTCGGCGTCGATCGACGTGGCGGTGTCGATGCCCCGCGGCTCGGTGAGGACGAGCTGGTCGACCCGGGTCCCCGAGGCGCTGGCGGCGGTGGCGGTCAGGGTGGCGGTGGGCCACGCGGAGGCGGGCGCGGCCGACGGGTCGACGGGCAGCGCGAGGTCGTGCAGGTTGCTGCTGCCGGTCAGCGGGCTGCCGTTGGCGTCCCGGAGCCAGGTCTTGGTGGCGGTGGCCCCGAGCGAGGCGGGCTGCACGGTCACGGTGCGCTCGCCGACCGGGTTCACCGGGCCGCCGAGGTCCACGGCCGAGCCGTCGGACGACGCGGTCCCGGTCACGGCACCGGAGTTCTCGACCGCGCCGGGCGCAGAGCCGGTGTAGGTGTACGCGTCGTTGACCGGCTCACCCGTGGCGCGGGACGTGTCCCGCAGCGCGAACGTGAGCGCGACCTTGCGCGCGGGGGCGTCCGTCGTCGCGACGGCGCCGGTGGTCAGCGTGCCGAGCAGGCCGCGGCGCCAGTCGGAGGCGGCGAGCGCCTGGCGCTCGGAATCCGGGCGCGCGGCGTACACGAGCTGCACGCCGCCGATCCGGGCCCGCAGGCTCGCCGACTGCACGGCCACGCCCGGGAACGAGCCGGCGTACGGGAACGCGCCCTGCGCGGCGGACCCGCCGAACGCGACGTCCGACCGGGCCGCGGCCGGGTTCGTCCGGTCGGCCCAGGCCGAGCCGGTCCAGACGCGGGTCGCCAGCGACTCCCAGCGGCCGTCCACGACGTCGAACACCCGCACGTCGGTGACCCGGTCGAAGACGAGGTACGGGTCGTAGACGCCCGAGGCGGCCGCGCCCGAGGTGATCGGCTGGATGCCGGACAGGTCGAAGGTGTCGTAGAAGCTGGCGGCCGGACCCGTCGCCGGGTCCGGCTGCGCGCCCGTGACGCCGTTCGCGTCGGTCACCGTCACGCTCGACAGGTCCTCGCCGCCGGTCCCCCAGGTGAGTGTCGCGGTGGTCGCGTCGCCGTTGCCCTCGGTCCGGTCGCGGTTGTCCATCGTCTTGACCAGTGCCGGGTAGCCGCCCGTGCCGGTGCCGCCGAGCATCTGCACCGTGTCGGAGACGCGGCGGACCGCGCTGGTGACGACGAAGCCCTCGATGGCCGCGGACGAGGTGATCTGGGCGACGTTGGTGCGGTCGGTGCCGTCCGCCCAGGTGCCGGCGGTGACGCCGGACCGGAGCGCGAAGGTGAGGCGGACGCGCGCGCGGTCGCCGTTGGCGAACGTGCCGCCCCCGGGGCGCGTGACGACGACCCGGACGCCGCGCCAGGCGGAGGTGTCCCCGAGCGCGGCGGTGGAGCCGGTGTAGTCGACCCACTGGCCGTCCACGGTGGCGTACTGCAGCTGCGCGGACCCGCCCGCGGGCACCGTGGCGTCGAGGGAGGTGGGCGCGAACGCGGTCCACCAGGCGGCGCCGGTGGTCCCGCCGGTCGCGGCGGTGCGGGCCGCGGCGCTGTCCTCGAGGGTCAGCGTGTCGGGCAGGTGCCCGCTCCCCCCGCTCAGCGGCCGGGCGGTCGCCTCCAGCACGGCGTTGACCGTCGCGCCCGCGGTGCGGGTCACGTACGGCTCGGCGACGTACTTGGCGCCGGCGACGTCGACGGTCGGGACGGCGACGGACACGGTGGCCGCGGTGACGGGGCGGTTGCCGCTCGCCGGGGTGCGCGGCGTGACGGCGGAGGTGTCGGTGCCGAGCCGGGTGGTGGCGACGGTGTGCACGGCGTACGTCGCGGCGGTGCTCGACGTCGCGGTGCGCGCGAGGTACGGCAGGGTGACCGAGGCGCCCATCGGCACCGCGGAGCCGGCGCCGTGCACCGTCGCGCGGAACCCGGTGACCTCGGACCACGAGGTGAGGCCGAACGCCGCCGGGTCGGTCGGCACGGCAGGGGCCGTCGCGTCCAGGTCGACGGTGTGCTCGGTCCCGCCGGCGAGCACGGCCAGCTCGAGGCGAGCGGGGCCGGTGAGGCCCTGCACCGCGACGCCGGAGCCGTCCGCGCTGTCGGTGCCGCCGGGGGCGGTGCCGCGCGCGGCGCCGAAGCCGGCGAAGGCGAGGCCCGCACCGAGCGGGTTGGCGAGGGCCGGCAGGTCCGGGTCGAGGGCCGCGTTCGTGGCGGAGACCTGCGCGGCGGTGGCCGGGACCTCGACGACGAGGGCGTCCACGGCGCGGCGCGACCAGTTGGTGCCCGCGGCGGTGCCGCGGACGAAGCCGCCGCCGTACACGGGCGCGCTCAGGCCGACGAGCGCGGTCGCGGAGCCGGCGTAGGCGCGCGGGTCGTAGATGCGGAAGCCCCGCGTGTCGGTGGTGGTCGCGGAGGTGGTGGCGCCGCGCACGGCCCGCGTGGTGGCGGTGCCCGTCACGGTCAGCGTGTTCATGTCGGAGGCGGCGGAGAAGGTCGCGGCGCCCGCGGTGACGTAGTCGGCCGCGGCCCCCGTCCGCGCGACGGGCGTCGCGTCCTGGCTGAGGTGCTCGCGCACGTCGACCCGCAGCGTGGCGGGCGACCCGGAGGCGACGAGGCCGCCGGTCGCCGCGGCGAACACGACCTGCAGGCCGGTGAGGCGGGACCGCGTGGTGGCGTCGAGGCCGGCGAGCAGGTCCGCCGCGGCGTCCGCGCCGGTGGCGGTGCCGATCGTGACCCGCGTCGGGGTGCCCGTGCCGGCCCAGGTCCACCCGGTGACGGTGGCGGCCGCGGCGCCGGCGGGCCAGGCGGTGATCGCCAGGCCGGTCAGGTCGGTGAGCATCCCGACGGTGCGCGCGGCGGGCGCCGCCGCGGGGTCGGAGCCGCCCCAGCCGAGGGTCAGGCTGTCCGCCGGGTCGCCGGTGAGCGCGCCGGTGACCGTCGCGGAGTTCGTCGGGGTGTCGGAGCCGTCCTCGACGCCGGAGAGGAAGCCCTCGCGGGACCAGGTGACCTGCGTGCTCGTGGCGAGGTTCACCGGGAAGTCGCCGGTGACCCGGATCCGCCCCTGGGTCCCGACGCCACCCGTGGCCCGCGGCGTGGCGGTGATCGTCCCGGTCTGCGTGCCGCCGCCGCTCGGGGTCACCAGCCGGGTCGACAGGCGCAGGTCGCCGCTCACCCCGGACTGCAGGCCGGTCAGGCCGTCGGACGTCTCGTTGGTGAACCGCACCGAGAGCGCGGCGGCCGCGGCGAAGTCGGCCGTCGGCGTGCCACCCACGGCGTCCGTCCAGTACTGCACCGTCGCTCCGAGCCCGGCGACGTCGAGCGCCTGGGTCAGCCGGAGGGCGTCGAGCGCCACGTCCATCGTCGCGTGCTCGCAGGACGACTCGTCGCCCGCGCACCGGTAGCCGAGGGTGCTGCTGACGGTGCCGGCCGCGGGGTTCGCGGTGTAGGCCGCGTCGAAGCCGTACGCCGGGTCGGCGGGCGGGGCCGCCTGAGCCGCCGCGCCGGAGGTCACGGAGAACCCGGTGACCGTGAGGACGGGGTCCGCCGCGGCGACGGCGGCGGGGGCACCCGCGCCGACCACGAGGGAGGCGAGCAGCGCGCCGACGACCGCCAGCACGGCGGGACGGCGGAGGCGGAGGCGGAGGCGGGACGAGGCAGGCATGCGGGGTTTCCCGGGGGCTGGCACGGGCACGCGGCGGCGGGGCGCCGCGCGGAGGGGGACGCCATACCTTCGGCGATCACCTGACCCGTCATGAGTCCGCTATGGGGTGAAAGCACCCCTCTGACCTGGTCTGTCCGCTTTGGGGTGAGGTGCTAGCACCCGCCGGGGGGACCGGATTCACCCGCCCGGGTTGCGCGGCGCCCCGGCCGGGTGACGCGCACCGCGGCCAGGGGCGGCGCACCCCCGGGGACGCCGAGACCCACCGTCCCCGGGCGGGGAGGTGGGTCTCGGGAGGGTGGTGCGGCCGGGTCAGCCCAGCGGGGCGACCGTCACGCCGCGCGCGGCGAGCTCCGCCGCGCCGCCGTCGACGGCCGTGAGCACCCAGATGCCGCCCTCGTGCAGCGCGACCGAGTGCTCCCAGTGCGCGGCCCGCGAGCCGTCGGCGGTGACGACCGTCCAGTCGTCGTCGAGCACCTCGGTGGCGTGGCCGCCGCGGGTGATCATCGGCTCGATCGCCAGGCACATGCCGGGGCGCAGCTTCGGCCCGCGGTCCCGGGCGCGGTAGTTCAGCACGTCCGGCGGCTGGTGCATGGCGGAGCCGATGCCGTGCCCGACGTAGTCCTGCACGATGCCGAACGGCACGCCGCCGTTCGCCACCGGGTCGGCGGCCGCGACCGCGTCCTCGACGGCCTCGCCCACCACGGCCAGCCGGTCGGCGAGCCCGCCGTCCGCGGCCAGTGCCGCGATGCCGTCCCACATGGCGCGCTCCGTCAGGTCCGCCAGCGCCACGTCCGCCGGGTCGGCCTCGGGCAGCACCAGGGTCAGGGCCGAGTCGCCGTGCCAGCCCTCCACGATCGCGCCGCAGTCGATCGACACGACGTCGCCCGGCTGCAGCTCGCGGCCGGACGGGATGCCGTGCACCACCTCGTCGTTCACCGACACGCAGATGGTCGCCGGGTAGTCGTAGTACCCGAGGAACGACGGCAGCGCGCCGGCGTCCGCGATCACCGCCGCGGCGACCGCGTCCAGGTCGGCCGTCGTCGCGCCCGGCACCGCGGCCGCGCGCGCCGCCGCGAGGGCGTCGGCGACCACGAGCCCGGCGCGCCGCATCAGCAGCACCTGGTCGGGCGTCTTGAGCTCGATCTTTTCGCGTCCGAACACGACTCCCCCGCCGGTCAGCCGACCTGCGAGGCGAGGGCCGCCAGCAGGCGGTCGGTGACCTCGTCGACCTCGCCGATGCCGTCCACGCGCACCAGCAGGTCGCGCTCGGCGTACAGCCCCGAGACGGGGGCGGTCTGCTCGGCGTACACGTCCAGGCGGCGGCGGATCACCGGCTCGGTGTCGTCCGCGCGGCCCTCGATCTCGGCGCGCTTGAGCAGCCGCTCGACGACGACGTCCGCGTCCGCGGTGATCTCGAGCGCGGCGTCGAGCGCGCGGCCGTCGGCCCCGAGGATCGCGTCCAGCTCGCCGACCTGCGCGGTGTTCCGCGGGTAGCCGTCGAGCAGGAAGCCCTGGGCGGCGTCCGGCTGCGCGAGCCGGTCGCGCACCATCGCGTTCGTGACCTCGTCGGGGACGAGCTCGCCCCGCGCGGTGTACTCCTGGGCGGTGCGGCCGAGCTCGGTGCCGCCCTTGATGTTGGCGCGGAAGATGTCGCCGGTCGAGATGGCCGGGACGCCGAGCCGCTCGGCGAGGCGCGCGGCCTGGGTGCCCTTGCCGGCCCCGGGAGGGCCGAGCAGGACGAGGCGGGCGGTGGAGCCGGAGTCGGAGCTCATCGGAGGAACCCTTCGTAGTGGCGCTGCTCGAGCTGCGACTGGATCTGCTTCACCGTCTCCAGGCCGACGCCCACGACGATGAGGATCGACGAGCCGCCGAACGGGATGTTCGTGCCGACGCCGAGCGCGATGAACGCGATGGTCGGGATGAGCGCGACCAGCGCGAGGTAGATGGACCCGGGCGCGGTGATGCGGGTGATCACGTAGTCCAGGTACTCGGCCGTCGGGCGGCCGGCGCGGATGCCGGGGATGAACCCGCCGTACCGCTTCATGTTGTCGGCGACCTCGTCCGGGTTGAACGTGATCGCGGTGTAGAAGTAGCAGAAGAAGATGATCAGCAGGACGTACAGCGCGATGTGCAGCGGTGCGCCCGGGTCGGCGAGGTTGGCCGCAACCCACTGCTTCCACCCGGCGGTCTGGTCGCCGAAGCCCGCGAGCAGCGCCGGGACCTGCAGCAGGGACGACGCGAAGATCACCGGGATGACGCCGGCCATGTTGATCTTGATCGGGATGTACGTCGACGACCCGCCGTACGTGCGGCGGCCGACCATGCGCTTGGCGTACTGCACCGGGATCCGGCGCTGGGACTGCTCGACGAAGACGACCAGCGCGATCACCAGGACGATGATCGCCATGATGATCAGGAACGCGCCGATGCCGCCGGAGCCGCCCGCGATCGACCACATGGCGCCCGGGAAGGACGCGGCGATCGAGGTGAAGATGAGCAGCGACATGCCGTTGCCCACGCCGCGCTCGGTGATGAGCTCGCCGAGCCACATGATGAGGCCGGTGCCCGCGGTCATCGTGATGATCATGAGCAGCGTCGTCACGATGCTGTCGTCCGGGATCACGTCCACGGAGCAGCCCGCGAACAGCTGGCCGTTGCGGGCCGTGATGATGACGGTCGTCGACTGCAGGACCGCGAGGCCGATCGTCAGGTAGCGCGTGTACTGCGTGAGCTTCGCGGTGCCGGACTGGCCCTCCTTGTGCAGGGCCTCGAACCGGGGGATGACCACGCGCAGCAGCTGGATGATGATGCTCGCCGTGATGTACGGCATGATCCCGAGCGAGAACACCGACAGCTGCAGCAGCGCACCGCCGCTGAACAGGTTCACCAGGCCGAGCAGGGAGTTGGACTCGCCCTGTTCGATGCAGATCTGCACGTTCGGGTAGGACACGCCCGGGGTCGGCAGGAACGAGCCGATCCGGAAGACCACCATGATGCCGATGGTGAACAGCAGCTTGCGCCGCAGGTCGGGTGTCCGGAACGCCCGCACGAATGCGCTGAGCACGTGTCCTCCTGCTCCGCCGAAGCGGGATGTCGTCGAGGCGGCCGGCGCGCCGCGCGCCGGTCCGTCGTCGGGTCGGGCGCACCGCGGCGCCCGACACCCTGCCGAACCCTAACGGACTTCCGTCGCTGGGTGGGCATCGCCCCCACGGCCGTGCGCTGGCGGGGCGGTGCAGGTGCGCGGGCCGCGTCGGCCCGGTCCCCCGGGGGGAAAGCCGAACGGGGCCGGCGGGGCCTGGAGCCCTCGCCGACCCCGTTCGTCTGGGTCAGTCCTGCGCGACGCTGCCGCCGGCGGCCAGGATCTTGTCCTTGGCCGAGCCGGAGTACGCGTCGACGGCCACGGACAGCTTGACCGTGAGCTCGCCGGTGCCGAGCACCTTGACCGGGGCGCCCTTGCGGACGGCACCCTTCGCGACCAGGTCGGCGACGGTGACGTCGCCGCCCTGCGGGTACAGCGCCGACAGCTTGTCCAGGTTCACGACCTGGTACTCGACCCGGAACGGGTTCTTGAAGCCGCGGAGCTTGGGCAGCCGCATGTGCAGCGGCATCTGCCCGCCCTCGAAGCGGTCCGGCACCTGGTACCGGGCCTTGGTGCCCTTGGTACCGCGACCGGCGGTCTTGCCCTTGGACGCCTCACCACGACCCACGCGGGTCTTGGCGGTCTTGGCACCCGGGGCGGGACGCAGGTGGTGCACCTTGAGCGTGCCGCCGGCACCCTCGGTCGCCTGCGCCTCGGCCTTGGGGGCCTTGGCGGCGGCGGCCTTGGGGGCCTTCGCCTTCGCCGCCGGCTTCTCCTCGGCAGCCGCCTCGGCCTCGGCCTTCGCCTTGGTCGTGCGGGCCGGGGTCTTCCGGGCCGGCTTGTCGGCGGCAGCCGACTCGGTCGCCGTCGCCTTCTTGGCGCGCGTGGCCTTGGGAGCCGCGGCAGCGGCCTGGTCGACCTTCTCGGTCTCCTTCTCCGCCATCGTCACTCCACCTCCTCGACCGCGACGAGGTGCGTCACCGTCTTGACCATGCCGCGGATCTCAGGACGGTCCTCCTTGACGACGACGTCGCCGATCCGCTTCAGGCCCAGGGTGCGCAGCGTGTCGCGCTGGTTCTGCTTGCCGCCGATGGCGGACTTGGTCTGGGTCACCTTGAGGCGGGCCATCAGGCACCCACCTTCTCGGCCTTGGCCGCACGACCCGCCGCCTGCGCCTTCAGCAGCGGCGCCGGGGCGACGTGCTCGAGCGGCAGGCCACGGCGCGCCGCCACGGCGGCCGGCTCCTCGAGACCCTTCAGCGCCGCGACCGTGGCGTGCACGATGTTGATGGCGTTGGAGGAGCCGAGGGACTTCGACAGGATGTCGTGGACGCCGGCGCACTCGAGCACCGCACGCACCGGACCGCCGGCGATCACGCCGGTACCCGGGGAGGCGGGACGCAGGAAGACGACGCCGGCAGCGGCCTCACCCTGGATGGGGTGGGTGATGGTGCCCTGGATGCGGGGGACGCGGAAGAAGTTCTTCTTCGCCTCCTCGACACCCTTGGCGATCGCCGCGGGCACCTCCTTGGCCTTGCCGTAGCCGACACCGACCGTGCCGTCGCCGTCGCCGACGACGACCAGGGCGGTGAAGCTGAACCGGCGACCACCCTTGACGACCTTGGCCACGCGGTTGATGGACACGACGCGCTCGAGGAACGCGCTCTTCTCGGCGGCGTCGCCCCGGCGGCCGTCGCGACGACCGCCGTCCCGGCGGTCACCGCCACCCTGGCCCTGGGGAGCGCCCGTGTTGCTGCGCTGAGGAGCAGCCATCAGTGGATCCTCTTCTTCGATGCGGGAATGGTCGTCGTCACAGCGCCAGACCGCCCTCGCGGGCGGCGTCGGCCACTGCGGCCACACGCCCGTGGTACTTGTTGCCGCCGCGGTCGAAGACCACCGCGTCGATGCCGGCCGCCTTGGCGCGCTCGGCGATCAGCTCGCCGACGCGACGGGCCTTGGCCGTCTTGTCGCCCTCGGCGCCCCGCAGGTCCGCCTCGAGGGTCGAGGCGGAGACCAGGGTGCGGCCCACGGCGTCGTCGACGACCTGCGCGACGAGGTTGCGGTTCGACCGGGTGACGACCAGGCGCGGGCGCGCGGCGGTGCCGGCGACCTTCTTGCGCAGCCGGAGGTGGCGGCGCTTGCGGGCCTTGAACTTGCCCTTACCGATGATGGTGATCGCCATGGCTCACTTACCAGCCTTTCCGACCTTGCGGCGGACGTTCTCGCCCGCGTAGCGCACGCCCTTGCCCTTGTACGGCTCGGGCTTGCGGATCTTGCGGATGTTCGCGGCGACCTCGCCCACCTGCTGCTTGTCGATGCCCGCGACCGAGAACTTGGTCGGGGACTCGACGGCGAAGGTGATGCCGGCGGGCGGCGTCACGGACACCGGGTGGCTGAAGCCGAGCGCGAACTCGAGCGCGTCGCCCTTCGCGGTCACGCGGTAACCGGTGCCGACGATCTCCAGCTTCTTCTCGTAGCCGGCGGTGACGCCGGTGACGAGGTTGGCCAGCAGGGTGCGCGTGAGGCCGTGCAGCGACCGCGAGAGGCGCTCGTCGTTGGGACGGGTGACCACGAGGGCCCCGTCCTCGTCGCGCGCGACCTCGATGGGGGACGCGACCGTGTGCGTGAGGGTGCCCTTCGGGCCCTTCACCGTCACGACGGCGCCGTTGATGGTGACGTCCACGCCGGCCGGGACCGTGACGGGGATTCTGCCGATACGAGACATTGGCTAGCTCCTTTCCGTCTCGGACTTACCAGACGTAGGCGAGGACTTCCCCACCCACGCCCTTCTTGGCGGCCTGCTTGTCCGTCAGGAGACCGGAGGACGTGGACAGGATCGCCACGCCCAGGCCACCGAGGACCTTCGGCAGGTTGGTGGACTTCGCGTACACCCGGAGGCCGGGCTTCGACACGCGCTTGATGCCGGCGAGCGCACGCTCGCGGCTGGGGCCGTACTTCAGCTCGACCACGAGGTTCTTGCCCACGCGGGCGTCCTCGGTCGTCCAGCCGGCGATGTAGCCCTCGGCCTGCAGGATCTCCGCGATGTGCGACTTCAGCTTCGAGTACGGGATGGTCACCGTGTCGTGGTGAGCCGAGTTCGCGTTGCGCAGACGAGTCAGGAAGTCTGCGATCGGGTCGGTCATCGTCATGGGGGCTTCCGCCCTTCCTCGCCGTGGTTTCCGCGGCGCCCGCCCTGCGAGGGGCGGGTCGCCGCGGACCTACGACGTCGTTGTTACCAGCTGCTCTTGGTCACGCCGGGGAGCTGGCCCGCGTGGGCCATCTCGCGCACGCAGATCCGGCACAGGCCGAACTTGCGGTACACGGAGTGCGGACGGCCGCACCGCTGGCACCGGGTGTAGGCCCGCACGGCGAACTTCTGCTTGCCCGCGGCCTTGTTGATCAGGGCGGTCTTCGCCATGTCAGTCCTCCTCCTTGAACGGGAAGCCCAGGTGCTTCAGGAGCGCCCGGCCCTCCGCGTCGGTCGTCGCGGTGGTGACCACCGTGATGTCCATGCCGCGGACCCGGTCGATCCTGTCCTGGTCGATCTCGTGGAACATCGACTGCTCGGTCAGACCGAAGGTGTAGTTGCCGTGGCCGTCGAACTGCTTGCCCGACAGGCCGCGGAAGTCGCGGATGCGGGGCAGGGCGGTCGACAGCAGGCGGTCCAGGAACTCCCAGGCACGGTCGCCGCGCAGCGTCACGTGGGCGCCGATCGGCATGCCCTCGCGCAGCTTGAACTGCGCGATGGACTTGCGGGCCTTGGTGACCTGGGGCTTCTGGCCCGTGATCTGCTGGAGGTCGCGGATCGCGCCCTCGATCAGCTTCGAGTCCTTCGCCGCGTCACCGACACCCATGTTCACGACGACCTTCACCAGGCGCGCGACCTGGTTCACGTTCTCGTGGGAGAACTCCTCGCGGAGCGCGGTGCGGATGGCGTCGTTGTACCGGACCTTCAGGCGCGGGACCGGGTACGCCCGGGTCGTCTCGTCGGTGGCGGTCATCAGATGTCCTTACCGGAGCGCTTGGCGACGCGGACCCGAACGGTGCGGGTCCGGCCGTCGCGCTCGACCTGCTCGGTGCGGTAGCCGACCCGGGTGCCACGCTTGGTCTCCGGGTCGACCAGCATCACGTTGCTGATGTGGATGGGCGCCTCGACCGTCTCGATGCCACCGGTGCGGGAGCCGCGCTGGCTCTGGCCCACCTTGGTGTGCTTCGTGATGCGGTGCACGCCCTCGACCAGGACGCGGTCGCGGTCCGTGAGGACCTCGAGGACGCGCCCCTGCTTGCCCCGGTCCTTGCGGGAACCGGAGATGACGACCACCAGGTCGCCCTTCTTGATCTTCGCCATGTCAGAGCACCTCCGGCGCCAGCGAGATGATCTTCATGAACTTCTTGTCGCGCAGCTCGCGGCCCACCGGGCCGAAGATGCGCGTGCCACGGGGCTCGCCGTCGTTCTTGAGGATCACCGCGGCGTTCTCGTCGAACTTGATGTACGAGCCGTCGACGCGACGGCGCTCCTTGCGGGTGCGCACGACGACCGCCTTGACGACGTCGCCCTTCTTGACGTTGCCGCCGGGGATCGCGTCCTTGACGGTGGCGACGATGACGTCACCGATACCGGCGTAGCGACGGCCGGAGCCACCGAGAACGCGGATGCAGAGGATCTCCTTGGCACCCGTGTTGTCGGCGACACGCAGTCGCGACTCCTGCTGAATCATCTACAACTCCTGTCGTCTGCCGGTTCTCGCACACGGCGAGCCTGGCCGAACGGGTAGTGGACGAGAAGGCTGCGCCTTACTTCGCCTTCTCGAGGATCTCCACCAGACGCCACCGCTTGGTGGCGGAGAGCGGGCGGGTCTCCATGATGAGGACCAGGTCGCCGATGCCGGCCGCCGAGGCCTCGTCGTGCGCCTTGACCTTGCTGGTCCGCCGGATGACCTTGCCGTAGAGCGGGTGCTTGACCCGGTCCTCGACCTCGACCACGACGGTCTTGTCCATCTTGTCGCTGACCACGTAGCCGCGCCGCGTCTTGCGGTAGGGACGCGCGGTCCCCGTAGCGGTGGTGGTCTCGTTGGTGTTCTCGCTCATCGAGTCCTCACTCGCTCGCGCTGGGCGCGGTCCGGATGCCGAGCTCGCGCTCGCGCAGGATCGTGTAGATCCGCGCGATGTCGCGACGCACGGCCTTGAGGCGGCCGTGGCTCTCGAGCTGACCGGTGGCCGACTGGAAGCGCAGGTTGAACAGCTCCTCCTTGGCCTTCTTCAGCTCGGCCACGAGGCGCTCGTCGTCGAAGGCGTCCAGCTCGGTGGGAGCCAGGTCCTTGGTGCCGATAGCCATCAGTTACCACCCTCGCGAACCACGAAACGGGTCTTCATCGGGAGCTTGTGCTGCGCGCGGCGCATGGCCTCGCGCGCCAGGGGCTCCGGGACGCCGGCGAGCTCGAACATCACTCGGCCGGGCTTGACGTTGGCGATCCACCACTCCGGCGAACCCTTGCCGGAACCCATGCGGGTCTCGGCGGGCTTCTTCGTGAGCGGACGGTCCGGGTAGATGTTGATCCAGACCTTGCCGCCACGCTTGATGTGGCGGGTCATCGCGATACGAGCAGCCTCGATCTGGCGGTTCGTCACGTAGGCGGGCTCGAGAGCCTGGATGCCGTACTCGCCGAACGCGATCGAGGTGCCACCCGTCGCGGCGCCGGAGCGCCCGGGGTGGTGCTGCTTGCGGTGCTTCAGCCTGCGCGGGATCAGCACGGCTCAGGCCTCCGTTCCGGTCTCAGGAGCCGACGTCTCCGCAGCGGCCGCGGCCGGGGCGGCGGACTCGGCCGCGGGGGCCTCGGTCCGCTCGTTCCGGCGGCCACCGCCACGCGGGCCGCGGTCGCCGCGGTCACCGCGGGGGCCACGGGACTGCCGCGGGGCCTGGGTGGCCTGCTCGCGGGCGAAGTCGCGCTCGGTCATGTCGCCCTTGTAGACCCAGACCTTCACGCCGATGCGGCCGAAGGTCGTGCGGGCCTCGAAGAAGCCGTAGTCGATGTTCGCGCGGAGCGTGTGCAGCGGCACGCGACCCTCGCGGTAGAACTCCGTGCGGCTCATCTCCGCGCCGCCGAGGCGGCCGGAGACCTGCACCCGGATGCCCTTGGCGCCGGCGCGCTGCGCGGACTGCATGCCCTTGCGCATCGCACGACGGAAGGACACGCGCGAGGCGAGCTGCTCCGCGATGCCCTGGGCGACCAGCTGCGCCTCGATCTCGGCGTTCTTGACCTCGAGGATGTTGAGCTGCACCTGCTTGCCCGTGAGCTTCTCGAGCTCACCGCGGATGCGGTCCGCCTCGGCGCCGCGGCGGCCGATGACGATGCCCGGGCGCGCGGTGTGGATGTCGACGCGGACGCGGTCACGCGTGCGCTCGATCTCCACCTTCGCGATGCCCGCGCGCTCCAGACCCGTGCTCATGAGCTTGCGGATCTGCACGTCCTCGCGGACGTAGTCGCGGTAGCGCTGACCCGGCTTGGTCGAGTCGGCGAACCACCGCGAGCGGTGATCGGTCGTGATGCCCAGGCGGTACCCGAGCGGGTTGACCTTCTGTCCCACTGTCAGGCCCTTCCCTTCGTCTCACGCTCGGCGACGACCACGGTGATGTGGCTCGTGCGCTTGAGGATCTGGCTCGCGCGGCCCTGCGCCCGGGGGCGGAACCGCTTCAGCGTCGGACCCTCGTCCACGAACGCCTCGGCCACGTAGAGGTTGCCCTCGTCGAAGCGCTCACCGGCACGCTTGGCGCCCTCGCGGGCGTTCGCGATCGCCGACTCGACGACCTTGAGGACCGTCTCGCCAGCGGCCTGCGGCGCGAACTTCAGCGTCGACACGGCCTCGCCGGCCTGCTTGCCACGGATGAGGTCCACGACGCGCCGGGCCTTCTGGGGCGTGACGCGGACGAACCGCGCCTTCGCCTTGGCTTCCATTGCTGTCCTGCCTTCTTGTCTCTGCCGTCAGGGCAGTCGCTCAGCCGACCCGGGGGTCAGCGGCGACGGCCCTTCCGGTCGTCCTTCTCGTGGCCGCGGAACGTCCGCGTCGGGGCGAACTCGCCGAGCTTGTGCCCGACCATCGACTCCGTGACGAACACCGGCGTGTGCTTGCGGCCGTCGTGCACCGCGAACGTGTGGCCCAGGAAGTCCGGGGTGATCATCGAACGACGCGACCACGTCTTGATGACGTTCTTGGTGCCGGCGGCGTTCTGCGCGTCGACCTTCTTCTGCAGGTGCCCGTCGACGAAGGGCCCCTTCTTCAGGCTGCGAGGCATATCTCCCGGCTCCTATCAGCGCTTCTTGCCGGTGCGGCGGCGACGGACGATGAGCTTGTCGCTCGGCTTGTTCGGACGACGCGTGCGGCCCTCCGGCTGGCCCCAGGGGCTCACCGGGTGACGACCACCGGACGTCTTGCCCTCACCACCACCGTGCGGGTGGTCGATCGGGTTCATCGCGACACCGCGGACCGAGGGGCGCTTGCCCTTCCAGCGCATGCGGCCGGCCTTGCCCCAGTTGATGTTCGACTGCTCGGCGTTGCCCACCTCGCCGACCGTGGCGCGGCAGCGCAGGTCGACGTTGCGGATCTCACCGGAGGGCATGCGCAGCTGCGCGTACGGGCCGTCCTTGGCGACGAGCTGCACCGACGCACCGGCCGAGCGGGCGATCTTCGCGCCGCCACCGGGCTTGAGCTCGATGGCGTGGATGACCGTACCGGTCGGGATGTTGCGCAGCGGCAGGTTGTTGCCGGGCTTGATGTCGGCGCCGGCGCCGTTCTCGACGACGTCGCCCTGCTTCAGCTTGTTCGGCGCGATGATGTAGCGCTTCTCGCCGTCCGCGTAGTGCAGGAGCGCGATGCGTGCCGTGCGGTTCGGGTCGTACTCGATGTGCGCGACCTTGGCCGGCACGCCGTCCTTGTCGTGACGACGGAAGTCGATCACGCGGTAGGCGCGCTTGTGGCCACCACCCTGGTGCCGCATGGTGACGCGGCCGGTCGAGTTGCGACCACCGGTCTTGTGCAGCGGGCGGACCAGAGACTTCTCCGGCGTGGAGCGCGTGATCTCGACGAAGTCGGCGACGCTCGCGCCGCGGCGCCCCGGCGTCGTCGGCTTGTACTTACGGATTCCCATGGGGATCTGTCCTCAATCTGCTCTCGGGCCCGGTCAGCCGACCGGTCCGCCGAAGATGTCGATCGTGCCCTCGCGGAGGGTGACGATCGCGCGCTTCGTGTCCTTGCGCTTGCCGGTGCCGGAACGGGTCCGCCGCGTCTTGCCCTTGCGGTTGATCGTGTTCACGGAGTCGACCTTGACCGAGAAGACCTGCTCGACGGCGATCTTGATCTCGGTCTTGTTCGCGCGCGGGTCGACGATGAAGGTGTACTTGCCCTCGTCGAGCAGCCCGTAGCTCTTCTCGGAGACGACCGGCGCGATCAGGATGTCGCGGGGGTCCTTGGCGACGGTGGTCACTTGGCGTCCTCCTCGGCCTCGGACGACGTCGCGACGGCGGTCGCGCCGCGGCCCTTGACGGGACCGGCGAGGAACGTGTCGAGCGCGCCCTGGGTGAACACGACGTCGTCGGAGACGAGCACGTCGTAGGTGTTGAGCTGGTCGGCGACGAGCAGGTGGACCCGCTCGACGTTGCGCAGCGACTTCCAGGCCAGCTCGTCCGCGCGCTCCACGACCACGAGGACGTGCTTGCGGCCGGACAGCGTGTCCAGGACCTGCAGCGCGGCCTTGGTCGACGGCGCCTCGTCGACACCGAAGCCGGTGACGACGTGGACGCGGCCGGCGCGGGCGCGGTCCGAGAGAGCACCGCGGAGCGCCGCGGCCTTCATCTTCTTCGGGGTCCGCTGGGAGTAGTCGCGCGGGGTCGGGCCGTGGACGGTGCCACCGCCGGCGAACTGCGGCGCACGGGTCGAACCCTGGCGGGCGCGGCCGGTGCCCTTCTGCTTGTACGGCTTCTTGCCACCACCGCGGACCTCGCCGCGGGTCTTGGTGTCGTGGGTGCCCTGGCGCGCGGCGGCGAGCTGGGCGACGACCACCTGGTGGATCAGCGGGACGTTCGTCTGCGCGTCGAACACCTCACCGGGCAGGTCGGCCGTGCCGGCCTTCTTGCCCTGGGCGTCGAGCACGTCGACGGTCAGCGTCTCGGACATGAGGCTCATGCCCCCTTCACGGCGGTACGCACGACGACGACGCCACGCTTCGGGCCCGGAACCGCGCCCTTGAGCAGCAGCAGACCCTTCTCGGCGTCGACCGCGTGGACGGTCAGGTTCTGGGTGGTCTGACGGGCGGCGCCCATGCGACCGGCCATCCGCAGGCCCTTGAACACGCGCGACGGCGTCGAGGCGCCACCGATCGAGCCCGGCTTGCGGTGGTTGCGGTGCGCACCGTGGGAGGCGCTGACACCGGCGAACCCGTGGCGCTTCATGACACCGGCGGTGCCCTTGCCCTTGGTGGTGCCGATGACGTCGACCAGCGCGCCGGCCTCGAAGGCCTCCGCGGTGATCTCCTGGCCGAGGGTGAACTCGGCGGCGTTCGGCGTCCGGATCTCGGCCACGTGCCGACGGGGGGTGACCCCCGCCTTCTCGAAGTGGCCCTTCAGCGGCTTCGTGACCTTGCGCGGGTCCACCTGGCCGTAGGCCAGCTGCACCGCGGCGTAGCCGTCGGCCTCAGCGGAGCGCACCTGGGTCACGACGTTGGTGCCGACCGAGACGACGGTGACGGGGACGAGACGCCCGTTGGCGTCCCACACCTGCGTCATGCCGAGCTTCGTGCCGAGCACCGCCGTGACGGGGCGCGCGTTCTGCTGGGTAACCATGAAAGATCAGTTCCTTCCCAGCGTCAGAGCTTGATCTCGATGTTCACGTCGGCCGGCAGGTCGAGACGCATGAGCGAGTCGACCGCCTTCGGCGTGGGATCGATGATGTCGATGAGCCGCTTGTGCGTCCGCATCTCGAAGTGCTCGCGGCTGTCCTTGTACTTGTGGGGCGACCGGATGACGACGAAGACGTTCTTCTCCGTCGGGAGCGGCACCGGACCCACGACCGTCGCACCAGCGCGGCTCACCGTGTCGACGATCTTGCGCGCCGAGCTGTCGATGACCTCGTGGTCGTAGGACTTGAGCCGGATGCGGATCTTCTGTCCCGCCATGGCGTCGTCTGCTTCTCTCTCTCGAACTGCTTGGTGTCCGACCCCCGCACTCGGGCGTGTCGCGTTTCGCGACGTTCCTCCGCGCTGGTCCCGGCCGGGTGCGCGGGGCGCGCGCCGGCTGGGACGAGGTCGTTGTGGTGATCGGGTCCGACGCCGGGTGACCCCGGGCTTGCTGCTGGACCCGCACGCGTCCCGTGCCCGCTCTCGGGGTGTCCGGGCGCACGCGCGCAGACACCCCCGTCGTCGGGCAACTTGTCTAGTGTGCCAGCCGGGACCCGAAAGGTCCAACCGGGCGTCCGTCACACCCGCGCGATCACGCGGCGCGGCCCGCCGCGGGGCGCCGGACGCGCGTGGCACCGCCTACGCTTTCCGGCCCACCCGACGACGATCGGCGCAGGCCGCACCGGAAAGCGTAGGTCGGATCCCCGCGGCCACGAGCCGCCGCGCCAGCACGCCGGGCGCCCGGACGTCCGACCAGGTCCACCGCACGACGCGCACGCCCAGGTCTCGCAGCCGGTCCTCGCGCTGCTTCTCCGCCCACACGCGGTCCTCGACCGCGCGTCCGTCCGGCACACCGTCGACGCGGTACTTCTTGCGCCCGTCGAACTCGCCCACCACACGCGCCGCCTCCCACCAGAAGTCGACGCGCGCCACGACGTCCCCGCGGTGCGCGAGCCGGACCTGGAGCGCGGGCGGTTCCAGTCCGTCGAGGTGGATCCGGACGCGACTCACCGACTCCCCCACCGACTCGGAGGCACCGTCGCCGAGCGAGACGGCCAGGGCGGCGCGACGGGCGCCCGGCCCGCCGGCGTGGTCCGCCAGGGCCGCCCACAGGTCCTCGCGCGTGGCGAGGCCCGCCCGCAGCGCGTGGTCGACGACGGGGACCGCACGCACCAGGTCGCGCGCCCGGGCCAGGGAGACCAGGGTCTCCGCGGCCGCAGTGACACGCAGGCCCGACCGCGAGGTGATCGGCACCCCTGCCCGCGCCGCGTGCCGCACCAGACCCGCCCGGGTTCCGGTGCCGCGGTGCGCCCCCGTCGAGGTCACCGGACCGAGCACGTGCACCGCGTCCGCCGTGCCGACGGGCGGGAGCCCCCACAGCACCGCGGCCGACTCGTGCGAGAACACCGGGTGGTCGAGCTGCCGGGCCACGGCCTGCACGACCAGCAGGTGCCGCGCCTCGGGACCGGCACCGCCCCACTGGTCCGCCCGGACGTACACCCCGGTGCGCGGCCGCACGAGCAGCCCCGCGCGCACCGCACGGCGCAGGGCGCCGTCGTCGACGCCGGCGCGGGCGGCGTCCCGGGCGAGGAACGCACCCGGGGGCAGGAGGTCGAGCTGATCGTCCATGACCCCACCCCAGGCGACGGCGGGAGCGGACGCGCCGCAGCCGGCCCCACCCCGGGGGACGCGACACCGGCGTCGCGCTGTGGAGGACTCGGCGACCGCGCAGCGCCGCATGCGTCCGGCCTTCGGGTTGCGCTCCGGCCTCCCACCTACGGTTTCCGGCCCGGCCTCCCCCGGCCGGGGTGGGCCGGGCCGGAAACCGTAGGCCCGGCCGGCGGGCACACGAGCGCGGCACGCCCCGCGCACGCAGGAGGGCCCGGGTGCCGAAGCACCCGGGCCCTCCCGGTGGATCAGATCCCCCCGCAGGGGGTCAGATCACTTGATGATCTTGGTGACGCGGCCCGAGCCGACGGTGCGGCCACCCTCGCGGATGGCGAAGCCGAGGCCCTCCTCCATCGCGATGGGCTGGATCAGCGTCACGGAGATCTCCGTGTTGTCGCCGGGCATGACCATCTCGGTGCCCTCGGGCAGCGTGATGACGCCGGTGACGTCCGTGGTCCGGAAGTAGAACTGCGGACGGTAGTTCGAGTAGAACGGGTTGTGACGCCCGCCCTCGTCCTTGGCCAGGATGTAGACCTGGCCCTCGAACTCGGTGTGCGGGGTGATCGAGCCCGGCTTCACGACGACCTGGCCGCGCTCGACGTCCTCGCGCTTGGTGCCGCGGAGCAGCAGACCGCAGTTCTCGCCGGCCCAGGCCTCGTCCATCTGCTTGTGGAACATCTCGATGCCGGTGACCGTGGTCTTCTGCGCCGGGCGGATGCCGACGATCTCGACCTCGGAGTTGATCTGCAGCTTGCCGCGGTCGACCTTGCCGGTGACGACGGTGCCACGACCGGTGATCGTGAAGACGTCCTCGATCGGCATGAGGAACGGCTTGTCCATGTCACGCACCGGCTCCGGCACGGACTCGTCCACGGCGTCCAGCAGGTCCTCGACGGACTTGACCCACTGCGGGTCGCCCTCGAGGGCCTTCAGGCCGGAGACGCGGATGACGGGCGCGTTGTCGCCGTCGAAGCCCTGCGACGACAGCAGCTCGCGGACCTCCATCTCGACGAGCTCGAGGATCTCCTCGTCGTCGACCATGTCGGACTTGTTGAGCGCCACGAGCAGGTACGGCACGCCGACCTGGCGGGCGAGCAGGACGTGCTCGCGCGTCTGGGCCATCGGGCCGTCGGTGGCGGCGACCACGAGGATGGCGCCGTCCATCTGCGCCGCACCCGTGATCATGTTCTTGATGTAGTCGGCGTGACCCGGCGCGTCGACGTGAGCGTAGTGACGCTTCTCCGTCTGGTACTCGACGTGCGCGATGTTGATCGTGATGCCGCGCTGCTTCTCCTCCGGCGCCTTGTCGATCTCGTCGAACGGCGTGAAGGGGTTCAGGTCGGGGTACTTGTCGTGCAGCACCTTCGAGATGGCAGCGGTCAGCGTCGTCTTGCCGTGGTCGACGTGACCGATGGTCCCGATGTTGACGTGCGGCTTGGTCCGCTCGAACTTCGCCTTGCCCACTGGGTCCTCCTCAGGACTCTGGTGTAGAGATTGCCGAACGATGCGGGGGGCCGTGCGGCCCCCCGCGGACGTGCGGTCCTACGGGTCGGTTGGGTGGTCGTTCTTGGTTCGACCTGTGGGACTACTCGCCCCGGGTCTTCTTGATGATCTCGTCGGCAACATTCCGAGGCACCTCGGCGTAGCTGTCGAACTGCATCGAGTACACCGCACGACCCTGGGTCTTGGACCGCAGGTCGCCGACGTACCCGAACATCTCGGAGAGCGGCACCTGGGCGCGGATCACCTTCACGCCCGTCGCGTCCTCCATGGACTGGATCATGCCGCGACGCGAGTTGATGTCGCCGATGACGTCGCCCATGTAGTCCTCGGGCGTGCGCACCTCGACGGCCATGACCGGCTCGAGGAGGACCGGGTCCGCCTTGCGGACGGCCTCCTTGAGGATCATCGAGCCGGCGATCTTGAACGCCATCTCGGACGAGTCGACGTCGTGCGCCGCACCGTCGAGCAGCGTGGCCTTGATGCCGACCAGCGGGAAGCCGGCCAGCACGCCGAGCTGCATGGCGCTCTGGATGCCCTGGTCGACCGACGGGATGTACTCGCGCGGGACGCGACCACCGGTGACGGCGTTCTCGAACGCGTACAGCTCGCCGTCCTCGGTCTCCAGCGGCTCGAAGGTCATCTGGACCTTCGCGAACTGGCCCGAGCCACCCGTCTGCTTCTTGTGCGTGTAGTCGATCTTCTCCACCTTGCGGCGGATCGTCTCGCGGTACGCCACCTGCGGCTTGCCGACGTTGGCCTCGACCTTGAACTCGCGCCGCATGCGGTCGACGAGGATGTCGAGGTGGAGCTCGCCCATGCCGCCGATGACGGTCTGGCCGGTCTCCTCGTCCAGGCGGACGCGGAACGTCGGGTCCTCCTCGGCGAGCTTCTGGATCGCCGTGGAGAGCTTCTCCTGGTCGGCCTTCGTCTTGGGCTCGATGGCCACGTCGATGACCGGCTCGGGGAAGGTCATCGACTCGAGGATGACCTGCGCGTTCATGTCCGACAGGGTGTCACCGGTGGTGACGTCCTTGAGGCCGATGAACGCGTAGATGTGGCCGGCCGTGGCCTCGTCGACGGGGTTCTCCTTGTTGGCGTGCATCTGGAAGATCTTCCCGATGCGCTCCTTCTTGCCCTTGGTCGAGTTCATGACCTGGGCGCCCTGCACGACCTTCCCCGAGTAGACCCGGATGAAGGTGAGCTTGCCGAAGAACGGGTGCGCGGCGATCTTGAACGCCAGGGCCGAGAACGGCTCGGTGGCGTCCGGGTGCCGCTCGATGACGACCTCCGGGTCCTTGACGTCGTGGCCCTGGATGGCCGGGACGTCGAGGGGCGACGGGAGGTAGTCGACGACGGCGTCGAGCATGGGCTGGACGCCCTTGTTCTTGAACGCCGAGCCGCACAGGACCGGGAACGCCTCGCCGGAGATGGTGAGCTTGCGGATGCCGGCCTTGATCTCGGCGACCGTGAGCTCCTCACCGCCCAGGAACTTCTCGAGCAGCTCGTCGTCGGTCTCGGCGACGGCCTCGAGCAGCTCGCTGCGGAACTGCTCCGCCCGCTCCTGGAGGTCGGCCGGGATCTCCTCGATCTCGTACTTCGCGCCCATCTCGGTCTCGCCGCGCCACACGAGCGCGCGCATCTCGACCAGGTCGACGACGCCGATGAAGTCGTTCTCGGAGCCGATCGGCAGCTGGATGACCAGCGGCTTGGCCTTGAGGCGGTTCACGATGGTGTCGACCGTGAAGTAGAAGTCCGCGCCCAGCTTGTCCATCTTGTTGACGAAGCAGATGCGGGGGACCTCGTACTTGTCGGCCTGGCGCCACACGGTCTCCGACTGGGGCTCCACGCCCTCCTTGCCGTCGAACACCGCGACCGCGCCGTCGAGCACGCGCAGCGAGCGCTCCACCTCGACGGTGAAGTCCACGTGACCGGGCGTGTCGATGACGTTGATCTGCGTCTCGTTCGACTTGCCCTTGTTCCAGAAGGCGGTCACAGCAGCGGACGTGATCGTGATGCCACGCTCCTGCTCCTGCTCCATCCAGTCCGTGGTCGACGCGCCGTCGTGGGTCTCGCCGATCTTGTAGTTGACGCCCGTGTAGTACAGGATCCGCTCGGTCGTCGTGGTCTTGCCGGCATCGATGTGCGCCATGATGCCGATGTTCCGGACCTTGTGCAGGTCCGTGAGCACGTCCAGTGCCACAGGTTCAGCCCCTCGGTAGTGGGGTCCGCCCTACTGCTGGGATTACCAGCGGTAGTGGGCGAACGCCTTGTTGGACTCGGCCATCTTGTGCATGTCCTCGCGGCGCTTCACCGCGGCGCCCAGGCCGTTGCTGGCGTCGAGGATCTCGTTCATGAGGCGCTCGGTCATGGTCTTCTCGCGGCGAGCGCGCGAGTAGTCCGTGAGCCAGCGCAGCGCGAGCGTGGTCTGGCGGACGGGGCGGACCTCGACCGGGACCTGGTAGGTGGCGCCACCGACGCGGCGGGAGCGGACCTCGAGCGACGGGCGGACGTTGTCCAGCGCGCGCTTCAGCACGACGACCGGGTCGCCCTGGGTCTTCTCGCGGACGCCCTCGAGCGCGCCGTAGACGATGGCCTCGGCGACGGACTTCTTGCCGTCGAGGAGGACCTTGTTGATGAGCTGCGTGACGACCGGCGAGCCGTAGACGGGGTCGACGATCAGCGGCCGGCGGGGGGCGGGACCCTTACGAGGCATCGGTTCAGCCCTTCTTCGCGCCGTAGCGGCTGCGCGCCTGCTTACGGTTCTTCACGCCCTGGGTGTCCAGAGCACCACGGATGATCTTGTAGCGCACACCGGGGAGGTCCTTCACGCGACCGCCGCGGACGAGCACGATGGAGTGCTCCTGCAGGTTGTGGCCCTCACCGGGGATGTAGGCCGTGACCTCGATGCCCGAGGAGAGCTTGACGCGCGCGACCTTGCGGAGAGCCGAGTTCGGCTTCTTCGGGGTGGTCGTGTACACGCGGGTGCAGACGCCGCGGCGCTGCGGGCTGCCCTGCAGGGCAGGTGTCTTCGACTTGTTCGTCTTCGGCGTCCGGCCCTTGCGGACCAGCTGCTGGATCGTAGGCACTACGTCTCCGTCTTGTTGATGAGTCTGGTCTGACCGGCACCCGTCGCCCTGGACGGCCGGCTTGGTCCGGATCGTCGCCCGTCGCGCGACTACCCCGGGGGGTCTTGCGTCCCGAACCGACCCCCGCACCCGGGCGTGTCGGCCCCTCCTGGTCCGCGCACCGGTTCCCGGGGGTCCGGGATCGGGGTGCGGTGGGGGCTGTCCACCCGGCGCCCGAGGTGGTCACCCACCTGAGCGCGCGCGAGGGCCCGACGGCGCGGGCACGGTGTCCCACGTTACTCGGCCGTCACCCCAGGGTCAAAGCACCTGGTGGCGGTCGGCCGGTAGGACGTCCATCACAACAGCGGCGGGGGCCCGGGTGTTCCCGGGCCCTCCCCCGCACGGGCCGAGGGGGCCCGGTCACGCACGCGGCGCGACCGGACCCCCTCGGACCGGTGAGGGTCGACGTCAGCGGTAGTCGCCGAAGTCGATGTCCTCGAGCGGGATCGCCTCGCCCGAGCCGAGGCCCAGGGCGGGGAAGTCGATCTCGTCGTAGCCGAAGGACGGGTACAGCTCGGCCTTCGCCTCCTCGGTGGGCTCCACCGACACCTCGTGGTAGCGGGGCAGGCCCGTACCGGCGGGGATCAGCTTGCCGAGGATGACGTTCTCCTTCAGGCCCAGCAGCGGGTCGCTCCGGCCCGACATCGCGGCCTCGGTGAGGACGCGGGTCGTCTCCTGGAAGGACGCCGCCGACAGCCACGAGTCCGTCGCGAGCGACGCCTTCGTGATGCCCATCAGCTCCGGACGACCCGAGGCCGGCTGACCGCCCTCGGCGACCGCCCGGCGGTTCGCGTCCTCGAACCGGCCGCGCTCGGCCAGCTCGCCCGGCAGCAGGTCCGTGTCACCCGAGTCGAGCACGGTCACGCGACGCAGCATCTGCCGCACGATGACCTCGATGTGCTTGTCGTGGATGTCCACGCCCTGGGAGTTGTAGACCTCCTGGACCTCGTCCACCAGGTGCTTCTGCGTGGCGCGCGGGCCGAGGATGCGCAGGACCTTCTTCGGGTCCACCGCACCCTGGACCAGCTGCGTGCCGACCTCGACGTGGTCGCCGTCGGACACGAGCAGGCGCGAGCGCTTGGTGATCGGGTAGGCGATCTCCTCCGAGCCGTCGTCCGGCGTCAGCACGATGCGCCGCGTCCGGTCCGCCTCGTCGATGGCGATGCGGCCCGAGAACTCCGCGATCGGGCTCTCACCCTTGGGGGTGCGGGCCTCGAAGAGCTCCTGGACACGCGGCAGACCCTGCGTGATGTCCTCGGCCGACGCGACACCACCGGTGTGGAAGGTCCGCATCGTCAGCTGCGTGCCGGGCTCACCGATGGACTGCGCCGCGATGATGCCGACGGCCTCGCCGATGTCCACCAGCTTGCCCGTGGCCAGGGAGCGGCCGTAGCACTTGGCGCAGGTGCCGACGCGCGACTCGCAGGTCAGCACGGAGCGGACCTTGAGCGACTCGACACCGGCCGCCAGCAGGCGGTCCAGCAGGACGTCGCCCACGTCGTCGCCCGCGTTCCCGATGACCTCGCCGTCGATCTCGACGTCGGTGGCCAGGGTGCGCGCGTAGACGCTGGTCTCGACCTTGTCGTGCCGGCGCAGGGCGCCACCGGTGCCCGGGACGCCGATCGGCATCGTCAGGCCGCGCTCGGTGCCGCAGTCCTCCTCGCGGACGATGACGTCCTGGGAGACGTCCACCAGACGACGGGTGAGGTAGCCCGAGTCGGCGGTCCGCAGCGCGGTGTCCGCCAGACCCTTGCGGGCGCCGTGCGTCGCGATGAAGTACTCCAGGACCGACAGGCCCTCGCGGTAGTTGGACTTGATCGGGCGGGGGATGATCTCGCCCTTCGGGTTCGCCACGAGGCCGCGCATGCCGGCGATCTGGCGGACCTGCATCCAGTTACCACGCGCACCCGAGCCGACCATCCGGAACACCGTGTTGCGGGCGGAGAAGTTCTCCTGCATCGCCTTGGCGACCTTGTCGGTGGCCTGCGTCCAGATCTCGATGAGCTCCTGACGACGCTCGTCGTCGGTGATGAGGCCCTTGTCGTACTGGCCCTGCACCTTCGCCGCGCGCGCCTCGTGCTCGGTGAGGATCTCCTGCTTGGCGGACGGGGCCGCCACGTCGGAGATCGCGATGGTCACGCCCGAGCGGGTGGCCCAGCGGAAGCCGGCCTCCTTCAGGGCGTCGAGCGAGGCGGCGACCTCGACCTTCGGGTACCGCTCCGCGAGGTCGTTGACGATCACGGAGAGGCGCTTCTTGTCGACGACGCCGTTCTCGTACGGGTAGTCCACCGGCAGCAGCTCGTTGAACAGCGCCCGGCCGAGCGAGGTCTCGAACAGGTACGGCTGGTCGGCCGAGAAGCCCTCGGGCTCCTGGCCGGGGCCGAACACGAGGCCCTCCATGCGGATCTTGACGACCGCGTTGAGGTCCAGCGAGCCCTGGTCGAACGCCATGATCGCCTCGGACACCGAGCTGAACGCCCGGCCCGCACCCTTCGCGTCCTCCTTGTCGGAGGTCAGGTGGAACAGGCCGATGATCATGTCCTGCGAGGGCATGGTCACCGGACGGCCGTCCGACGGCTTCAGGATGTTGTTGCTCGAGAGCATGAGGATGCGGGCCTCGGCCTGCGCCTCGGCGCTCAGGGGCAGGTGCACGGCCATCTGGTCGCCGTCGAAGTCGGCGTTGAACGCGCCGCAGACGAGCGGGTGCAGGTGGATCGCCTTGCCCTCGACGAGCTGGGGCTCGAACGCCTGGATGCCGAGACGGTGCAGCGTGGGTGCACGGTTCAGCAGCACCGGGTGCTCGGTGATGACCTCCTCGAGCACGTCCCACACGACCGGGCGGGCGCGCTCGACCATGCGCTTGGCCGACTTGATGTTCTGCGCGTGGTTCAGGTCGACCAGGCGCTTCATCACGAACGGCTTGAACAGCTCGAGCGCCATCTGCTTGGGCAGACCGCACTGGTGCAGCTTGAGCTGCGGGCCGACGACGATGACCGAACGGCCCGAGTAGTCGACGCGCTTGCCGAGCAGGTTCTGGCGGAACCGGCCCTGCTTGCCCTTGAGCATGTCGGAGATCGACTTCAGCGGGCGGTTGCCGGGGCCCGTCACCGGGCGGCCGCGGCGGCCGTTGTCGAACAGCGAGTCCACGGCCTCCTGGAGCATCCGCTTCTCGTTGTTGACGATGATCTCCGGCGCGCCCAGGTCCAGGAGCCGCTTGAGGCGGTTGTTCCGGTTGATGACGCGGCGGTACAGGTCGTTCAGGTCGGACGTGGCGAACCGGCCGCCGTCGAGCTGCACCATCGGGCGCAGGTCCGGCGGGATGACCGGGACGGCGTCCAGCACCATGCCGGTCGGCGAGTTCGTCGTGGTGAGGAACGCGTTGACGACCTTGAGGCGCTTGAGCGCACGGGTCTTCCGCTGGCCCTTGCCGGTGCGGATGATCTCGCGCAGGTTCTCGGCCTCGGCGTCCAGGTCGAACGCCTCGAGGCGCTTCTGGATCGCCGCGGCGCCCATCGACCCCTCGAAGTAGTTGCCGTAGCGGTCCTGCAGCTGGCGGTAGAGCAGCTCGTCGCCCTCGAGGTCGGCGACCTTGAGGTTCTTGAACTTGTCCCAGATGGTGTCCAGGCGCTCGATCTCGGCGTCCGCGCGCTTGCGGATCTGCGCCATCTCGCGCTCGGCCGAGTCGCGGACCTTGCGGCGCGCGTCGGCCTTGGCACCCTCGGCCTCGAGCTCGGCCAGGTCGGCCTCGAGCTTCGACGCGCGGGTGTTGATGTCGTTGTCGCGGCGGTCCGCGATCTCCTTGCGCTCCAGGTCGATCTCGTTCTGGAGGTTCGGCAGGTCCTCCTGGCGGCCGTCGACGTCGACCCACGTGATCATGTACGCCGCGAAGTAGATGACCTTCTCCAGGTCCTTCGGGGCGAGGTCGAGCAGGTAGCCGAGGCGCGAGGGCACGCCCTTGAAGAACCAGATGTGCGTGACGGGCGCGGCCAGCTCGATGTGGCCCATGCGCTCACGACGCACCTTGGAACGGGTCACCTCGACGCCGCAGCGCTCGCAGATGATGCCCTTGAAGCGCACGCGCTTGTACTTGCCGCAGTAGCACTCCCAGTCCCGGGTGGGGCCGAAGATCTTCTCGCAGAAGAGCCCGTCCTTCTCCGGCTTCAGGGTGCGGTAGTTGATGGTCTCGGGCTTCTTGACCTCGCCGTGCGACCAGGTCCGGATGTCGTCGGCCGTGGCCAGGCCGATGCGCAGCTCGTCGAAGACGTTGACGTCGAGCAAGGGGTCCTACTTCCTTCGCATGCCGGGGCGCTCGGGGCGCCTGCTTCCGGCGGAATGGAGATGCTGCAAGGGGTGCGGGCGGCCCGCCGGCCCCGGTGAGGGGGCCGGCGGACGCTCGGCGTCAGATCTCGTCGACGGTGCTCGCGGCGTTCGGCCGGCGCGAGAGGTCGATGCCCAGCTCCTCGGCGGCGCGGTACACCTCGTCGTCGTTCTCCCGCATGTCGATCGACACGCCGTCGGAGGACAGCACCTCCACGTTCAGGCAGAGGGACTGCATCTCCTTGAGGAGCACCTTGAACGACTCCGGGATGCCCGAGTCGGGGATGTTCTCGCCCTTGACGATGGCCTCGTACACCTTCACGCGGCCCGGGATGTCGTCCGACTTGATGGTCAGGAGCTCCTGGAGCGTGTAGGCCGCGCCGTACGCCTCGAGGGCCCACACCTCCATCTCGCCGAACCGCTGGCCGCCGAACTGCGCCTTACCACCCAGCGGCTGCTGCGTGATCATCGAGTAGGGGCCGGTCGACCGGGCGTGGATCTTGTCGTCCACGAGGTGGTGCAGCTTGAGGATGTACATGTAGCCGACGGCCACCGGGTCCGGGAACGGCTCGCCGGAGCGGCCGTCGAACAGCCGCGCCTTGCCGTCCACGCCGACCATGCGCTCGCCGTCGCGGTTCGGCAGGGTCGAGCCGAGCAGACCGGTGAGGGTCTCCTCCGGCACGCCGTCGAACACCGGCGTCGCGACCGGGACGCCCGGCTGCGACGACTTGGCGATCTCCGGGACCTCGTCGACCCACGACAGGTCGCCCTCGGCCAGCTGCACGTCCCAGCCCTGCTTGGCGATCCACCCGAGGTGGACCTCCAGCACCTGGCCGACGTTCATGCGGCCCGGGACACCCATCGGGTTCAGGACGATGTCCACCGGGGTGCCGTCCGGGAGGAACGGCATGTCCTCGACGGGCAGGATCTTGGAGATGACGCCCTTGTTGCCGTGGCGGCCGGCGAGCTTGTCGCCGTCGGTGATCTTGCGGCGCTGGGCGATGTAGACCCGGACCAGCTCGTTCACGCCGGCGGGCAGCTCGTCGCCGTCCTCGCGGTTGAACGTGCGCACCTCGATGACCGTGCCGGACTCGCCGTGCGGCACCTTGAGGGACGTGTCGCGGACCTCGCGGGCCTTCTCGCCGAAGATCGCGCGCAGCAGGCGCTCCTCCGGGGTCAGCTCGGTCTCGCCCTTCGGGGTGACCTTGCCGACCAGCACGTCGCCCGCGGAGACCTCGGCGCCGATGCGGATGATGCCGCGCTCGTCCAGGTCCGCCAGCACGTCCTCGGAGACGTTCGGGATGTCCCGGGTGATCTCCTCGGGGCCCAGCTTGGTGTCGCGGGCGTCGACCTCGTGCTCCTCGATGTGGATCGAGGACAGGACGTCGTCCTGCACGAGGCGCTGCGACAGGATGATCGCGTCCTCGTAGTTGTGGCCCTCCCACGACATGAACGCGACCAGCAGGTTGCGGCCGAGGGACAGCTCGCCCTCGTCCGTCGCCGGGCCGTCGGCCAGCACGGAGCCGACCTCGACGCGGGCGCCCTGGTCGACCAGGACGCGCTGGTTGTACGACGTGCCCTGGTTCGAGCGGCGGAACTTCGCCACGCGGTAGGTGCTCGTCGTCGCGTCGTCGTTCGCGACCGTGATGAGGTCGGCCGACACCTCGGTGACCACACCCGGCTTGCTCGCCACGATGACGTCGCCGGCGTCGACGGCCGCGCGCCACTCCATGCCGGTGCCGACCAGCGGCGCCTCGGAGCGGACCAGCGGCACGGCCTGGCGCTGCATGTTGGCGCCCATGAGCGCGCGGTTGGCGTCGTCGTGCTCGAGGAACGGGATGAGCGCCGTCGCGACCGACACCATCTGGCGCGGCGAGACGTCCATGTAGTCGACCGTCTCGGCCGGGACGTCCTCGGTGTCGCCGCCCTTGACGCGGACCAGGACGGTGTCGTCGGCGAACTTGCCGTCGGCGTCCACGGCCGCGTTGGCCTGGGCGATGACGTAGCGGTCCTCGTCGTCGGCGGTGAGGTAGTGCACCTCGTCCGTCACGCGGCCGAACTCGACCTTGCGGTACGGGGTCTCGACGAAGCCGAACGGGTTGATCCGCCCGAACGTCGCGAGCGAGCCGATGAGGCCGATGTTCGGGCCCTCGGGGGTCTCGATCGGGCACATGCGGCCGTAGTGCGACGGGTGGACGTCACGGACCTCCATGCCGGCGCGGTCGCGGGACAGACCACCCGGGCCCAGCGCGGACAGGCGACGCTTGTGCGTCAGGCCGGCGAGCGGGTTGTTCTGGTCCATGAACTGCGACAGCTGGCTCGTCCCGAAGAACTCCTTGATGGAGGCCACGACGGGGCGGATGTTGATCAGGGTCTGCGGCGTGATCGCCTCGACGTCCTGGGTCGTCATGCGCTCGCGCACGACGCGCTCCATCCGGGACAGGCCCGTGCGGACCTGGTTCTGGATGAGCTCGCCCACGGCGCGGATGCGGCGGTTGCCGAAGTGGTCGATGTCGTCCGTCTCGACGCGGACCTCGATCGCCTCGCCGCCCCGCTGCCCCGGCAGGGTCGCGACGTCGGCGTGCAGCGCCGCCATGTACTTGATCGCGGCGACGATGTCGTCCTTGGACAGCACCGAGTCGGCGAGCGGCACGTCGATGCCGAGCTTCTTGTTCAGCTTGTAGCGGCCGACCTTCGCCAGGTCGTAGCGCTTCGGGTTGAAGTAGAAGTTCTCGATCAGCGCGCGGCCGGCCTCGACGGTCGGCGGCTCGCCCGGGCGGATCTTGCGGTAGAGGTCGAGCAGCGCCTCGTCCTGGGTCTGGACGTGGTCCTTCTCCAGGGTGTCGATGACGGCCGGGAACTGCGCGAACTCCTCGCGGATCTCCGACTCGGTCATGCCGAGCGCCTTGAGCAGCACGGTGGCGTTCTGCTTGCGCTTGCGGTCGACGCGGACGCCGACGTTGTCGCGCTTGTCGATCTCGAACTCCAGCCACGCGCCGCGGCTCGGGATCATCTTCACCGAGAAGATGTCCTTGTCGGACGTCTTGTCGGCGGTGCGCTCGAAGTACACGCCCGGGGAGCGGACGAGCTGCGACACGACGACGCGCTCGGTGCCGTTGATGATGAAGGTGCCGCGCTCGCTCATGAGCGGGAAGTCGCCCATGAAGACCGTCTGGCTCTTGATCTCACCGGTGGTGTAGTTCACGAACTCCGCGGTCACGAACAGCGGCGCCGCGTAGGTGAAGTCCTTCTCCTTGCACTCGTCGGCCGTGTACTTCGGCGGCTCGAAACGGTGCTCGCGGAACGACAGCGACATGGTGCCGCCGAAGTCCTCGATGGGGGAGATCTCCTCGAAGATCTCCTCCAGTCCAGCGGTCTCCGGGACGTCCTGCCGGCCGTTCTCGAGAGCGGCGGCGACGCGGGCCTGCCACTTCTCGTTGCCGAGCAGCCAGTCGAAGCTCTCCGTCTGGAGCCCCAGGAGGTCCGGGACCTCGAGCGGCTCGTCGATCCGGGCGAACGAGACGCGGCGGGAGATGGTGCGGTTCGCGATGGCTTCGGACGTTGCGGAGGAGGTGCGCGAGGCAGCCAAGAGGGGTCCTTCCCAGCAGATCGAGTTCCCTGCGACGGGCCCGGCGGTTCGCGACCCCCCGGCCTCAGGCCCAGCGGGCATCGCGTACTACGATGCCGTCGGGCGCGGGTTATACGGGGTCGCGGGCACAGGCCAGCGCAAAGCGCTAGCGTAGTACAGACGTGGCGCGATGTCCACGCGTCGTGGTATGGGGCGTGCGACACACCTGGTCGGGCGTGCCCCGGGCGGCCCGGACCGGGCACTCCGTCGTGCCTCCGGGTGCTGCAACGCCCGCTCCGGCGCGCACATTCCGCGCGCCGCCGCTGCCGGGGAGCCGAGCCGTGACGCCGCACGACCGGCGCCCCCTCCCCGGGCACGACGCAGGCCCGCACCCCGAGGGGTGCGGGCCTGCGTGCGAGGCGACCCGGCGGTCAGCGACCGCCGGAGCGGGTCACTTGAGGGTGACGGTGGCGCCGGCGCCCTCGAGGGCGGCCTTGGCCTTGTCCGCGGTCTCCTTGTTGACGTTCTCCAGGACCGGCTTCGGGGCGCCGTCCACGAGGTCCTTGGCCTCCTTCAGACCGAGCGAGGTGAGGCCGCGCACCTCCTTGATGACCTGGATCTTCTTGTCGCCGGCGGCCTCGAGGATGACGTCGAACTCGTCCTTCTCCTCCTCGGCGGCGGCCTCGGCACCGGCACCGCCGGCGGCGGGGGCGACAGCCACGGCGGCCGGGGCCGCAGCGGTGACCTCGAAGACGTCCTCGAACGCCTTCACGAACTCGGAGAGCTCGATGAGGGTGAGGCCCTTGAACTGCTCGATGAGCTCGTCGGTGGTGAGCTTCGCCATGATGGCGGTTCCTTCCGTTCGGTCCTCGCCGGTCGGGTCGACCGTGCGGGGCAGTGTGGGGAGCGCGTGAGCCGGGGTGGCTCAGGCAGCGGTGTCGGCGGTCTCCTGCTGGACGCGCAGCGCCTCGACGGTGCGCACGGCCTTCGAGGCGGGCGCGGTGAAGAGGTACGCCGTCTGGAACAGCTTGGCCTTCATCGCACCGGCCGCCTTGGCCAGCAGGACCTCGCGGGACTCGAGGTCCGCGAGCTTGGTGACGTCCGCAGCGGTCAGGGCGCGCCCGTCGAGGACACCGCCCTTGATGACCAGTGCGGGGTTCGCCTTGGCGAAGTCACGCAGACCCTTGGCGGCCTCGACCGGGTCACCGGTCACGAAGGCGATGGCGGACGGGCCCTTGAGCTCGTCGGCGATCCCCTCGATGCCGGCTTCCTTGGCCGCGATCGCGGTCAGCGTGTTCTTCACCACGGCGTAGTTCGCGTTGCCGCTCAGCGACCGGCGCAGCTGCTTGAGCTGCGCGACGGTGAGCCCGCGGTACTCGGTCAGCACGGCAGCGTTCGAGTCACGGAACTGGTCCGTGAGCTCGGCGACTGCGGCTGCCTTGTCCGGCCTCGCCATGGCAATCCTTCCGATGGTGGTGCCGCCGGGCGTCGTCCTCGGCCCCGGCACGAGAAGAGCCCCGGCGCAGGCGCCGGGGCTCGCAGTCGACGCGCTCGCGCGCCTCACCATCGAACATCGATCACCTGCGCGGGCCTCCGCGTGAGCGGGACTTCGGGCGGCTCTCGCGCGCACCCCACGGAGGCGGGGAGAGCACGGGGGCCGACGACCTGCGGTCTTGGGCAGCGACCAGAGTACGGCACGCGGCGCCGCGGCCCAAATCCGCAGGCCGGCCGCCTACCGCTCCGCCGTCGCCGCCGGCAGGTGCGCCGCCAGCAGCTCCGCGAGGTGCACGCCCCGCACGTCCGCCAGCTGGTCGGCCTGGGTGCGGCAGGAGTAGCCGTCGGCCAGGAACACGTCGCCGGGCGCGGCCGCGCGGAGCGCCGGGAGCAGCGCGCGCTCGGCCACCTGGACGGACACGTCGTAGTGGCCCGCCTCCATGCCGAAGTTGCCCGCGAGCCCGCAGCAGCCGGCGAGCTCCGAGAACGACGCCCCGGCCTCGGTGAGCAGGGTGTGGTCGGCCGTGTACGTCATCACGCTGTGGTGGTGGCAGTGCGGCTGCACCACGGCGGTGACGTCGGACAGGTCCGGCAGCTGCCACCGGTCCCCCGGCCCGATCGGCGCGGGCGCGGTCAGCAGCTCCGCCAGCGTCCGGGTGGCGCGGGCGACGGCGACGGCCCGCGGGTCCCCCGGCAGCAGGTCGAGCAGGTCCGAGCGCAGCACGGCGGTGCAGGACGGCTCGAGCCCGACGATCGGCACGCCGTTCACCGCGTACGGCCCCAGCACCTCGAGCAGGTGGGTGAGCCGCTTGCGGGCGCCGTCGAGCTGGCCGGTGGAGATCCAGGTGAGGCCGCAGCACGCGTCGTGCTCGGGGACCAGCACCTCGTAGCCGGCGGCCCGCAGCACCGTCACGGCCGCGACCGGCACCGACGGCGCGAGGCTGTCGCTGAACGAGTCGGTCCACAGCAGCACGGGCGGGCGGCCGGAGGTGCCGGTCACGGACAGCGCCCCGGCGCCCTGGGCCGTCGGTGCCGCGCCCGGCCGCGCCTCGACCTCGCCGCGACGCACGCGGGACCGGAACGGGGCGGGCGCGAACGACACCATCTTCCGGCGCGTGTCCATGCCGCCGAGCTTCAGCACGACCTTGGCCAGCGGCCGGACCGACAGCGCGGCGTTGGCCAGCCGCGCGAGCCCCGGGACACCGGTGACGAGCCGGGTCCACCGGGGCAGCCAGCCGAGCGCGTAGTGGTTCACCGGGCGCAGCCGGCCCCGGTACGTGCGGTGCAGCACCTCGGCCTTGTACTGCGCCATGTCGACCCCGGCCGGGCAGTCCGAGGAGCAGGCCTTGCAGGACAGGCACAGGTCGAGGACCTCGTGCACCTCGGGCGAGGACCAGCCGCGGGACACCAGCGTGCCGTTGGCCATCTCCTGCAGGACGCGGGCGCGACCCCGGGTCGAGTCCTTCTCGTCCTTCGTCGCCAGGTACGACGGGCACATGAACCCGCCCGCCGCCGACGAGTCCGCGCGGCACTTGCCGACGCCGATGCACCGGTGCACGGCGGTGGTGAAGTCGCCGTGGTCGTGGTCGAACGCGAAGCCCCCGTGGCCCGCGGGGATCGGCCGGGCGTGCGGGCGGCGCAGGTCGGCGTCCAGCGGTCGCGGTCGGACCAGCACCCCGGGGTTGAGCAGGTCGTCGGGGTCGAGCAGCGCCTTGAACGCCTCGAACGCGCCGATGGCCTGCGCGGAGTACATGACCGGCAGCAGCTCGGAGCGGGCGCGGCCGTCGCCGTGCTCGCCGGACAGCGAGCCGCCGTGCGACGCGACGAGGTGCGCCGCGTCGGTCATGAAGGCGCGCATCGGGTCGCCGGACCGCTCCATCGGGACGTCCAGCCGCAGGTGCACGCAGCCGTCGCCGAAGTGCCCGTACGCCAGGCCGTCGACGCCGTGCCGGGCCATCAGCGCCTCGAGCTCCCGCAGGTACGCGCCGAGGCGCTCGGGGGGCACCGCGGAGTCCTCGAAGCCCGGCCACGCCTGCTCGCCCGACGGCGTCCGGCCGCCGAGGCCGGCGCCGTCCTCGCGGATGCGCCACATCGCGGCCGCCTCCGGCCCGGGCGGGAACACGCCGACCGCGCCGGTGCCGGCGTCGGCCGCCAGGGCGTGCGCCCGCTCCAGCGCCTCGTCCAGGGTGTCGCCGCCGACCTCGCACATCAGCCAGCCCGCGCCCTCGGGCAGCGGCGGGACGGCCGCGGCGCCCTTGACCCGGCGCACGACGTCGACCAGGCGGGCGTCCATGCCCTCGATAGCCAGGGGCCGGTGCGCCAGCAGCGCGGGGACGGCGTCGGCGGCGGTCGCCATGTCGGGGTACCCGAGCACGACCAGCACCGGCGCGGCGGACACGGGCACCAGGCGGACGGTCGCGCCGAGCAGCGTGACCACGGTGCCCTCGGTGCCGACGAGCGCCTTCGCGAGGTCGGCGCCGTTCTCCGGGAGCAGGTGCTCGAGGGAGTAGCCCGACACCTGGCGGCCGAACCGGCCGAGCTCGGTGCGGAGGGTCGCCATCTCGGCGCGCACCAGGGCGTCGAGGCCGGCGACGGGGTCGAGGCCCTTCCCGGCGGTGAACCGCCGCCCCCGCCCGTCGACGACGTCGAGCTCCAGCACGTTGTCGGCGGTCCGCCCGTACGCCACCGCGCGGGGACCGCAGGCGTTGTTGCCGATCATCCCGCCGAGCGTGGCGCGCGCCTGCGTCGACGGGTCGGGGCCGAACCGCAGCCCGTGCGGCGCGGCCGCCTTCTGCAGCATCGCCATGACGACGCCGGGCTCCACCCGCGCGGTGCGCGCCTCGGGGTCGACGTCGAGCACCCGGTTCACGTGCCGCGACCAGTCGAGCACGACGCCCGTGCCGACGGCGTTGCCGGCGACCGACGTGCCGCCGCCGCGTGAGGTCACCGGGGCGCCCAGGCCGCGAGCGACGTCCAGCGCGGCGAGGGCGTCGTCCACGTCCCGGGGGAACACGACGACGGACGGGACCACGCGGTAGTTGGACGCGTCGGTCGAGTACTCGGCGCGCCGGCGGGCGGAGTCGTCCACCCCGCCGGCGACGGCGGCGCGCAGGGCGCGGACGAGCTCGGCGGCGTCGGGGCCGTCCGGCGTGCGGGGGTCGGCGCCCGGGGGGAGGGACGTGGCGGTCGGCACGCGGTCAGTGTTCCACCCGCCCGGGCGCTGGGTGGCGCACCGTCCAGGCCCCGGACGCGACCACGCCCCCGCCGGGCCCGGGTGGGCCGACGGGGGCGTGCGTGCGGCGGTCCGCCGGCTCAGGACTCCAGCGCGGCGTCCAGGGTGATCTCGGTGCCGGTGAGCGCCTTGCTGACCGGGCAGGTCGCCTTCGCGTCGTCGGCCGCCTTGAGGAAGCCCGCCTCGTCGAGGCCGGACACCTCGCCGCGGACCGTCAGCGCGATCCCGCTGATCCGGAAGCCGCCGGCCGGGTCCGGGCTCAGCGTGACGTCGGCGGTGACCTCCAGCGACTCGGGGGTGCCCCCGGCCTCGCCGATCAGCGCGGACAGCTGCATCGCGTAGCAGGACGAGTGCGCCGCCGCGATCAGCTCCTCGGGGCTGGTGGTGCCGCCGGCCTCGTCGGCCGCCCGCTTCGGGAACGACACGTCGTAGGTGCCGACCTTCGAGCTGGTGAGCTCCACCTGGCCGCCGCCCTCGTTGAGGGTCCCGTTCCAGGCGGTGCGTGCGGTGCGAGTGGGCATGTCGGGGCTCCTCACGAGTGGTGGCCGGGCGGCCGGGCGGCCGCCGCGCTGCTCACCGTAGGTCGCCCCGACCGGCCGCGCACCCCCCGGTCCGGGACGTCGCGCCCGCCGGCGTCAGCCGATGTACTCCCAGTGCCACGGCTCCGGCTTCGACCCGGTCGAGCGGGCCCAGGCCGGCAGCGTCCAGCCGTACTCCTCGGCGTGCGCCAGCATCCAGTCGTGCTGGTCGGTGCCGAACGTGTACGCGTTGCCGCCGAGGTCGACCGCGACGCCGCCGCCGTGGTTCGAGGTGCCCGGGGTGGCGCACAGGCTGCCCTTCTGCGCCCGGCACGCGACCTGCTGGCTGTAGGACCGGTAGGAGTCCGTGATGACCAGGGCGGTCCCGAACGCCTGGGTGAAGGCGACGTTCAGCTGCTCCAGCGCCTCCGCGGCGTCGCAGCGCAGCTCCTGGCCCGCCGCGAAGTCGAGCTCGCAGAGCGCCGAGGACGGGATGCGGCCGTTGGCGTAGCCCTCGAGCGACGTCCGCTGGGCCTCCTTGCGCGCCGCCTCGGCGGCGACCCGGGCGGCCTCGGCGGCGGCGGCCGCCTCCTGCGCCTGCTGCGTGACGGTCTGCAGCTCCGCGGTCAGCGTCGCCACCCGGTCGCGGGCGGCGGTGAGGCGGACGGCGGCGGGGTCGGCGTCCGCGTCGGCGGGCGCCTCGGCCGTGGCGGCCGCACCGGTGGGCAGCGCCGACGGCGACGCG
The DNA here is from genome assembly GCF_022346185.1 of Cellulomonas sp. ACRRI. GTDB lineage: Bacteria > Actinomycetota > Actinomycetes > Actinomycetales > Cellulomonadaceae > Cellulomonas. The sequence continues at coordinate 707 of NZ_JAKRMS010000010.1, read as the reverse complement.
GCGGGCTCGCCGGCGTCGTCGTCCGACGTCGTCTGCGCACCGGCGGCGGCCGCGGCGTCCGCGAGGCCCGAGGACCCGGCCTGCTCGACCGCCTCCGCCAGCGCCTCGCCGGACAGCACCGGCGCCGGGGTGCTGTCCGTCGCGGGCTGCAGCGCGCTGAGCGCCGGCTGCTCCGCCTGGGTCGCCGCGATCAGGGTGTCGAGCTCGGCCACCGCGGTGTCCAGCGCGGCGGTGGCGTCGGCGGGGACCGCGGCCGCGATCGCGTCGGCCTTGGCGTTGCCGGCCTCCTGGACCGTGCCGGCGGCGGCCACGACAGCCGCGCCGCGCTCCTGCACCACCTGCGGGGTGAGGGCGGCCTCGGCGTCGGTCGCGCTCGGCGACGGGGTGGGCTCCGTGTTCTTCGCGGCGCCGAACGAGGCGCCGCCCACGGCGGCCGGGGCGATGGCGAACCCGCCCACGCCGAGGGCGAGGCCCACGGCCACGGCGCCCTGCGCCATGCGCGCGGCGGACCGGCGCGGGGCGCGGCGACGGCGGCGCTCGGCGCGGTTGGCGGCGTCGGCCGTGGCGAGGGTGGCCACGGGCACCCCCCGGGACGGCGTGCGCACGGACGCGCGGCCCTCGGCGCGGTGGGAGCCGCGGGCGGTCGCCGGCGCGGCGGCGCGGCGGCCACCGGGGGCGGCGGACCGGCGGCCGGCGCGCCGCCGCGC
>NZ_JAKRMS010000109.1 GCF_022346185.1 Cellulomonas sp. ACRRI | reverse complement strand
GCCCCCGCCTCCGCCGACCCGGCCCTCGACGCCGTCGTCCGCGTCCGCGTCGACCTCGCCTACGACGGCACCGACTTCGCCGGCTGGGCCCGCCAGCCCGGCCTGCGCACGGTGCAGGGCGTGGTCGAGGACGCCCTGGCGCTGGTGCTGCGCTCGGAGCACCGCGGGGACGCCCCGCCGCGGGTGACGGTCGCCGGGCGCACGGACGCCGGGGTGCACGCGCGCGGGCAGGTCCTGCACGTGGACGTGCCGGCCGCGGCGTGGGTCGCGGTGCCCGGCCGCTCGGACCGGACGCCCGAGGAGTCGCTGCTGACCCGGCTGGCCGGGGTGCTCCCGCCGGACGTCGTGGCCAGGGCCGTCCGCGTCGCCCCGGAGGGCTTCGACGCGCGGTTCTCGGCCGTGGCCCGGCGGTACGTGTACCGGGTGTGCGACGACGCGGCGCTGCGCGACCCGCTGCGCCGCGCGCACGTGCTGTGGACGCGGCGGCCGCTCGACGTGGCGGCGATGGACGAGGCGGCGGGGCGGGTCCTGGGCCGGCACGACTTCGCGGCGTACTGCAAGCCCCGGCCGGGGGCGACGACGATCCGCACGCTGGACGAGCTGACCTGGGAGCGCCCCGCGGACGGCCCGGACGCCGGGCTCGTGGTGGCGACGGTGCGTGCGGACGCGTTCTGCCACTCGATGGTGCGCGCGCTGGTGGGCGCGAGCCTGGCGGTGGGGGAGGGCCGGCGGCCGGTGGGCTGGCCGGCGGAACTGCTGGTGGGCGGGCGGCGCGACCCGGGCAGCGCGGTGGTGGCCGCGCACGGCCTCACGCTGGAGGAGGTCGTCTACCCGCCGGACGCGGAGCTGGCGCAGCGCCAGCTCCGGACGCGGGCGATGCGCTCCGCGGACGACGTGCACGCACCGCCGGCGGGGCGGACGGGGGACGCCGCCGAGGAGTGACGCGGGCGGCGGACGCCGGTGCCCCCGCACCCGTGCCCGCCGCCCGCCCTCTCGCGCCGCGAGGAGGCGTGGAGTCAGTCCTCCTCGTCGACGACGTGCACGGCGGCCTCCTCGGCGCTCGCCGCGCCGCCGTCGACGCCTGCGTCCAGCGCGAACTGGTCGTTGCCGCCCGCCTCCACGGCGTCGTCGTCCTCGAGCAGCCGGCCGGCGCGGTCGGGCTCGCGGGACGGGTCCGGAGCGCGGTCGGGGTCCTCCCAGACCTCGGGCTCCTCCTGGGCCACGCGCTGGTCGAGCGTCTCCCCGCGCGACTCCTCCCACGGGGTCTCGCCGAAGTGGCTGGACGCGGGGCGGGGCCGCTCGGGCGGGCTGTAGCCCTCGTCCAGCAGGTCGTCGACGCCGCGTCCGACCAGCGTGTCCTCGGCGGGGAGCTGGTCGGCGTCGCCCTCGGCTCCGGTGGCGGCGTCCGTGCTCGTGGCAGGGGTGTTCTCGCTCATGCGACGAGCCTGGCACCCCGCCTGCCGCGCTGCCACCGCACGGATAACCGGTTGGGACCCGCGCCGCGGACCTGGGACGATCGGGGCATGGGTCATCTCGAGGTGCACGACGTGCGCTACGTGCTCCCCGACGGCCGTCCGCTCCTCGGGGGTGTCGACCTGCGGGTCGGCGAGGGGCAGCGCACGGCGTTGGTCGGCCCGAACGGTGCGGGGAAGTCGACGCTGCTGCGGATCGTCGCGGGGGACGAGCAGCCGCACGACGGCGCGGTCGTGCGCACGGGCGGGCTCGGGGTGATGCGGCAGGACGTCGGCCGGATCGCCGACGACCGCTCGGTGCGCGACCTGCTGGCCTCGCTGGCGACCGGCGCGATCGGCGCGGCGGCGGCGGAGCTGACCGCGTCCGAGCTGCGGATGATGGAGGTCGACGACGAGCCGTCGCAGATGCGGTACGCGCAGGCGCTCGCGGACTGGGCGGACGTCGGTGGCTACGAGGTCGAGGCCGACTGGGACCGGGTGACGGACGCGGTGCTGTCCATCCCGTTCGACCGGGCGCAGCACCGGGGCGTGCGGACGCTGTCGGGTGGCGAGCAGAAGCGGCTGGTGCTGGAGGCGCTGCTGCGGGGCCCCCAGGAGGTGCTGCTGCTGGACGAGCCGGACAACGCGCTCGACGTGCCGACCAAGCGGTGGCTGGAGCGCCGGCTGCTCGACAGCCCGAAGACGGTGCTGCTGGTGAGCCACGACCGGGAGCTGCTGTCCCGGGTCCCCACGCACGTCGCGACGCTGGAGCCCGCGCGGGCCGGCGCGACGGTGTGGGTGCACGGCGGGACGTTCACCACGTACACCCAGGCCCGGGAGGCCCGCCGCGAGCGGCTGGCCGAGCTGGCCCGCCGGTGGGACGAGGAGCACGCGAAGCTCATCACCCTGGTGAACACGTTGAAGACGAAGGCGGCGTTCAACGACGGCCTGGCGTCGCGGTACTCGGCGGCCCAGACCCGGCTGCGCAAGTTCGAGGAGGCGGGCCCGCCGGAGGTCGTCTCCCACGACCAGCACGTGCGGGTCCGGCTGCGCGGCGGGCGCACGGCCAAGCGCGCGGTCGTCGCGGAGCGGCTGGAGCTGACGGGGCTGATGCGGCCGTTCGACCTCGAGGTGTGGTTCGGCGAGCGTGTGGCCGTGCTCGGGTCGAACGGGTCGGGCAAGTCGCACTTCCTGCGGCTGCTCGCCGCGGGCGGCAGCGACCCCCAGCCCGAGCAGGCCCCGGCCGAGGGGGAGCTGCCGATCGACCCGGTCCCGCACACCGGGGTCGCCCGGCTGGGCTCCCGCGTGGTGCCGGGGTTCTTCGCGCAGAACCGGCAGCACGCGCAGGACGCCGCGTTCGCCGGCCGCACGCTGCTGGAGATCCTGCACCGCGGCGAGGGCCGGCGGCCGGGGATGGGCCGGGAGCCCGCGAGCAAGGCGCTGGACCGGTACGAGCTGGTCGCGTCGGCGGAGCAGCGGTACGAGACGCTCTCGGGCGGGCAGCAGGCGCGGTTCCACATCCTGCTGCTGGAGCTCGGCGGGGCGACCCTGCTGCTGCTCGACGAGCCGACGGACAACCTCGACCTGCACTCGGCGGAGGCCCTGGAGGCGGGGCTCGCGGCGTTCGAGGGCACCGTGCTCGCGGTGACGCACGACCGGTGGTTCGCGCGCGGGTTCGACCGGTACCTCGTGTTCGGCGAGGACGGGGCGGTCGTGGAGACGCCGGAGCCCGTGTGGGACGCGGGCCGGGTGGCACGGGCGCGCTGAGCAGGGGCGGCGGGCGGTGACCGACGTCGCTTTGACCGCCCCCCGGCCCGGCGGCTACCCTGGTGAGTCGTTGTGCGTCCGTCGGTGTCGACCCTGGTGCGTTCCCACTCACCGGTCCACGGACGACGCACCGACGGTACTCATCGGCTGACCCCGGCTTCTACGGGATTGCCGTGGACACAGTCAGAGACATAGAGAAGGCAACGACCGTGCGCACGTACACCCCGAAGCCCGGCGACGTCCAGCGGAACTGGTACGTCATCGACGCGACCGATGTCGTCCTGGGCCGCCTCGCCACCCACGTCGCCACGCTGCTGCGCGGCAAGCACAAGGCGACCTTCGCCCCGCACGTGGACGGCGGCGACTTCGTCATCGTCATCAACGCGGACAAGGTCGCCCTGACGGGCACCAAGCGCGAGACCAAGCTCGCCTACCGCCACTCGGGCTTCCCGGGCGGTCTGCGGGCGACCACGTACACCGAGCTCCTCGAGAAGCACCCCGAGCGTGCCGTCGAGAAGGCCGTGCGTGGCATGCTGCCGAAGACCTCGCTGGCCCGCCAGCAGCTCTCCAAGCTGAAGGTCTACCGCGGCGCGGAGCACCCGCACGCCGCCCAGCAGCCGAAGCCCTTCGAGATCACCCAGGTCGCGCAGGGCTGACGCCCTCGAGCACACCGGAACAGGACGCGAGACACATGGCCGAGACCACGGTCGACATCGACCTTGAGGGCGGCGAGACGCCCAGCAGCTACACCTCCGAGACGGCCGCTCCCGCGGGCCGCGGCCAGAGCCTGACGGCTCCGGGCCAGGCCCTGGGCCGCCGCAAGGAGGCGATCGCCCGCGTGCGCCTGGTGCCCGGCACCGGCCAGTGGAAGATCAACGGCCGCACCCTCGAGGAGTACTTCCCGAACAAGGTGCACCAGCAGCTCGTGAACTCCCCGCTGAAGCTGGTGGAGGTCGAGGGCCGCTTCGACGTCATCGCCCGCATCAGCGGCGGCGGCGTCACCGGCCAGGCCGGCGCGCTGCGCCTGGGCATCGCCCGTGCGCTCAACGCGATCGACGCCGAGCACAACCGCCCGGCGCTGAAGAAGGCCGGCTTCCTGACCCGCGACGCCCGCGTCGTCGAGCGCAAGAAGGCCGGTCTCAAGAAGGCCCGCAAGGCCCCGCAGTACTCCAAGCGCTGATCCACGGATCAGCGACCGCGGCCGATGGCCCCGAGGGTCCGCCCTCGGGGCCATCGGCCGTTCCGGTGCCCGGGCTGCGCGCGCTGACGCGCCCGCCCTGGCACGATGCTGGAGGCCGCAGCGGCGGCCCGACGACGAGGGGGCCCTCGATGGGACGACTGTTCGGCACCGACGGGGTGCGCGGCCTGGCGAACCGGGACGTGACCGCGGAGCTGGCGCTGGACCTGTCCGTGGCGGCCGCGCACGTGCTCGGCCAGCGCGGCGAGTTCGCGGGCCACCGCCCGCGCGCCGTGGTCGGCCGCGACCCGCGCGCCTCGGGCGAGTTCCTGTCCGCCGCGGTGGCCGCCGGCCTGGCGAGCGCGGGCGTGGACGTGCTGAACGTCGGCGTGCTGCCCACCCCGGCGATCGCGCACCTGACGGGCGCGCTGGACGTCGACCTCGGCGTGGTGCTGTCGGCCTCGCACAACCCGATGCCGGACAACGGCATCAAGTTCCTGGCGCGCGGCGGCCACAAGCTCGACGACGAGCTCGAGGACGCCATCGAGCAGCGCCTGCGCGCGGACTGGGAGCGACCCGTGGGGGCCGCCGTCGGCCGGATCCGGTCGGACACCGGGCGCGCGGGCGAGCAGTACGTCGAGCACCTGGTCTCGACGCTCGGCCACGACCTCGCGGGCCTGCGCGTCGCGGTGGACTGCGCGAACGGCGCGGCGTCCGAGGTGGGTCCCGCGGCGCTCCGCGCGGCCGGCGCCGACGTGGTGGTGATCAACGCGTCGCCCGACGGCCGGAACATCAACGAGGCGTGCGGCTCGACGCACCCCGAGCAGCTGCAGGCCGCGGTCGTCGCCTCCGGCGCGGACCTCGGCGTGGCCTTCGACGGCGACGCGGACCGCTGCCTCGCGGTCGACCACACCGGCGCGCTGGTCGACGGCGACCAGATCATGGGCGTGCTCGCGCTCGACCTGCGGGAGCGCGGCGTCCTGGCGCACGACACGCTGGTCGTCACGGTGATGAGCAACCTCGGCCTGCGCCTCGCGATGCAGGCGGCGGGCGTCCGCACCGTGGAGACGGGTGTCGGCGACCGCTACGTCCTGGAGGCGATGCGCGCGCACGGGTACAACCTGGGCGGCGAGCAGTCGGGTCACGTGATCCTCGCGGACCACGCCACCACGGGCGACGGCACGCTCACCGCGCTCCAGCTGGCGTCCCGGGTCGCCGCGACCGGCCAGAAGCTCAGCGAGCTCGCGGCCGTGGTGCGGCGGCTGCCGCAGACGCTGGTCAACGTGCCCGGGGTGGACAAGGACCGCGCGGGCACCGACGAGCACGTCGCCGCGGCCGTCGGCGCCGCGCAGAGCTCGCTCGGGTCGACGGGGCGCGTGCTGCTCCGCCCGTCCGGGACGGAGCCGCTGGTGCGCGTGATGGTGGAGGCCGCGACGCAGGACGACGCCGACCGGGTCGCCGGGCAGCTGGCGGACGTCGTGCGCGACCGGCTGGCGCTCTGAGCCGGAGCGGGCGATGACGACGACGGGCGGGGCCGGAGCGGCGCCGGACGCCGGTGCTGCGCCGCAGGCGAGCTGGCCGTCCGCGGTGGTGCGCGAGCACGTCCTGCGGCTGCTCGACGCCGGCGCGGCCGACCCGTCGGGCACCGTGCCGATCGTGCAGGCGGGCCACCCGGCGCTGCGGATGCGCGCGGTCCCGTTCGACGGGCAGGTCGGCCAGGACGAGCTCACCGCGCTGGTGGCGCTGATGCGCCGGACGATGCACGCCGCTCCCGGCGTCGGTCTCGCCGCCCCGCAGATCGGGCTGCCGCTCGCGCTCGCGGTGCTGGCCGACCCGGGTGCCGGCGAGACCGAGACCGGCCGCGTCCGGGAGCGCCCGGCGCTGCCGTTCCGGGTGCTCGTGAACCCGGTGTACGAGCCGGTGCCCGGCGAGCAGCCGGAGCGGGTGTCGTTCTACGAGGGCTGCCTCAGCGTCGTCGGCTACCAGGCGGTGGTCCCGCGGCTGCGGCGGCTGCGGCTCACCGGGCAGGACGAGACGGGCGCCGCGCTCGACGAGGTGGTGCAGGGCTGGCCCGCCCGGATCGTCCAGCACGAGACGGACCACCTCAACGGGACGCTGTACCTGGACCGCGCGCACCCGCGCTCGCTGTCGGCGACCGACGAGCTCGGCGCGCACTGGGCGACGGAGCCCCGCCCGACCGAGGCGGCGCGCACCCTCGGCTTCCCCCTGGAGCCCTGAGGCCGCGCCGCCTGATCACCGGCGGATCGTCGCGCCACCCCGGGTCCGACCGGGTGGGGTGGGGACGATCCGGTGGGGACCGGGGCGCTCGGCGCCCGGGTCGTGCCGCGCAGCGTTCACCGGGTCGTCACCGAATGACCGTGACCCGTGTCGGACCCGCGTGGTGCACTGGCACCGCTGGGGACGCACGGGTGCCGGGGTGGCGCACCGGGGTGCGGCCGGCCCGTCGGGGTCGTCCGTCCGGTCGGCGCCGCTCCGCCGGGAGGCGGACCCCGGGCGGCAGGACGTCGTCCCGGGGGCCGATGCCGCGTGCGACGGGCCCGGTGAGGATGGGGGGAGAACCAGGGGGGAGTCGGGGGAGTCCCCCATGTCGCGGCCGGTGGCACGCACCTAGCGTGGACGTCGACCGCCGAGGCCAGCCGCCGAACGACGCAGGAGCTGATGACCGTGCTGCAGGACTGGATCAGCGCCATCGAGGGCTGGGTGCCGATGCTGGCCGACTCCCTCTGGGTGTTCCCGGCGCTGTTCCTGTTCGCGACGATCGACGGCTTCTTCCCGCCGATCCCGAGCGAGTCGGTCGTGATCGCCCTGGCGTCGCTGTCGGTCTCCCAGGGCGCGCCGAACATCGTGCTGGTGGTGCTGGCCGCCGCGCTCGGCGCGTTCGCCGGCGACCAGATCGCGTACGCGATCGGCTCGAGGGTCGACGTGCACCGGCTCCGGGTGTTCCGCACCGTCCGGGGACGCAAGGCGCTGGCCTGGGCGGAGCACGCGCTGGCGCACCGGGGGTCGTCGTTCATCCTCGCGGCGCGGTACATCCCGATCGGCCGGGTCGCGGTGAACATGACGGCCGGCGCGCTCGGCTACCCGCGCAAGCGGTTCGTCGGGCTGACCGGGCTCGCCGCGGTGACCTGGGCCGCGTACGGCTCCGCGGTCGGCGCGGGCGCCGGGCTGTGGCTGGAGGACCACCCCCTGATCGCGGTCGTCGCGGGGGTCGTCGTCGGCACGCTCGTGGGCGTCGGGATCGACTGGGTGCTGCGCCGCTGGACCGGGATCGACCGCACCCCGGTGACGGTCGGCGGCGCACCCGCCGCGGCCGCACCCGCCGCGGCCGCACCCGCCGCCGCGGCGACCGCTGCGTCGGCGCCTCCCGCGGGCGTCACCCGGCCGGCCACGCCGGCAGCCCCGGCCCGGCCGGTCGCGCCGGCGACCCCCGCCCGGCCGGCCGCGGCCGCACCCGTCGCCGCGGCGTGCGTCCCGGGGGGCCCGGACGTCCGGGTCACGTCCCGGCAACGATCCGGCCCCGCCCGCTAACGATCCGGCATCGTCGCCCGGCCGCGCGCCCGGCCGCACCTACGCTCGGTCCGGGCCACAACGGCGTCGCCCCCGACGGCGGAGGCCGGGCAGACGCCCGCGCCTTCGCCCTGGGCAGGGGTACGGGCGACGGAGGGTGGCGAGATGGCGGCATCGCGTCCTCGCGCACCCCGGTGGCACCCCGGCCGCACCGTCCACGGCGGCGTCGCCGCGCTCGCCCTCGCCGTCGGCCTGGCCGCCTGCGCGGGCGGGGACGGGTCGTCGTCCGCGGCGGACGCGGCGGACGCGGCCGAGCGCGGCTCGGCGGGCGCCGCGGTGTCCGCCGGCGCGGACTGCCTGGCCCCGCAGGTCCTCGATGCGCTCGGGTTCGCCGGCGGCGGCGGGAGCAGCACGGCGCACCCTGACGTCCCCGCCGCCGGCCCGGTCCCGGACGGGTTCTCCGCGGTGTCCGCCGTCCTGTGCACCACGGGGGAGACGCTCACGGACGCCGCGGGCCGGTGGGCGGCCGTGACCGCGACCCGGCTGGAGGGCGACGTCCGGCCGCTGCTCACCGCGCTGACGGCGTCGTCGACGGTCCCCGCGTCGGGGACGCCCCCGACGCCGTGCGCGGCGGACGCGGAGCGGGCCGACCTCTGGCTGGTGGACGCGCTGGGCGCCGCGGTCCGGGTGGCCCTGCCGTCCGGGGGCTGCGGCCCGCTGCCGGTCTCGGTGTCGGAGGGCCTGGAGGCGCTGGACGCGGTCGACGTCGAGCACTACCCGGTCGAGCTGGTCGGACCGCGGGCGACGGCGAGCCCGACCGGGAGCTGACGCTCGCCCCGGCCGGGTCGGCGTCCGGCGGGTCAGAGCTTGCGGAGCCGCACCCGGCGGACCGAGTGGTCCCCGCCCTTGGTCAGCACGAGCGTCGCCCGGCTGCGCGTGGGCAGGATGTTCCGCACCAGGTTGGGGGCGTTGATCGCGTCCCAGATGCCCTCGGCGCGGGCGACCGCCTCGGCGTCGCTGAGGCCCGCGTACCGGTGGAAGTACGACTCCGGCCGGGCGAACGCGGTCGACCGCAGGGACAGGAACCGCTCGACGTACCACTGCCGCACGTCGGAGGTCCGCGCGTCGACGTAGATGGAGAAGTCGAAGAAGTCGCTCACCGCGAGGTTCGACGTGCTCGACGTGCCGGCGGCGGACGGGGCCGGCTGCAGGACGTTCAGGCCCTCGACGATCAGCACGTCCGGCCGGCGCACGACCACCTCGGCGCCGGGGACGATGTCGTAGGTGACGTGGTCGTACACCGGCGCCCGGACCTCGTCGTGGCCGGCCTTGACCTTCGAGACGAACTGCAGCAGCGCGCGGCGGTCGTAGGACTCGGGGAAGCCCTTGCGGTCCATCAGGCCGCGGCGCTCGAGCTCGGCGTTCGGGTGCAGGAACCCGTCGGTGGTCATGAGCGCGACGTTCGGGGTGGCCGGCCAGCGGGCCATCAGCTCGCGCAGCAGCCGGGCCGTCGTGGACTTGCCGACCGCGACCGACCCCGCGACGCCGATGACGAACGGGGTGCGCGGGGTGTCCTCCCGCAGGAACGTCGACGACGCGGCGTGCAGGCGGCGCGTCGCGGTGACGTACAGGTCGAGCAGCCGGGACAGCGGGCGGTAGATCGCGTCCACCTCGGCCAGGTCGATCGGGTCCCCGAGGCCGCGGAGCCGGGTCACGTCGTCGTCGGTGAGCGGGAGCGGCGTGGACTCGGACAGGCGGACCCAGGAGTCCCGGTCGAGCTCCACGTACGGGGAGGTCTGCCCGGGGACGTCGGTGGCGCGCACCCGACGATTCTGCACGATGCGGCCGGTCCCGCCCGCCGGGCCGCGGGCTCGCCGGGACGTGACCTGCGACGCGGCGGTGCCGCCCGGGCCGCGGCTAGACTCCGGCCCATGTGTGGAATCGTCGGGTATGTCGGTGATCACGGCCCGGACGGCCGACCGCTCGGGGTCGTCCTCGAGGGCCTGCGCCGCCTGGAGTACCGCGGGTACGACTCTGCGGGCGTCGCCCTCGTCACCCCGGAGGGCCTGGCCACGGCCAAGAAGGCCGGCAAGCTCGTCAACCTGACGGGGCTGCTCGAGGAGCGGCCGCTGCCGGGCGCCACCGCCGGCATCGGCCACACCCGCTGGGCCACCCACGGCGGCCCGACGGACGTCAACGCGCACCCGCACGTCGCGGGCGGGCTGGCCCTCATCCACAACGGCATCGTCGAGAACTTCGCGGTGCTCAAGGAGGAGCTGCTGGCCGACGGCGCGGAGCTGCTCTCCGAGACGGACACCGAGGTCGTCGCGCACCTGCTGTCCCGCGCGTACGCGGAGGTCAAGGACCTCGGCGACGCCATGCGCCAGGTGGTCCGCCGGCTGCACGGCACGTTCACCCTGCTCGCGGTGCACGAGGACCACCCGGACACCGTGGTCGGCGCCCGGCACGACTCCCCGCTGGTCGTGGGGCTCGGCGACGGCGCGAACTACCTCGGCTCGGACGTGGCCGCGTTCATCGCGGAGACCCGCCGGGCGCTCGAGCTCGCGCAGGACCAGGTCGTCGTCATCACGCCGCGCTCGGTCACGGTGACGGACTTCGACGGCAACCCGGCCGAGGGTCGCGAGTACACGATCGACTGGGACGCCGCGGCCGCCGAGAAGGGCGGCTTCCGCTCCTTCATGGAGAAGGAGATCGCCGACCAGCCGCAGGCCGTGCAGGACACGCTGCTGGGCCGCACGGACACCCGCGGGCGCCTGGTGCTGGACGACCTGAAGATCTCCGAGTCGCTGCTGCGGTCGGTGGACAAGATCATCGTGATCGCCTGCGGCACCGCCGCCTACTCCGGGCACGTCGCCAAGTACGCCATCGAGCACTGGTGCCGCATCCCGGTCGAGGTCGAGCTGGCGCACGAGTTCCGGTACCGCGACCCGATCCTCACCGAGCGCACCCTGGTCGTCGCGATCTCGCAGTCCGGCGAGACGATGGACACGCTGATGGCGGTCCGGCACGCCCGCGAGCAGGGCGCCAAGGTGCTGGCGATCTGCAACACCCACGGCTCGACGATCCCGCGCGAGTCCGACGCGGTGCTCTACACGCACGCCGGCCCGGAGGTCGCGGTCGCGTCGACCAAGGCGTTCCTCGCCCAGATCACCGCGGCCTACCTGCTCGGCCTGTACCTGGCGCAGCTGCGCGGCAACAAGTTCGCGGACGAGATCGGCGAGATCCTCGACGACCTGCGCGCCATGCCGGAGAAGATTCAGGAGGTGCTGGACCGCTCGGGCCGCGTGCGGGAGATCGCCCGGTGGATGGCGGACACCTCGTCGGTGCTGTTCCTCGGCCGGCACGTCGGCTTCCCGGTGGCGCTCGAGGGCGCGCTCAAGCTCAAGGAGATCGCGTACATCCACGCCGAGGGCTTCGCGGCCGGCGAGCTCAAGCACGGCCCGATCGCGCTGATCGAGCCCGGCCAGCCGGTGTTCGTCATCGTGCCGAGCCCGCGCGGCCGGGACTCGCTGCACTCGAAGGTCGTCTCCAACATCCAGGAGATCCGCGCGCGCGGCGCCCGCACGCTGGTGATCGCGGAGGACGGCGACGAGGCGGTGCGCGCGTACGCCGACGAGGTGTTCTACGTGCCGCAGAGCCCGACGCTGCTGGCGCCGCTGCTGTCGGTCGTGCCGCTGCAGATCTTCGCGTGCGAGCTCGCCACGGCCCGCGGTCTGGACGTGGACCAGCCGCGGAACCTGGCGAAGTCGGTCACGGTCGAGTGACCGCGGCAGCGGCGCCGGCCGCCGCCCGGCCGGACCGGGTGCCCGCGTGATCGTCGGCGTCGGGATCGACGTCGTGGACGTCGCCCGGTTCCTCGCGACCGTCGAGCGGGTGCCCGCGCTGCGCGAGCGGCTGTTCACGCCGGAGGAGCGGGCGCTGCCGCCGGCGTCGCTCGCCGCGCGGTTCGCCGCCAAGGAGGCGATCGCGAAGTCGCTCGGCGCCCCCGCGGGCATGTCCTGGCAGGACGCGACCGTGCGCCGGGTCCGGGGCGAGCAGCCCGTGGTCGAGGTGACCGGCACGGTCGCGGCGGCCGCGGCGGCCCGCGGGGTCACCCGCTTCCACCTCTCCCTGAGCCACGACGCCGGCATCGCCTCGGCCATGGTCGTCGCCGAATCCGACTGACCGGCGCCCGCGTCCGCGCCCGCGTCCGCGTCCGCCGAGTCTGCGGGAGCGGACTGCGGGACGTCGTCCCGTCGCAGTCCGGTCCCGCAGACTCGGCGCTGTGCGCGCTCAGCGCAGGGCCGGGACGACCTCGCGCTCGAACAGCTCGATGCCGCTGCGGTCGTAGGCCGCCTCCGCGAAGTACGTGATCGCGTACGTCATGCCGAGGGCGCGGAGCTCGGTGAGCTTCTCGACGATCTGCTCCGGGGTGCCGACGAGGGTGCCGCGGCGGAACTCCTCGGCGACCTCGGGGGCCTTGTCCGGGACGGTGCGGGCGTAGTGCTCCTCGACCCAGGCGATCCGGTCGTCGACCTCCGCCTCCGTCGCGCCGATGACGACGTTGTAGTTGGCCGAGCGCGTGATCTCGTCGTAGTTCCGGCCGATCGCGGCGCAGTGCTCCTGCAGGACCTTGCTCTTGTGCGCGAAGCCCGCCGGGGAGCCGTCGAAGTTGGTGTACGCCGCGTGCTCGGCCGCGACGCGCAGGGTCTTGCGCTCGCCGCCGCCGGCGATCCACAGCGGCGGGCCGTCGACCTGCAGGGGCAGCGGGGAGAGCTGCGCGCCGTCGACCTGGTAGTGCCGCCCGTCGAGGGTCGCGACGCCGTTGGTCCACAGCTGCTTCATGATCTGCACGCCCTCGTCGAGCATGGCGATGCGCTCGCCCGGCTTCGGGAAGCCGTAGCCGTAGGCGCGCCACTCGTGCTCGTACCAGCCGGCGCCGATGCCCATCTGCACGCGGCCGCCCGAGATGATGTCGGCGGTCGCGGCGACCTTCGCGAGGTAGGCCGGGTTCCGGTAGGCCATGCAGGTGCACATCTGGCCGAGCGCCACGCGGCTGGTGGTCGCCGCGTACGCGTTCATGAGGCTCCACGCCTCGTGGGTGGCCTCGCCGTTGGGCTCGGGCACCGCGTGGAAGTGGTCGTAGACCCAGATGGAGTCGAAGGCGTCGCCCTGGTCGGCGTAGGTCGCGAGGCCGCTCATGACGGACCAGTGGTCGCGGGCGTCGATGCCCGTGAGGTCCTGCCGCCAGCCCTGGGGAATGAAGAGTCCGAAGCGCATGTGCCGCAACCTATCGCCGCGCCGGGCCGAGCGCCGGTCGCCGAGCCCTGGCGGACGCGGCCGCGCCGCACGGGTGGGCGGGCCCCGCCGCGCTCCGCCAGGATGGACGCATGATCCTGGGGTACACGGCGGACGAGGTCCGCGCGGCGGAGGAGCCGCTGCTCGCGCAGGGGGTCCCGCTGATGCAGCGGGCGGCGTCGGCGCTCGCGTCGCGGGTCGGCACGGAGCTGGCCGACCGGCGGGGGCAGGTGCGCGGCGCGACGGTGGTGGCGCTCGTCGGGCCGGGGAACAACGGCGGCGACGCGTTGCACGCGGGCGCGTACCTCGCGCGGCGCGGGGTGCGGGTGGTGGCGGTGTGCGCGACGGACGCGCCGCACGCGGAGGGCCTGGCGGCGCTGCGCCGGGCCGGCGGGCGCGCGGTGCGGGCGGTCGACCCCGGGGCGGTCGACCCCGGGGCGGGCGACCCCGGGGCGGGCGACGTCGCGGGCGACGCCGCCACGGACGCGCCGGCCGGGCTGCCCGCCGTGTGGCTGGGCGACGCCGTGGCCGAGGCGTACGCCGCCGACGTGGTCCTGGACGGGCTGCTCGGCATCGGTGGCCGCGGCGCGCCGCGCGGGGTCGCCGGGCTGCTGGCGGGTCTGCTCGGCGACCTGCTCGAGGCCGAGGACGCGGGCGCGGCGGGCGGCGGCCCCCGCGGCGCGGCCGAGGCCGGTGGCGGGCCGCTGGTGGTCGCGGTCGACCTGCCCAGCGGCGTCGGCGTGGACGACGGGGCGCTCCCGGACGGCCCGGTGCTGCCCGCCGGGCTGACGGTGACGTTCGGGGCCGCGAAGCCCGGGCTGCTGCTGCCCCCGGCCTCGCGGCGCGCGGGCCGGGTGGAGGTGGTCGACCTCGGCCTGGCGCTGCCGGAGCGCCCGTCGGCCGCGCGCCTGGCCCCGGCGGACGTCGCGGCGCTCTGGCCGGTGCCCGGGCCCGAGGACCACAAGTACAGCCGCGGCGTGCTCGGGGTGGTGGCGGGGACGCCGGCGTACCCGGGGGCGGCGGTGCTGACGGTGTCCGCGGCGGCGCTGTCGGGCGTCGGGATGGTGCGGTACGTGGGGCCGTCGTCGGTCGCGCGGTCGGTGCTCGCCGCCCGGCCGGAGATCGTGGCGGGGCAGGGCCGGGTGCAGGCCTGGCTGCTCGGCCCGGGCGTCGACCCGGCGCACGCCAAGCAGGCGCGCCGGCTGACCGCGGCGCTGCACGCGGCGCTCGCGGAGGGCCTGCCGGCGGTGCTCGACGCGGGGGCGCTGGCCCTGGCGCCGCGGGACCTCGCGCCGTGGTGCGTGCTCACCCCGCACGCCGGTGAGCTCGCGGCGCTGCTCGGGCGGTTCGGCGAGGAGGTGCCGCGGTCCGCGGTCGAGGCGGAGCCGCTGCGCTGGTCGCGCCGGGCGCACGAGCTGACCGGTGCGACGGTGCTGCTCAAGGGGTCGACGACGGTGGTCGTGGGCGCGGGCGGCGCGGTGTACGCGCAGGCGGACGCGCCCGGCTGGCTCGCCACCGCGGGGTCGGGCGACGTGCTCGCCGGGGTGCTGGGCGCGCTGCTCGCGGGCCGGGCGGCCGACGTGCTGGACGACCCGCCGCTGGCCGCCGCGCTCGCGGCCGCCGCGGCGCTGGTGCACGGGCGGGCGGCGGAGGTCGCGGTGCCGGGCGGGCCGGTCACGGCGCTGGCCGTCGCGCACGCCGTGCCGGCGACCGTGGCAGGGTTGCTCCGTGGCTGACACCCGCGACGACGCCGTCGCCCCCGACCGCCCCGGAACCCCCGAC
>NZ_JAKRMS010000108.1 GCF_022346185.1 Cellulomonas sp. ACRRI | reverse complement strand
GCGGACCGCCATTTTGCTACATTTTGCGCCTCGCCCCGGCGCCCCGCCGGCACCGCCGGGCCGCCCCCGCCGCCCGGGACCGAGGTCCCCGGGACTCCGGTCCCAGACTTTGTGAAACATTTCTCGATACCGTTCTGGTCGTGAGGTCGACGGAGCCCTCCGCACCCCAACCCACCACCCTCGGGAGAGTCCCCGTGACCACCACGACGACAGGCACCGACACCGCCGCGGCCATCGACCAGCTGGTCGCCGGCGCGACGAAGGCGCTGGCCGAGTACGCCCGCTTCACCCAGGAGGACGTGGACCGCCTGGTCAAGAAGGCCGCCGTCGCGGCCCTGGACCAGCACGGGCAGCTCGCCGAGCTGGCCGTCGAGGAGACCGGCCGCGGCGTCTTCGAGGACAAGGCCGTCAAGAACATCTTCGCCTGCGAGCACGTCACCAACTCGATGGCCGCCCTCAAGACCGTCGGCGTCATCTCCCGCGACGAGATCAACGGCATCACCGAGATCGCCGAGCCGGTCGGCGTCATCTGCGCCATGACCCCGGTGACCAACCCGACGTCGACCGCCATCTTCAAGTCGCTCATCGCGCTGAAGACCCGCAACCCGATCATCTTCGCGTTCCACCCGAACGCGCAGAAGTCGTCCGTGGCCGCCGCGCGCGTGGTGCGGGACGCGGCGATCGCCGCCGGCGCCCCCGAGCACTGCATCCAGTGGGTCGAGACCCCCTCGATGGAGGCCACCGGCCTGCTGATGAACCACCCCGGGGTGTCCACCATCCTGGCGACCGGCGGCAACGCGATGGTCCGGGCCGCGTACTCCTGCGGCAAGCCGGCCCTCGGCGTCGGCGCGGGCAACGTCCCGGCCTACATCGAGAAGACCGCCAAGCTCAAGCGGGCCGTCAACGACGTGGTGCTGTCCAAGTCGTTCGACAACGGCATGATCTGCGCCTCCGAGCAGGCCGTCATCCTGGACGACGAGATCTACGACGCCGCGCTGGCCGAGTTCGCCGTGCTGCACGCGTACCGCGCGTCCAAGAAGGAGAAGGCGCTCCTCGAGAAGTTCATCTTCGGCGTCGAGGCCAAGGGCAAGAACTGCGGCGAGGCCAAGCTGAACCCGACGGTCGTCGGCAAGTCCCCGCAGTGGATCGCCGAGCAGGCCGGCTTCACCGTCCCCGCCGACACGTCGATCATCCTGGCCGAGGTCGGCTCGGTCGGCCCGAGCGAGCCGCTCACCCGCGAGAAGCTCTGCCCCGTGCTCGCCGTGCTGCGCGCCACCTCCACCGAGCAGGGCATCCAGCTCGCCGAGCAGATGGTCGAGTTCGACGGCCTCGGCCACTCCGCCGCGATCCACACCCAGGACGAGGCGCTCACCGAGGAGTACGGCAACCGGGTGAAGGCGATCCGCGTCATCGCGAACGCGCCCTCCTCGCTCGGCGGCATCGGCGACATCTACAACGCCTTCATCCCGTCGCTGACCCTGGGCTGCGGCTCCTACGGCCACAACTCGGTGTCGAACAACGTCTCGGCGATCAACCTCGTCAACATCAAGCGCGTGGGCCGGAGGAACAACAACTTGCAGTGGTTCAAGGTCCCGGCCAAGACGTACTTCGAGCCGAACGCCATCCGCTACCTGACCGACATGGCCGACGTCGAGCGCGTCACCATCGTCACCGACGCGACCATGACCACCCTCGGCTTCGTCGACCGCGTCCTGGACGTCCTGCACCGCCGCGGCAACAACGTGTCCGTGCAGATCATCGACCAGGTCGAGCCCGAGCCCAGCGTCAAGACCGTCCAGGCCGGCGCGGCGCAGATGCGCCACTTCCGCCCGGACACGATCATCGCGCTCGGCGGCGGGTCCCCGATGGACGCCGCCAAGGTCATGTGGCTGCTGTACGAGCACCCGGAGATCGTGTTCTCCGACCTCAAGCAGAAGTTCTTCGACGTCCGCAAGCGCGCGTTCAAGTTCCCGACGCTCGGCGAGCTGGCCAAGCTCGTCTGCATCCCGACCACCTCGGGCACCGGCGCCGAGGTCACCCCGTTCGCGGTCATCTCCGACCCCGACGCGGGCAAGAAGTACCCGCTCGCGGACTACGCGCTGACCCCGACGGTCGCGATCATCGACCCGGTCCTCACCTCGAAGATGCCGCGCTCGCTCGCCGCCGACTCCGGCTTCGACGCCCTGACCCACGCCACCGAGGCGTTCGTCGCGGTGTACGCGAACGACTTCACCGACGGCATGGCGCTCCAGGCGATCCGCCTGATCTTCGACAACCTGGCGCAGTCCGTGAACGGCGACCCGGCCGACCCGGCCACCAAGGACGCCCGGGAGAAGATGCACAACGCCGGCACCATCGCCGGCATGGCGTTCGGCAACGCGTTCCTCGGGATCGTGCACGCGATGGCGCACGTCATCGGGTCCACGTTCCACCTGGTGCACGGCCGGACCAACGCCACGCTGCTGCCGCACGTGATCCGGTACAACGGCCAGATCCCGACCAAGCTCACGAGCTGGCCGAAGTACGAGCACTACGTCGCCCCGGAGCGGTTCCAGCAGATCGCCCAGATGCTGGGCCTGCCGGCCGAGACCCCGGAGCAGGGCGTCGAGTCCTACGCCCTGGCGATCGAGGCGCTGCGCGCGAAGGTCGGCATCCCGTCGTCCTTCCAGGCGCAGGGCGTCGACGAGCAGGACTTCCTGTCCCGGCTCGACGAGGTCGCCATGGGCGCGTACGAGGACCAGTGCGCGCCCGCCAACCCCCGCATGCCGATGCGGGCGGACATGAAGGACATCATGACCGCGGCCTACTACGGCACCTCCGTCGCGGAGGTGCGGGGCCGCCGCGAGCAGCAGGGTGCGCAGAGCGCGCCCGCCGGGGCGGGGGCCCCGGCGCCGGCCGACGCCTGAGCGTCCGCCCGGCCTGATCCAGGCCGCTGCTCGCCGAGCGCCCCGCCCGCGACCACACGTCGCGGGCGGGGCGCTCCTCTGCGTCCGGGCCCGGCGGGGTGCGGCTCCCCGGGGGCTCCGAGGTGCGCCTGGCACACTGGGCGGTCCACCGACGAGGAGGCCCGCCGATGACCACCCGCCGCACCACCCGCCGCGCCCGCGCCGCGCTCGCCCTGCCGCTCGCGCTCGGCGCCGCGCTCGCGCTGGGAGCCTGCTCCCAGGCCGAGGACATCGCGTCCCAGGCGCAGTCCGTCGCCGACTCCGCGAGCGAGGCCGCCGGCAACCTCCGGGACCTCGCCGACCAGGTCCGCGAGCGAGTCGAGTCCGCGCGGTCCGCCGTCGACGACGCCCGCGCGCGGCTCCAGGACCTCGACGCGAGCGCGCGCGAGGCCGCGCAGGGCGCGGTCGACCAGTCCGCCACCGCGATCGACGACGCCACCGCGGCGCTCGAGCAGGCCCAGGCCGACGGCACCGCCGCGACCCAGGAGCAGCTCGACTCCGCGCGCTCGGCGCTCGACTCGGCCCGCAGCGCGCTCGACTCGGCGTCCACGCAGGTCGACGCCACGACGGCCGACGCGCTCGACAAGCTCTCCCAGCAGGTCGAGGAGCTGTCCCAGCAGGTGCAGGAGACCGAGCAGGGCTGAGGCCGGCCGCCTGCCGGGGCCGGGTGGCGACCGGGTGATGCCCCTCGCGGGAAGTCACCCGGGCGAGTCGGCGCCGACCGCTTGAGCCGGCGCGCGTGGTGCCGATCACACAGGCATGACCACGCACCACACGCGCACCCGGACCCGGCACCACGTGCCGTGGTGGGTGGCGTGCGCGTGGGGGTCGCTGGTGCTGCTGGTCCTCGCCGGCCTGGCGGCGGCGTCCGGCGTGCTCTGACGCCCGGGGACCGCACGTGCGGCCGCGACACCGCGGACCGGTGCGTGGGCGCGACGACGGGGTCCGGGCAGGCCGGACTACCCTCCTCGGGTCCCCTCACGACAGGACCGCGATGACCGCCACGCCCTCCCCCGCACGCCCCACGACGCCCGGCCGGTGGCGCGACGTCGCCCGGGCCGCCGGACTGCTCGGCGCCGACGGCGTGCCGCGGCCGACGATCTTCGCCGAGATGTCGGCGCTCGCCGTGCGGACCGGTGCGCTGAACCTCGGGCAGGGGTTCCCGGACGTCGACGGGCCGGAGTCGGTGAAGCGGGTCGCCGCCGAGGCGATCGCCGCGGGCGTCAACCAGTACCCGCCGGGGCCCGGGATCCCCGAGCTGCGGCGTGCGGTCGCCGCGCACCAGCAGCGGCACTACGGCCTGAGCCCCGACCCCGACGCCGAGGTGCTGATCACCACGGGCGCGACCGAGGCGCTGGCGGCCGCGGTGCTCGCGCTGACCGAGCCCGGCGACGAGGTGCTGACGCTCGAGCCGTTCTACGACTCGTACGCCGCCGTGATCGGGCTGGCCGGGGCGCGGCACACCACCGCCCCGCTCGCCGCGACGCCGGACGGCTTCCGGCTGGACGCCGACGCGCTGCGCGCCGCGGTCACCGACCGGACCCGGGTGATCCTGCTCAACACCCCGCACAACCCGACCGGGGCGGTGCTGACCCGCGCGGAGCTCGCCGTGGTCGCGGAGGTCGCCGAGCGGCACGACTGCGTGGTCGTCACCGACGAGGTGTACGAGCACCTGACCTACGACGGCGTCGCGCACGTCCCGTTCGCGACTCTGCCGGGTGCCGCGGAGCGGACCCTCACGATCTCGTCCGCCGGCAAGACGTTCTCGTTCACCGGCTGGAAGATCGGCTGGGTCACGGGGCCGGCGGCCCTGGTCGACGCGGTGCGCGCGGTGAAGCAGTTCCTCACCTACGTGTCCGGGGCGCCGTTCCAGCCCGCGATCGCGCACGCGCTCGACCTCGAGACCACCGACTCCCCCGACGCCGGGTACGTGCGCGGGCTCGCCGCGTCCCTCGCCGCGCGCCGCGACCTGCTGAGCGCCGGCCTGACGGCCGCGGGGTTCGACGTGGTCCGGCCGCAGGGCACGTACTTCGTCGTCGCCGACGCCGCGCGGCTGCTCGCCGGTCCGCTCGCCCGGCACGGCCTCCGGGACGCCGCGGACCTGTGCCGCGCGCTGCCCGGCCTCGCGGGCGTGGTCGGGGTGCCGGTCGGCGCGTTCACGCACGACGGCTCGCCCGCCGACCGCGCCCTGCGCACCGCGGTCCGGTTCACCTACGTGAAGCAGGAGCGCGTGCTCCGCGAGGCGGCGGAGCGCCTGGCGTCCCTGGCGGGCTGACCGGGGCCGGCACCCGGGGTCGGCGCCCCTGGTCCCCACCCGGTCGTCGCACCGCCGCCCGACAGACCGGGTGACGGTGCGACGAAGCGATGGGTACCAGCGCTCCGCGAGCCGCCGCCGGGCGCGTCAGTGGGTGTCGACCGTCGCGCCCAGGCCGCCCTCGGTCCAGCCGCCGCGGCGGTACGCCGGCGTCGCGAGCGCCAGCACCAGCAGCGCGCCGCCCGCTCCGGCGAGCATCACGGTGGCCATCGCCCACGCCGACTCGCCCAGCACGCCCACCAGGGGCGCGACGACGCCCGAGACGCCGGCCTGCAGCGCGCCGATGAACGCCGCCGCGGTGCCGGCGCGCTCGCCGTGCCGGGACAGCGCGATCGCCGAGGCGTTGGGCGGCGTGAAGTTGACGAGCGACATCGTCAGGAACAGCACCACCAGGAGCGCGGGCAGGCCGCCCCACCCCGTGATCGCGATGACGAGCAGCGCCAGGACCAGCAGGAACGACGCCGGCAGCGCGACCCGGATGATCTGGATCGGCGCGTACCGGCGGACCAGCGCGGCGTTGACCTGCGCGCCGCCGACCAGCCCGATGCCGTTGATCGCGAAGATCAGCGCGAACTGGCCGGCCGTGAGCCCGTACCCCTCGCGGAGCACGAACGGCGAGCCGACGACGTAGCTCATCAGCACCGCGAGCCCGAGGCCCGGCAGCAGCGCCAGGGCGACGAAGTGGCGGTCCTTCAGCAGCACCCCGTAGCCGCGCCACACGCCGCGCGAGGTCGGCAGCCGGCGCTCGGCGGGCAGCGTCTCCGGCAACCGGAGCAGCACGACCACCCAGAGCCCGGCGCCGTAGATCGCGAGCGCGACGAACACCGCGCGCCAGCCCCACTCGCCGGCGATCAGCCCGCCGACGCTCGGGGCGAACAGCGGGGCGACGCCGATCACCAGCATGAGCCGGGACAGCAGCCGGGAGGCGTCCGGCCCGACGAACCGGTCCCGGATCACCGCCATCGCGACCACCGACGCCGAGGCGTTGAAGAACCCCTGCACCATGCGCAGCCCGATCAGCGGGACGATCGCCGGCGCGACCGCGCACAGCAGCGAGGTCACGACGTGCAGCGCGACGCCGATCAGCACGGGCAGCCGGCGGCCGAACCGGTCGGACAGCGGGCCGATGACCAGCTGCCCGGCGGCGCCGCCCACCAGCATCATCGTCATGGTCAGCTGCGCGGCGGCGGCGCTGGTGCCCAGGTCGCGCGCCACGTCGGGCAGCGACGGCAGGTAGATGTCGGTGGTGATCGCGGGCAGCGCGGTCATGACGCCGAGCAGCAGGACGTACTTGGCGCTGGGGCGGAACGCGGGCGCGGGGCCGGGTCCGGCCGCCGGCGCCGCCGCGGTCGTCGAGGATCGGGCGGGGTGCGGGACGGGTTCGCCGGTGCTCATCTCGTGCTGCATCGTCGCACGCGCGCGGCCCCCGTGCGAATCGATTCGACCCCCACGCAGGTCACGGCCGCGAGCGCCGGCGGGGCCCCGGCGGCGCGCCGACGCGGACCCGGCTCAGTCCCCGGGGCCGAGCTCCTGGAACACCGTGAGCTGCAGCCCCGCCGGGCCCTCGAGCCGCGCGTTGAGCGAGCGCCACGGCGTCTGCGTGGGCGGCGCCACGAGCTCCGCGCCGCCGTCCTCGACGAGCCGCGCCGTCGTGGCCCGGGTGTCGGCGACCTCGAACGCCACCCGCACGTGCCGGGCGACCTGGCGGCCCACCTCGACGTCGTCGATCAGCCGCTTCTGCGCCGGGTTCGCGATCTCCAGCGTGGCCCGCCCGGCGTCGAGGATCGCGACGTGCGCGCCGTCGCCGCCCTCGTAGGCCTCGAGCTGCTCGAGCCCGAGCACGTCCCGGTAGAACGCCAGCGCGGCGTCGTAGTCCTCGGCCTCGACCACCAGCCGCAGCTGGCGGACGGGCCGCCCCTCGTCGGGTGCGCCCGCCATCGTCACGCCCGCCGGATCCGGACCGGCGCGAGCGCCCCGATCCCCTCGAGCTCGCGCTCGGGCAGCGGCTCGAGCAGCAGCCCCGGCGCGTCGAGCAGCAGCCGGGCGGTCGCCGGGTCGGTGAGCACGGTGCTCGGGTCGGCGATGTCGGTGAGCCGCGCCGCCACGTTGACCGACGGCCCGAACACGTCGCCGAACCGGGACAGCACCCGGCCCCAGACGACGCCGACCCGCACGGGCGTCACGCCGCGGGCGCCCTCGGCGATCCCGCCGGCCGCCCGCTCGCGCTCGACGTCCAGGTCCCCGCCCAGCACCCGCGCGAGCTCGAGGGCCACCTTCGCGCCGGTCCGCACGTCGTCGGCCACGAACAGCACCGCGTCGCCGATCGTCTTGACCACCCGGCCGCCGCACTGGGTGACGACGTCGCGCGCCGCGGTCTCGAACCGCTGCACGAAGTCGGACAGGTCGGTGGACCCCAGGCCCGCCGTGCGGCGCGTGAACGACACCATGTCGGCGAACCCGACGGCCCGCGCCAGCGGGAGCGCGGCCGGGTCGGTCCCGGCGCCGGCGTCGCCCCCGGCCGCGAACTCGACGGCGTACCGCGCCGCGATCGACGCCAGGTGCCGGCGGTAGGCGTGCAGCAGCTGCGCCTCCAGCACGGGCGCGAGCCGCGGCAGCTCGTCGAGCACGGCGCGCCGGGCGGCCGGGTCGTCGAGGTCGCGCCGGGTCGCCATGTCCTCCACCAGCGCCTCGACCTGCCACAGCGCCAGCCGGTCGCTGGTGTGCCCGAGCGCGCGCGTCAGCGAGATCATCGTGCGGCGGCCCACCTGGTCCTCGCGCAGCAGCGCGGCGACCCGCTCGACGGCCTCGGCGTCCCGGCCGGTGAACGCGACGTCGTCGGCGTCCGGGTGCGGCAGGCCCAGGGTCCGCCAGTACAGCCGCACGAGGTCCAGGTCGAGCCCGGAGCGGTCCGCGAGGTCCCGCAGCGACAGCGCCCGGGGCCCGCCGAGCAGCGCCGCGTCCAGCGCGGCGGCCTGCACCCCGTCCTGCACGTCGTCCGTCACGACTGCGACCCTAGTTCACCGACCGGCCGGACGTGACGCACGTCACCGGCGAGCAGCACCCGCTCGTCGCCGGAGGCGTCCCGGACGACCAGGGCGCCCTGCGGGTCAAGGCGCTCGGCCGTGCCGCGGAGCTCCGTGCCGTCGGGCAGCGTCGCGCGCACCGCGCCGCCGAGGGTCAGGCAGGCCCCCGCCACCGCCGTGTCCAGACCGGCCGCCGCCACGTCGCCGTCGTGGTCCTGCCAGCGCTCGAGGACCGCCACGACCTCCCCGACGAGCGCCACCAGCAACGCCGTCCGGTCGACGGCACGCGCGCCCGCCGCGCGCATCGACGTGGCGCTCGGCACCGGCAGCTCCGCCGGCCCCTGGTCCACGTTCAGGCCGATGCCGAGCACCACCGCGTCGCCCGCCGGCGCGACCTCGGCCAGGATGCCCGCGACCTTGCGGTGCGACCCCCAGCCGGGCAGGTCGGCGCCGTCCGGGGCGGGCAGCAGCACGTCGTTCGGCCACTTGACCCCGGCCGCGAGCCCGGTCGCCGCTCGCACCGCGCGGGTGACGGCCAGCCCGGTCAGCAGCGGCAGCCAGCCCCATCGCGCGCGCGGCACGCCCGGGCGCACGGCCAACGAGAGGGTGAGCGCCGCGCCCGCCGGGGTGGTCCAGGCGTGGTCGGCGCGGCCGCGGCCCGCCTGCTGGTGCTCGGCGACCAGGAGGCCGCCGTCGCCCCACGCGGGGTCCGCGGCGACGCGCGCCAGCAGCTCGGTGCTGGTCGAGCCCGCGGCGGGCAGCACCTCGCACCGGCGCAGCGGCCCCGCCGGGTGCAGCAGAGCGGCGCGCAGCTCGGCGACGCGCAGGGGCGCGCGGGGGTCGGTGTCGTCCACCGTCCCATCCTCGCCCGCCCGGCTCGCGCGGGCGTTGTGGCATTCGCACGACCCGGCGCGCGGGAGTCCGTGCCCGTCGCCCAGGCCCGCCGGCGCGTCCGGCCACTAGCCTCGTGCGGGTGACCGACCAGCTCCCGGCGGACCAGCCCGCCGCCACGCCCGAGCCCGCCGCGCCGGAGGCGCCCGCGGCGACCGCCGCACCCCGGCCCGCGGGCACCGCCGCCAAGGTCGCCGACCTCGCCGACCGGCACCGCCTCGCCGTCACCGAGCCCGAGCAGGCCGCGGCCGCCAAGCAGCACGCCCGCGGCAAGCGCACCGCCCGCGAGCGCATCGAGCAGCTGCTGGACCCCGGCTCGTTCACCGAGCTCGACGCGTTCGTGCGGCACCGCTCGACCAACTTCGGCCTGGAGGCCAAGCGGGTCCCGGGCGACGGCGTCGTCGTCGGCCACGGCACGGTCGACGGCCGCCCGGTCGCGGTCTACTCGCAGGACTTCACGGTGTTCGGCGGCAGCCTCGGCGAGGTGCACGGCCAGAAGATCACCAAGGTGATGGACCTGGCGCTGCGCACGGGCATGCCGCTGGTCGGCATCAGCGACGGCGGCGGCGCCCGCATCCAGGAGGGCGTCGCCGGGCTCACCCAGTTCGCGGAGATCTTCCGGCGCAACGTCGCCGCCTCGGGCGTCATCCCGCAGATCAGCCTGATCCTCGGCCCGTCCGCGGGCGGCGCGGTGTACTCCCCCGCGCTCACCGACTTCATCGTCATGGCCGACGGCACGTCGAACATGTTCATCACCGGCCCCGACGTGATCCGCGCGGTGACCGGCGAGGACGTCGGCTTCGAGGAGCTCGGCGGCGCGACCACGCACAACACCCGGTCCGGCGTGGCGCACTACCTGGCCTCCGACGAGGACGACGCGCTCGACTACGTGCGCTCCCTGCTGTCCTACCTGCCGCAGAACAACCTCACGGACCCGCCGGCCTACCCGCAGGAGGCCGACCTCGACGTCACCGACGCCGACCTCGAGCTCGACACCCTGGTGCCGGACTCCGACAACCAGCCGTACGACATGCGCACCGTCGTCGAGCACGTGCTGGACGACGGCGACCTGCTGGAGGTCCAGCCGCTGTTCGCCCGGAACGTGCTGGTCGGCTTCGGCCGGGTCGAGGGGCACGCCGTCGGGATCGTCGCGAACCAGCCGCTGACGATGGCCGGCACGCTGGACATCGACGCCGCCGAGAAGGCGGCCCGGTTCGTGCGGACCTGCGACGCCTTCAGCATCCCCGTCCTGACGTTCGTGGACGTCCCGGGCTTCCTGCCCGGCACCGACCAGGAGTGGAACGGCATCATCCGCCGCGGCGCGAAGCTGATCTACGCGTACGCCGAGGCGACGGTCCCGCTCGTCACCGTGATCACCCGCAAGGCGTACGGTGGCGCGTACATCGTCATGGGGTCGAAGCAGCTCGGCGCCGACGTGAACCTGGCCTGGCCCACGGCGCAGATCGCGGTGATGGGCGCCGGCGGTGCGGTGAACATCCTGCAGCGCGGCGCGCTCAAGCAGGTCGCCGAGGCCGGCGGGGACGTCGAGGCCGAGCGCGCCCGGCTCACCCGCGAGTACGAGGAGGCCATCGTGAACCCGTGGGACGCCGCGGACCGCGGCTACGTGGACGCCGTCATCGCGCCCGCCGAGACGCGCACGCAGATCGTGCGCGCGCTGCGCGTGCTGCGGACCAAGCGGGCCGCGCTGCCGCCCAAGAAGCACGGGAACATCCCGCTGTGACGGGCGACCCGCTGCTGCCCGGCCCCGGCGACCACGACGACCACGGCGGCCACGAGCACGCGCACGACCACGCCGGCGGCGCCCACGGCCCCGAGCCGCTGCCCGGCGTCGACACCGCCGCGATGCACGGCGTCGTGGACGGGCTCGCCGCGGCGCTGCACGAGTACGTCGACACCGCCGCGGGCGTGCGCGCCGAGTTCGGCGCCGCGGAGGCCGACGAGGACCCGCGGGTGCTCGCCCTGGAGTCCCGGGTGTCCGGGCTCAACGCCCGGCTGTACGACCTGCTGCACGAGAGCCTCGGCATGCACTCCGAGCTCACGGGCATGACCTGGGAGGACGAGGCGGCGCCCGCCGAGACGCCGGCCGCCGACGAGGACACCGACGAGTTCCACCTCGGGTTCGTCGTGAGCATGCCCGCCGGGCCGCACGACCAGTCGATCGACGCCGTGCTCGGCATCGTCGACAACGGGGGCGCGGAGATCGTCGAGCGCCTGCTCGACAGCGGGTTCACGGTCGAGGGCTGGGGCGCGTCCCGCGGCGCGCCCGTGACGTTCGACGACGACGAGGACGGCGAGGCGTGAGCGCCGCCGACGGCGCGGCGCTGCCGCACGTCCAGGTGGTCCGCGGCACCCCGGACGACGTCGAGCTCGCCGCGCTGGTGGCCGGGCTGGTGGCCGCGTCCGTGCCCGCCGACGACGACGCCGCGGAGGACGGGCCGCCGCGCCCGGGCTGGGCCGACCGCGCCCGGACCCTGCCCGGGGCCCGCGGGGCCTGGCGCACCGGGCCGGACGCGTGGCGGCGCAGCCTGCGCTGACGCAGACGCCCGGCAGGGGCCGCGGGTAGGGTCGACCGGGTGAGCACTCCTGACACCACCGGGGCGCCGCAGCGCCCCGCGACGCCCATCGACGCCGTCGCCGACGCCTACGTCTCCACCTACGCCGCCCTGGACCCGTTCGACGCGACCGCGCTGGGCGTCCCGGGCCACGACCACGAGGTCACCGACCTCTCCCCCGCCGGTCACGAGGCCCGCGCCGACGCGACGCGCGCGACGCTGGCGCAGCTCGACGGCCTGGCCCCGGCCGACGAGGTGGACGCGATCACGCTCGCCGCCATGCGCGAGCGCCTCGGCCTGCACCTCGAGCTCGACGCGGCCGGCGAGACCCTCGCCGACCTCAACGTCATCGCCTCGCCCGTCCAGGGCATGCGCGACGTGTTCGACATCATGGCCACGGACGGCCCCGACGCCTGGTCGACGATCGCCCAGCGCCTCGCGGGTCTGCCCCGCTCCGGCGCCGGCTACGTCGAGTCGCTCCGCCTGGCCGCGTCCCGCGGGCGGGTCCCGGCGATCCGCCAGGTGCGCGAGGCGATCGCGCAGGCCGAGGAGCTGGCCGACCCCGCGTCCTCGTTCTTCACGTCGTTCGTCGCCGGGCCCGAGGCCGCCGCGGCCGTCGAGGCCGGTGGCGACGCGCTGCGCGCGGACCTCGAGCGCGGTGCCGAGGCCGCCCGGCAGACCTACGCCGACCTGGTGACGTTCCTGCGCGACGAGCTCGCCCCGCAGGCGCCCGACGCGGACGCCGCCGGCCGCGAGCGCTACGCGCTGTGGTCCCGGTACTTCCTCGGCGCGACCGTCGACCTGGACGAGACCTACCGGTGGGGGCTCGAGGAGCTCGCCCGCGTGGTCGCCGAGCAGGAGGCCGTCGCCGCCGAGATCGCCGGGCCGGGCGCGACCGTCGAGCAGGCCGTGGCCGCGCTGGACGCCGACCCGTCCCGCCGGCTCGAGGGCACCGAGGCGCTGCAGCGGTGGATGCAGGAGACGTCCGACGCCGCGGTCGCCGCGCTCGACGGCGTGCACTTCACCATCCCGGACGCCATCCGCACCCTGGAGTGCCGGATCGCCCCCACCCAGAACGGCGGGATCTACTACACCGGCCCGTCCGACGACTTCAGCCGGCCCGGCCGGATGTGGTGGTCGGTGCCGCCGGAGGTCACCACGTTCAACACCTGGCGCGAGAAGACGACCGTCTTCCACGAGGGCGTCCCGGGCCACCACCTGCAGATCGGCCAGGCCGTCTTCAACCGCGCCCAGCTGAACTCCTGGCGCCGGCTGGCGTGCTGGGTGTCGGGCCACGGCGAGGGCTGGGCGCTGTACGCCGAGCGGCTGATGGCGGACCTCGGCCACCTGGACGACCCGGGCGACCGGCTCGGGATGCTCGACGGGCAGCGGATGCGCGCGGCCCGCGTGGTGCTGGACCTCGGCGTGCACCTCGGCCTCGAGGCCCCCGAGCGCTGGGGCGGCGGCACCTGGGACGCCGACAAGGCGTGGGAGTTCCTCCGGGCCAACGTCAACATGCCGGAGCAGTTCGTCCGGTTCGAGCTGAACCGCTACCTGGGCTGGCCCGGCCAGGCGCCCTCGTACAAGATCGGCCAGCGGATCTGGGAGCAGATCCGGGACGGCGCCCGCGACTCCGCGCAGGCCCGCGGCGAGGCGTTCGACCTGCGCGCGTTCCACGCGCGGGCGCTCGGCATGGGCGCGCTGCCGCTCGACGTGCTGCGGACCGCGCTGGCCTGACCGGCGCGGGACGACGAGGGCCCCCGGACCTGCGCGGTCCGGGGGCCCTCGTGCGTGCGGGGCGCGGGGTGCGGGGCCGGCACCGCCCCGGGCGGCCGCCGGGTCAGGCGGCCAGCAGCGTCGGGCCGTACTTCAGCAGGATCGCCGCGACGAACAGCACGAGCACCGCGATCGTCACGTACCAGTCGCTGCCGGAGGCCACGAACCCGCGGGCCCACGGCCCGGCGCGCCCGGGCAGCCGCAGGTGACCGTCCCGGACGTTCCACCGGGTCAGGCCCGCCCACACCAGCGTCGTGGTGACCGTGATGAGCAGGCACCAGGGGCACAGCGCCCTGATGACGAAGTAGGACTGCAGGAACAGCCACCACGCGAACACCAGGGCGACCGTGTACAGCGCCTGGGTGCCGAGCATGTACCAGCGCGGGAACCGCACGCCCGCGATGCCGGCGACCGAGATGGCGATGACCACCGACTCGAACGCGATGCCGAGGAACGCGTTGGGGAAGCCGAGCAGCTGCGCCTGCCAGGTCCGGGCGACCGTCCCGCAGGAGATGACCGAGCTGATGTCGCAGCTGAAGGTGGCGGCGGGGTTCGCCGCGAGGTGCCACGCCTCGACCGACAGCACGAACGACGTGAACAGCCCGATGACGCCGGACACGACCATCTCGATCGCGGTCCGGCGGCGCCAGGCGGCGCGCGCGGGCGAGTCCGGGTCGTCGTCCACCGGGTCGTGGTCGAGCAGGTCGGTCGGGTCGGCTGCTGCGCCGCTCGGGCGCGTGGCCCGGGCGCTGTCCTCGGTCACGGGCGTCATCGTCGCATCCCCTCCTGGGAGTTCCCCGGACATCATCGGCACGGGGGCGGTGCCGCCCGGGGGACGTACGTCCCCGACCTGGCCGTACGCTCGCCAGGTGACGACCCTCGTGCTCGCCTCCGCCTCCCCCGCCCGGCTCGCCACCCTGCGATCCGCCGGCATCGAGCCGACCGTCGCGGTGTCCGCCGTCGACGAGCCCGCGGTGCTGGCCGCCGCCGGCGACGTGCCGCCCGCGGAGGCGGTGCTGCTGCTGGCCCGCGCCAAGGCCCGGGACGTGGCGCCGGGCCACACCGGGGCCCTGGTGCTCGGGTGCGACTCGATGCTCGAGCTCGACGGGCGGGTGCTCGGCAAGCCCGCCGACGCCGCCGACGCCGCCGCGCGGTGGCGGGCGATGCGCGGGCGCAGCGGGCGGCTGCACACGGGGCACTGGCTGGTGGACCGACGGGCCGGCGGCGACGGTGCGGGCGGCGGCGTGGGCGCAGGCGGGGACGGCGACGGGGCGGGCGTGGGCGCGGGCCGCGAGTCCGGCGCCACGTCCACCACGGTCGTCCACTTCGCCGACGTCACGGACGCCGAGATCGACGCCTACGTCGCCACCGGCGAGCCGCTGTGGGTCGCGGGCGCCTTCACCATCGACGGCCTGGGCGGCGCGTTCATCACGGGCGTCGAGGGCGACCACCACGGCGTCGTCGGCCTGAGCCTGCCGCTCCTGCGCGACCTCCTGTCCGCGCGCGGCGTCCCCCGGTATCGGCCGGCCCGCGGGGCGGACGCCAGCCCGCACTCCCACATCGCGGTCGTGCCGATCCCGTGG
>NZ_JAKRMS010000107.1 GCF_022346185.1 Cellulomonas sp. ACRRI | reverse complement strand
CCCGGCGACCCCCTGCTCGCGGACCCCGCCCGGCTCGAGGACCACGCGGTCGAGCGGGCCGCGGCCGTCGGCGAGGTGCTGCCGGTGATCGGTTTCTACCTGCAGTCCGCCATCCGCGGGCCCCGGCTCTCCCTCGACTTCTGGCGCCGGTTCGCGGAGCTGGAGGCGGTGGTGGCGATCAAGGCGGCGCCGTTCGACCGGTACCGCACCCTCGACGTGGCGCGCGCCGTCGCCGGCGCGTCCCGCGGGGCGGAGATCGCCCTCTACACGGGGAACGACGACGCGATCGTCGCGGACCTGCTGGCCGACCTCACCTTCGACGGGCCGGACGGCGCGCCGGTCACGCGGCGGGTGGTGGGCGGGCTGCTCGGGCACTGGTCGGTGTGGACGCGTCGCGCCGTCGAGCTGCACGCGCAGGCGGGGCGGGCGCGCGCCGGCGACCGGGAGGCGCTGGCCGACCTGGTCGCGCGGTCCGCCGCGGTCACCGACGCCAACGCGGCGCTGTTCGACCCGCAGCACGGGTTCGCCGGCTGCATCGCGGGCGTGCACGAGGTGCTGCGCCGGCAGGGCCTGCTCGCCGGCACCTGGTGCCTCGACCCGGACGAGACCCTGTCGCCGGGGCAGGCGGCCGAGATCGACCGGGTGCTCCGGCTGCACCCCTGGCTGTCCGACGACGCGTTCGTCGCCGAGCACCTCGACGGGTGGCTGGCGTGACGGCCGTCCTGGTCGCGGTGCCGCCGGACCTCCGGGCCGCGTTCTTCGACGCCGCCGCCGAGGCGGAGCTGCGCGCGGCGGCCGCCGCGCTGGGCGGGGACGTGGCGTGGCTCGACGGTGGCGCGGCGCTCGCCGGCGCGACCCGCTGGCCCGGGGTCCGCGTGCTGGTCACCACCTGGGGGCAGCCGCCGCTGGACGCCGGCCTGCTCGACCGGCTGCCGGCGCTCGGCCTCGTCGCGCACACCGGCGCGACGGTCCGGCCGTTCCTCACGCCCGCCGTCGCGGCGCGCGGGATCGCGGTGACGCAGGCCGGGCAGGGGATGGCGCGGTCGGTCGCCGAGGTGGCGCTCGCGTTCACCCTCGCGCTGCTGCACCGCGTGCCGCGGTTCGACCACGCGCTGCACGCGGGCGCGCCCTGGGCCGCCGCGGAGGCGGCGCCCCCGCGGCACGAGGTGCTCGGGACCACGATCGGCGTGGTCGGCGCCTCGCGAACGGGCCGGGCGAACATCGCGCTGCTCCGGGCGCTCGGCGCGCACGTCCTGGTCAGCGACCCCTACCTGACCACGGAGGACGCCGCGACGCTGGGGGTGGAGCCCGTCGCGCTGGACGACCTGCTGCGGCGCTCGCGGGTCGTGGTGCTGCACGCGCCCTCGCTGCCCGCGACCCGGCACCTGATCGACGCACGACGCCTGGCCCTGCTGCCCGACGGGGCCGGCCTGGTCAACACCGCGCGGTCCTGGCTGGTGGACGAGGCGGCCCTGCTGGCCGAGCTGCGCACCGGGCGGATCGACGCGGCGCTGGACGTGTTCGACGAGGAGCCGCTCCCCGGCGACCACCCGCTGCGGGGGCTGCCGAACGTGCTGCTCACGCCGCACCACGCGGCGGGCACCGTGGAGGGCCGGCTGCGGCAGGGCGGCATCGTGGCGGACGAGGTGGCGCGGTACGCGCGCGGCGACGCGCTGCGGCACGCGGTGACGGACGAGGACCTGGAGCGGATGGCATGAGCGGGCACGGGGCACGGGTGCGGGAGCGGTGGACGGCGGGGCAGCCGGCGCGCGGCGTGTGGAGCACGCTGCCCGACCCGGTGGTGGCGGAGCTGCTCGGCCGGGCCGGCTACGACTACGTGTGCGTCGACCTGCAGCACGGGATGACCGGCCCCGGCACGGTGCTCCCGGTCCTGCAGGCCCTGCGGCACACCCCGGCGACGACGCTCGTCCGGGTGCCCGGGCCCGATCCGGAGCCGATGATGCGCGCGCTGGACCTGGGCGCGGACGGGGTGGTCGTCCCCATGGTCGACACCCCGGAGCAGGCGGCGGCCGCGGTCGCCGCGTGCACCTACCCGCCCGGCGGCGTCCGGTCCTGGGGCCCGGTGTGGGGCGACGTCGACGGCGCGGCGCCCTCGCCGGCCGAGGCGGACGCCGGCCGGCTCGTGGTCGTCATGGTGGAGACGGCGGCCGGGCTGCGGAACGCCGCGGCGATCGCAGCGGTGCCGGGCGTGGCCGCGGTCTACGTCGGGCCGAACGACCTCGCGCTGTCCCTCGGCCACGGTCGCGCGACCTACGCGACCTCGCCGGACGTGCACGCGGCGCTCGACGGCCTCGTGGCCGCGGCGGCCGGCGCGGGGACCGTGCTGGGCCTGCACTGCGCGACTCCCGAGATGGCGGCGTACTGGCAGGCGCGCGGCGTGCGGATGCTCACCGTCGCCACCGACACGACCCTGCTGCGGGCCGGCTCGGCGGACGCACTCGCGCGGGCCGGCGGCGACCCGCGGGCCGGTGCGCCGGCCGCGCCGGCCGGGGGTGCGCGGTGACCGGGGCGCCCGTGCTGCGCGACGTCGCGCCGGCCGTGACGACCTGGACCCCGCGGGAGTCCCGGCTGCGCGCCGGCGTCGGCCGCGCGGACATCACCCCGCCGGTCGGCGTGCGGGCCCACAACTGGGGCGCGTCCCGCACCGAGGTCGCCACCGGCGTGCACCGGCCGCTGACCGCCACCGCGCTCGCCTTCCACGACCCGGGCGCCGGGCGGTGGCGGTACCTGCTGACGCTCGACCTGGGCTGGTGGCGGGACGCGGCGTCCTTCGAGCGGCTGCGCGACCCGCTGCTGCGGGCCCTGCGGGCGGAGCCCGACGACCTGCTGCTGCACCTGGTGCACACCCACGCGGGCCCGTCGGTGTCGGACCTGGGGCTGGACCTGCCCGGGGCGGACCTCCTCGACGGCTACCAGCGCAGCCTCGAGGCGGGGGCGCGCACCGCCTGCCGCACGGCGCGGGACGCCGCCGTCGACGCCGTGGTCACCTGGGGCTCGGGGTGGTCCGACCTGGCCGTCGCCCGGAACCTGCCGTGCGGGGACCGGGACGTCGTCGCGTTCGACCCGGGGACGCCCGCCGACGGCACCCTCGTCGTCGGGCGGGTGTCGCCGGCCGCCGGCGGGGCGCCGCTCGGCGTCCTGCTCAACTACGCCTGCCACCCGACCACGCTCGCGCACCGCAACAGCCTGGTGTCGCCCGACCTCGTGGGGGCCGCGCGCGAGGTGGTCGAGGCCGCGACGGGGGCGCCGTGCCTGTTCCTGCAGGGCGCCTCGGGCGAGCTGTCGCCCCGCGAGCAGTACGGGCCGGGCACCGAGCAGGCGGACCGCAACGGCCGGGCGCTCGGGCACGCCGCCCTGGCCGTGCTCGAGCAGCTCGGTGACCCCGGCACCCGGCTGCGGTTCGACGGCGTGGTCGAGTCCGGCGCCCCGCTCGGCCTGTGGGTCCGCGAGCCCGCCCCCGACCCGGCCGGGGTGCGCTGCGTCGCGCGCACCGTCCCGCTCGCGGCGCGGCCGGCGCCGACCGCGGCGCAGGTCGCCGAGCAGTGGGCCGGGATCGACCCGGTCGCGGCCGCGGAGCGCGTGCGCCGCGCCACCCGGCTGGCCGACGGCTACGTGGCGGACGGCGTCGCCGCCCACCCGCTGTGGGTCTGGGGCCTCGGCGACGCCGTGCTGGTGGCGCACCCGGGCGAGGCGTTCTCCGCCCTGCAGACCGAGCTGCGCCGCCGGCACCCCGACCGCGCGGTGCTCGTCCTCAACCTCACCAACGGCCCCGGGTTCGTCTACCTGCCGGACCGGGCCTCCTACGACCGCGACCGGTACCAGGTGTGGCAGACGCTCCTGGCCCCGGGCGGCCTGGAGGACCTGACCGACGCCGCCGACGCCCTCGTCGCCGCCCTGCCCCGACCCCGCGAGGTGACCGCATGACCGCTCCCGCCGCACCGTCCGCCGCTCGGCCCACCGCCCCGACCGGCCGCTCCGTCGTCGTCACCGGCTCGTCCTCCGGGATCGGCCGGGCGATCGCGCACCGGCTCGCCGCGGACGGCTGGGCCGTCGTGGTCGTCGGCCGCGACGCCGGTCGGGTGGACGCGGTGGTGGCCGAGGTCGTGGCCGCCGGCGGGACCGCGGCCGGGTGCGTGGGCGACGTCGCCGATCGCGCCCTGCACCCCCGGCTGCTCGCGGCGGCGCTCGGGCTGGCGCCGCTCGGCGGCTGGGTGAACTGCGCCGGCACCACCGTCCGCAACGGGCTCACCGAGCTGTCCGAGCAGGTCACGCTCGACATGGTCCGCGGGAACCAGCTCGGCTCGCTGTGGGGCTGCGAGACCGCCGTCGCGCACTGGGTCGCCGAGGGCCTCGGCGGGTCGGTGGTCACCATGTCGTCCGTGCACGGCCGCGCCGCCTACCCCGAGCACACCGTCTACGAGATGACCAAGGCCGCGGTCGAGGCGCTCACCCGGTCGGTGGCCGTGACCTACGCGGCCCGCGGCATCCGGGCCAACGCCGTCGCCCCGGGCGCAGTGCGGTCCCCCGCGCTCGAGGCGTCCTTCGGGCGCGCCCCGGACCCCGCGGCGGCCGAGGCGTTCCTCGCCCGGCGGTCGCCGGCCCTGCGCATCGCCGAGCCGGAGGAGGTCGCCGCGGTCGTCGCCTTCCTGCTCTCCGACGACGCGTCGTACGTGTCCGGGCAGACGATCGCGATCGACGGCGGCTGGACCTCGGCGCTCGGGGCAGACCCCGAGGACGCGGGCGCGCGGCGGTCGGGGGTGGGCGCGTGACGCTACGCAGCGCCGGCTGGTTCGCCGGGGACGACGAGGTGGCCGTGCTGCACCGGGTCGCCCTGCGGCTCGGGCCCGAGGACGCCGGCCGCCCCGTGATCGGCATCGCGGACACCGCCTCCGACCTCAACCCGTGCAACGCCGGGTTCACCGCGCTCGCCGAGCACGTCGCCGACGGGGTCCGCGCGGCGGGCGGCGTCCCGGTGCGGTTCCCCGTGATGTCGCTGGGCGAGGACCTGATGAAGCCGTCCGCGATGCTCTACCGGAACCTCGTCGCGATGGAGCTCGAGGAGACCGTCCGCGCGTACCCGCTCGACGGCGTCGTCCACCTCGCGAACTGCGACAAGACCGTCCCCGCCGCGCTCATGGCCGCCGCCAGCGCGGACGTGCCCGCCCTGCTGCTGCTCGGCGGCGCGCGGTCGGCGCCGGAGTTCCGCGGCCGGGCGCTGGGGGCGGGCACCGACCTGTGGCGCGCGCTCGACGACCGGCGCGCCGGCGTGCTCGACGACGCCGGCTGGCGCGGCCTGGAGCAGTGCCTGGCGTGCGCCGGCCCCGGCGCCTGCAACGTCATGGGCACGGCGTCGACGCTCGCGATGCTGACCGAGGCGATGGGCATGGCCCTGCCGGGGACCGCCCTGCTCGACGCCGTGGGCCCCGACATCGAGGCGGCGGCCCGGGCGACGGGCGAGCGGCTCGTCGCCATGGTGCGGGCCGACGAGCGCCCGTCGGGCCGGCTCACCCAGGCGGCTCTCGACACCGCGGCGCGGGTGCTCGCGGCCGTGGGCGGCTCCACGAACGCCGTCATCCACCTGGCCGCGGTCGCCGGGCGGCTGGGGCTCGACGCGTCCCTCGACCGGTTCGACGCCCTGTGGCGGGACGTGCCGCTGCTCGCGGACGTCGAGCCGTGCGGGTCGGGCCTGGTGCACCGGCTGCGCCGCGACGGCGGGCTGCCGACGGTGCTCGCCGCGCTGGGCGCCGGGGGCCTGGTCGACCTGGACGCCGTGGCCGGCGACGGGCGCGCGTGGCGCGACGTCCTGCCGGGCTACCCCGCGCCGGGGGCGGACGGCTCGCTGGTGCGGACGCTCGCCGACCCCGTGCTGCCGGCCCCGACCCTCGCGGCCGTCTCCGGCACGCTCGCCCCGTCGGGCGCCGTGATCAAGGTCGCCGCCGCGAGCCCCGACCTGCTCGCGCACACCGGGCGGGCCGTGGTCTTCGACTCCTACGACGACATGCGGACCCGGCTCGACGACCCCGCGCTCGACGTCGACCCCGGCGACGTCCTCGTCGTCCGCGGCTGCGGCCCCGTCGGCGTGCCTGGCATGCCCGAGTGGGGCATGGCGCCGATCCCGCAGCGCCTCGTGGAGCGCGGCGTCCGCGACATGGTGCGCGTCAGCGACGGCCGGATGAGCGGCACGTCGTTCGGCACCGTGGTGCTGCACGTCGCGCCCGAGGCGGCCGTGGGCGGCCCGCTCGGGCTCGTCGAGGACGGCGACCGCGTCCGGCTCGACGTCCCCGCGCGGCGTCTCGACCTGCTCGTGCCGGACGCCGAGCTGGCACGCCGGCGGTCCGCCCGCGGGGCGGCCCCGCGGGCGGGGGCGCGGCACCTGCGCGGCTGGCCGCGCCTCTACGCCGACCACGTGCTGCAGGCCGACCGCGGCGCCGACCTGGACTTCCTGACCGCGCCCACCCCGGCGCACCGCACCTTCGTCGAACCCGTCGTGGGCCGCTCGTGACCGCGCCCCGCGACCCCCACCCGACCGCACGACCCACTCACCGAGGAGACCCGATGTCCGCACCGCGGCCCCTGGCCGGCGTCCTGCCGGTCGTCCAGACCCCGTTCACCGCCGACGGGACGATCGACGAGGCCGCGCTGCGCCGCGAGGTCGACTGGGTCGTCGACCAGGGCGCCCACGGCGTCACCACCGGCATGGTCAGCGAGATCCTGCGCATGACCTCGACCGAGTGCGCCCGGCTCGCGGAGGTGGTCGCCGAGCAGGCGCGCGCCCGCGGGGCCCTGGCCGTCGTGAGCTGCGGCGCCGAGTCGACGTTCGGCGCGGTCGAGGCCGCGCGGCACGCCGAGGCCGTCGGCGCCGACGCCGTCATGGCGATCCCGCCGATCACGGTGCAGCTCGGGGACGACGCCCTGTTCGGCTACTACTCCGCGATCGTCGAGGCCACCGGCCTGGGCGTGGTCGTCCAGGACGCGTCCGGGTACGTGGGCCGGTCGCTGTCCATCGACCTGCAGATGCGGCTGCTGGACCGGTACGGCGAGCGGGTGTACTTCAAGCCGGAGGCGGCCCCGATCGGCCAGCGCCTCACCCAGCTGCGCGAGGCGACCGGCGGCCGCGCCCGCGTCTTCGAGGGCACCGGCGGCGCCGCGCTCGTCGACTCCTACCGGCGCGGCGTCGTCGGGACCATGCCGGGAGCGGAGGTGACCTGGGCGATCGTGCGGCTCTGGGAGCTCGTCGAGGCCGGCAGGTGGGACACCGCGTACGAGATCAGCGGACCCCTGTCCGCCCTCGTCGCGCTGCAGACCTCGATCGACGTGTTCGTGGCCGTCGAGAAGCACCTGCTGGTCCGGCAGGGCGTGCTCGAGCGCACCGACGCACGGGCGCCGCACGGCTTCGTGCTCGACCACGAGACCCGCGAGGAGGTGGACCGGCTGTTCGACCTGCTGCGCGCCCGCACGCTGTCGGCCCGGGCCGCGTGACGCGCGGCCGGGCCGCGGCCGTGCGAGGCTCCCTGGGGTGACCGACCTGCGCACCGTCCCGCTGCCCGACCGCCGGATCGACACGCGGGGCCTCGTCCCCCGGGACGCCCCCGAGGCGCGGGTGCTCGGCGAGGTCCGGGCCCGGCTCGGCGAACGGCCGCTGCACGACGCCCGCGACGGCTCCGTGGTCTGGGTCGACATCGACGCGTGCAGCGTGCACCAGTGGGCCGGCGGGGACCACGCGCGGGACGCCGTGACCAGCGTGCCGTCGCAGGTCTCCGTCGCGTGGCCCGCTGCGCGCGGCGGCCTGCTGCTCGCGACCGCCGACGGGCTCGGGGTGCACGACGGGACGACGCTCGGGCCGCTCACCCGGCCGGAGGGGATGCCCGCGGGCTACCGGTTCAACGACGGCGCGTGCGACGGCGCCGGCCGGCTCTGGGTCGCGACCATGCCGCGCGACGGCTCGGTCGGCGACGGCACGGTGTACCGCGTGGTGGCGCGCGGCGAGGGCGACGGCCCCCTGGAGGTGACCGCGGCGATCACCGGGGTCGGCTGCGGCAACGGCGTCCAGTGGAGCCCGGACGGGGCGACGCTCTACCTGACCGACACCGGCACCTGGACCGTGTACCGGGCGCCGTACGACCAGGCGACGGGCAGCGCGGGGGTGCCGGAGGCCTTCCTGTCCTTCGACCCGTCCGGCCCGAAGCCGGACGGCACGACCGTGGACGCCGACGGCTGCCTGTGGGTGGCGCTGTACGGCGGTGGCGCCGTCCTGCGGTTCGCGCCGGACGGCAGCCCGCTCGGGGCGGTGCGGGTGCCGACGGCGCAGGTCACCTGCCTGGGGTTCGGGGCGCCCGGGTCCGGGCGGGCGTACGTGACGACCGCGCACGCGGACGGGGACCCGCTGGCGGGGGCCGTGCTCGGGGTGGACGTGGCGGTCGACGGGCTGCCGGTGCGGGCGTTCGGGGAGGGCTGACCCGGCGCAGGGAGGGCTCAGGGCGGGAGGTCGGCCCCGGGTGCCAGGGTGAGCCGGGCGCCGAGCGCATCCGCCAGCCGGACCAGCGTGTCCCGCGTGGGGTTCCCGAGTCCTCGCTCGATCCGGCTGATGTCGGCCTGCTGCACCGCGGCCCGCTCGGCGAGGGCGGACTGGGTCAGACCGCGCGCGCGTCGCACGTCGTCACGGCGGTCCACCCGTCACCCCGTGACGCGGTCCAGGACCACCGGGCAGCCCGCGAGGTGGTCGTCGACGACGCCGCACGCCTGCATCGCCGCGTACGCCGTGGTCGGCCCGACGAACCGGAACCCGTGCCGCTTGAGCTCCTTGGCGAGCGCCGCCGACTCCGGGGTGGACGCGGGCAGCTCGGCGAACGTCCGCGGCCGCGGCCGCGGGGCCGCGTCGACCGGCGCCGCCGACCAGAACACCTCGTCGAGGCTGAGCCCGCGGCCGTGCAGGTCGAGCAGGGCGCGCGCGTTGGCGACGGCGGCCGTGATCTTGGCCCGGTTCCGGATGATCCGGGTGTCGGCCATGAGCCGCTCGACGTCGTGCTCGTCGTACCCGGCGACCACGGCGGGGTCGAACCCGTCGAAGGCCGCCCGGAACCCCTCGCGGCGGCGCAGGATCGTGATCCACGCGAGGCCCGACTGGAACGCCTCGAGGGTCAGGCGCTCGTAGAGCTCCCGCTCGCCGTGCACCGGGCGGCCCCACTCCTCGTCGTGGTACTGCTCGTAGAG
This sequence comes from Cellulomonas sp. ACRRI, assembly GCF_022346185.1. Classification (GTDB taxonomy): domain Bacteria; phylum Actinomycetota; class Actinomycetes; order Actinomycetales; family Cellulomonadaceae; genus Cellulomonas. Next base: position 6,144 of record NZ_JAKRMS010000107.1, on the reverse strand, counting down.
CGGGTCGCCGTCGCCGAAGCACCGGCGGCGGTCTGCGGGGGCGTCGCTGCTCGTCATGCCGCCACTCTGCCGCAGGTGTCCGACACCCGGCGGCCGCCCTCCACAACCCGCGCCACCTCGTCGGCTGGGGACGACGGGGACGAGGCGTCCACGATGCGGTCGCCACTTGTCTGACTCGTGAGACGGCGTAAGGTCGGCCGGGCGCTGGAGCACCGACCGTCCCGCGAGCCGACCTGGAGCCGACCCCGACGTCACCGGTGGTCCGCGCCACCCGGATCGTCGAGGAGTCGCCACCCATGTCAGCCACCACCGCGCCCACCACCACGCCGCCGGCCGCGTCCCGGCCGCTCAACTCGCCGTCCCGCGTCATCGCGGCGAGCCTCGTGGGCACCACCATCGAGTTCTACGACTTCTACGTGTACGCGACGGCCGCCGTCCTCGTGTTCCCGAAGCTGTTCTTCCCGACGGGCAACGACACGACGGCGCTGCTCGCGTCGTTCGCGGTCTTCGGCGCCGCGATGGTCGCCCGCCCCATCGGCGCCATCTTCTTCGGCCACCTCGGCGACCGCCGCGGCCGCAAGACCACCCTGGTCTACTCGCTGCTCACGATGGGCGTCGCGACGTTCCTCATCGGCCTGCTGCCGACGTTCGGCCACATCGGGGTCGGCGCGACCGTCGCCCTCCTGGTGCTGCGGCTCGCGCAGGGCTTCGCGCTCGGCGGCGAGTGGTCCGGCGCGGCGCTGGTCGCGACCGAGAACGCCCCGGCCGGCAAGCGCGCCTGGTACGGCACGTTCCCGCAGCTCGGCGCCCCGCTCGGCTTCATCATCGCCAACGGCATCTTCCTGATCATCAACGGCGCGCTCGGCCAGGGCTCGGACGCGTTCATGTCCTGGGGCTGGCGCGTGCCGTTCCTGTTCTCCGCCGTGATGGTGGTCATCGGCCTGTGGGTGCGGCTCAAGCTGGTCGAGTCCGAGGCGTTCACCCAGGCCGAGAAGAAGGGCACCATCACCAAGGTGCCGCTCGGCACGACGCTGAAGTTCCACTGGCGCGAGACCCTGCTCGGCACGTTCATCATGCTGGCGACCTACGTGCTGTTCTACCTGATGACCAACTTCACGCTGACCTACGGCACCCGCGCCGTCGCCCCCGAGGACGGCGAGCCCGGCGGCCTGGGGATCCCGTACGTGCACTTCGTGCTCATGCAGATCATCGGCGTGCTGTTCTTCGGCATCTTCACGATGCTGTCCGGCCCCCTGGCCGACCGGCTCGGCCGCCGGCGCCTGCTCATCGGCGTCACGTCGGCGATCGTCGTGTTCGGGCTGACGTTCCCGCTGTTCCTCACGGTGCGGGACGACCTGGTGTTCACCGGCGCGCTGACCCAGGCGTTCCTGGTGCTCGGCTTCCTGCTCATGGGCGCGACGTTCGGCCCGATGGGTGCGCTGCTGCCCGAGCTGTTCCCGACGAACGTCCGGTACACGGGCTCGGCGGTCGCCTACAACGTGTCGTCGATCCTCGGGGCCGCGCTGGCCCCGATCGTCGCGCTCGCCCTGTGGGCCGCGGCCGACGGCAGCACCTGGCTGGTCGGGGTGTACCTGTCGGCGATGGGCGTGCTGACCCTGCTCGCGCTGGTCCTGTCGAAGGAGACGAAGGACCAGGACTACGCGCGCTCGTCCCACGCGGACTGACCGCCGCGACCACCGCACCCGTGCGCCGAGATAGGACCGCGCGCGCGAGATAGGACTGCCCACGGTCCTATCTCGCCGCGGCGGTCCTATCTCGGCGCCGTGCTGGCCGGGTGAGGGAGACCGGGCCGGGCCGCCGGGCCGCCGGGCTCAGGCCAGGGCCGACAGGGCCTTCCGGATGCGCTTCTCGCTCACCGGCACCGGGGTGCCGAGCTGCTGCGCGAACAGGCTCACCCGGAGCTCCTCCAGCAGCCAGCGGACGTCGTCGAGCGCCGCGAGGTCGGCCGGCACGGGCGTCCGGCTCGTCACCCGCGCACGGGTCTGCCCGAGCAGCTGCTCCAGGTCCCGGACCTGCCAGGCGAGCTGCTCGTCGCGCGCCGGGTTGCCGGCGGCCTTCTCGAGCCGGTGCGCCGCCGCGCGCAGGTACCGCGCGAGGTGGGGCAGCCGGTCGGCGCCGGTCTCGGAGACGAACCCGTCGTGCACCAGCCGCTCGGCCTGCTCCTGCACGTCGCGGACGGTGCCGAGCAGCGCCAGCGAACGGGTGCCGCGCACGGCGCCGTCGAGGTCGCGCGCGGCGGCGAGCACCCCGACCAGGTCCTGCACCACGCGGTGCACGGCGTCCTCGAGCCGGTCGCGGACGAAGCCGCGCGCGGCGGCGTAGGTGTCGGCGGACCGGACGGCGGTGGCGGGTCGACCGGCCAGGTGCTCGGTCAGCAGCCGGTCGACCGTCGCGAGCTGCACGTCGGCGACCAGCGCCTCGGTGCTCGGGTACGGGCTGGCCGCGAGCGTCAGCGCCTGCGTGCCGGACCACCGCGACGTGATCCGACCCGTGGCCAGGCCGACGTCGCGGAGCAGCAGCCGGCGCAGGCCGCGGCGGTGCCGGACGGCCTGGTCGCCCGCGTCGGCCAGCACCTCGACCCGGACGGTCGCCGCCGGGCCCGCGCCGTGCTCGACCAGCGCGGGGTAGCCCCGCACGGTCAGGCCGCTGGCGTCCTGCGTCTCGACGCGCTCGGGCAGCGTGCCGCCGGGCAGGTCCGCGGGCCAGGTGTCGAGGTCGGTGCCGTCGAAGCCGGGCAGCGCGGGCGTCGCCGGCCGGGCGCCGGGACCGGGGACGGCGGCACCGCCGCGCGCGGGAGCCGCCGTGCCCCCGGCGTCGTCGGCCGACGCCCCGGACCGGGTCCGCGCGTCCGCCATCGCGTCCCGCACCGCGGTCCGGACGGCGGTGCTCACCGCGTCCTGGGTCCGGGCCGCGAGCGTGCGCTGCAGCACGGCGAGCTCCTTGCCCTCGTCGAGCACGCGGCCGCGGTCGTCCACGACCCGGAACGTCATCCGCAGGTGCGGCGGCAGCCGGTCGAGGTCGATGGCGCCGTCCGGCACGTCGACGTCCCGCAGCGCCCGGACCGCCTGCCGGAAGGCGGTCTCGTACGACGGGGCGGCGTCGGCGGCCCGCACGGTGTCCTCCCAGGAGGCGGTGTGCGCGTCGAGCCAGCCCACGACGTCGCGCGCGACGTCCGGCGCGGGCACGAGCTGCACGCGCACCGGCTTCGGCAGCGCGCGGATGGTCGCCGTCACCAGCTCCTCGCGCAGCCCCGGGACCATCCAGTCGAAGCCCTCGGGCCGCACCCGGGCCAGCGCGACCAGCGGGACGTGGACGGTGACGCCGTCGGCGTCGGCGCCCGGCTGGAACTGGTAGGTCAGCGGCAGCGCCAGGTCGCCCTGCGGCCAGGTCGACGGGAACGACGACTCGTCCACCCCGGCGTCGTCGGCCACGAGCAGCTCGCGGGTGAACGTCAGCAGGTCCGGGTCCTCGCGGCGGGCGACCTTCCACCACTGGTCGAAGTGCCGCGCGGACACGACGTCGTCCGGGATCCGCTCGTCGTAGAAGTCGAACAGCGCGTCGTCGTCGACCACGAGACCCCGGCGCCGGGACCGGGCCTCGAGGTCCTCGGCCTCCTTCAGGAGCCGGCGGTTCTCGGCGAAGAACGCGTGGTGCGTGGTCCAGTCGCCCTCGACCAGCGCGTGCCGGATGAACAGCTCGCGCGCGTGCTCGGCGTCGACCGTGCCGAACAGCACCCGCCGCCCGGTGACGATCGGGACGCCGTAGAGCATGACCCGCTCCAGGGCCATGGCGGCGCCCTGCTTGGACGACCAGGACGGCTCGGAGTACGACCGCTTCACCAGGTGCCCGGCCAGGTCCTCGGCCCACTCGGGCTGGATGCGCGCGGCGTCGCGGGCCCAGAGCCGGGAGGTCTCGACGAGCTCGCCCGCCATCACCCAGGCCGGCGGCTTCTTGGCCAGCCCGGAGCCCGGGAAGATCGCGAACTTGGCGCCGCGCGCGCCGAGGTACTCGTTGCGGCCGCGCCGGTCGGGCGTCCGGCCGCCGTCACTACGGCCCTTGCCGCGGGGAGCGGACGCACCCGAGAGGTCCGACGCCTCCTGCATGCCGATCTGCGACAGCAGACCGGACAGCAGCGCGACGTGCACCCGGTCGGCGTCCCACTCCAGCCGGTGCGCGCCGCGGCCCTCCGTCGCCGGGTCCCGCTCCTCGGAGAGGTCGCGGTCGGTGCGGCGCGGCGGGTTCATCGTGATGCCGAGGGGCTTCGCGAGCTCCTTGAGCTGCGTGACGACGTCCTGCCACTCCCGCAGGCGCAGGTAGTTGAGGTACTCCGACCGGCACAGCCGGCGGAACGCGGACCCGGACAGGTCGCGCTGCGCGTCGCGCACGTACTGCCAGAGGTTCAGGTACGCCAGGAAGTCGGAGGTCGGGTCGGCGAACCGGGCGTGCATCTGGTCGGCCTGGGCGCGCTGCTCGACCGGGCGCTCGCGCGGGTCCTGGATCGACAGCGCGGCGGCGACGATCATCACCTCGCGCGCGACGCCCCGGCGGCCGCCCTCGACGATCATCCGCGCCAGCCGCGGGTCCATCGGCAGCTGGGCGAGCGCCCGCCCGGTCTCGGTGAGCCGGGTGCCGCCCTGCGACGCGTCGAGGGCGCCGAGCTCGGTGAGCAGCTGGACGCCGTCGCGGACCGCGCGGGTGTCCGGCGGGTCGACGAACGGGAACGACGCCACGTCGTCCGGCCCGGCCGCCACCCCGACGGAGATCATCTGCAGGATCACCGAGGCGAGCGAGGTGCGCAGGATCTCGGGCTCGGTGAACCGGGGTCGGGACGCGAAGTCGTCCTCGGAGTACAGGCGGATCGCGATGCCGTCGGCGACGCGGCCGCACCGGCCGGACCGCTGGTTCGCCGACGCCTGGGAGATCGGCTCGATCGGCAGCCGCTGCACCTTGGTGGCCTTGGAGTACCGGGAGATGCGCGCGGTGCCCGGGTCGACGACGTACCGGATCCCCGGCACGGTCAGGGACGTCTCGGCGACGTTGGTGGCCAGCACGACGCGGCGGGTGCCGTGCGGCTGGAACACCCGGTGCTGCTCCGCGGCGGACAGCCGGCCGTACAGCGGCAGCAGCTCGACGGCGTCCGGGCGACGCGCGTCCTGCACGCGCGGGCCCAGGTGGCCGCGCAGCGCCTCCTCGGCGTCCCGGATCTCCCGCTCGCCGGACAGGAACACCAGCACGTCGCCGGGTCCCTCGGCCGCGAGCTCGTCCACGGCCTCGCAGATGGCGGACATGAGGTCGCGGTCCTCGGCGGGGGGCGGGGTCTTCGCGCCCTTCGAGGCGGCGCCGCGGGAGCCGGCGCGCGGGCGGGCGTCGTCGGCGTCCAGGTCGTCGGGGTCGTCCGTCGGCCGGTCCGGGGACAGCGGCCGGTACCGGATCTCCACCGGGTAGGTGCGTCCCGTGACCTCGACGACCGGTGCCGGGACGCCGTCGGGGTGCTCGTCGTCCGCGGGGCCGGCGAAGTGCGCGGCGAACCGCGCGGAGTCGATCGTCGCCGACGTGATGACGACCTTGAGGTCGGGGCGCCGCGGCAGCAGCTGCGCGAGGTAGCCCAGGATGAAGTCGATGTTGAGCGACCGCTCGTGCGCTTCGTCGATGATGAGCGTGTCGTAGGCGCGCAGCTCCGGGTCGCGCTGGATCTGCGCGAGCAGGATGCCGTCGGTCATGACCTTGACCAGCGTCCGCTCGGACGACTCGTCGGTGAATCGCACCTGGTAGCCGACGAGCTCGCCGATCGACGTGCCGAGCTCCTCGGCGATCCGCTCGGCGACCGTGCGCGCGGCGATCCGGCGGGGCTGGGTGTGGCCGATCTGCCCGTCCCGGCCGCGGCCGAGCTCCAGGGCGATCTTGGGGAGCTGGGTGGTCTTCCCGGAGCCGGTCTCGCCCGCGACGATGACGACCTGGTGGTCGCGGATCGCGTCGGCGATCTCGCGGCGGCGCGCCGAGACGGGGAGCTGCTCGGGGTAGACGACCGGCGGGAGGACCACGGCGCGCCGGGCGTCGGCGAGGGCGGTCAGGCGGCGGGCGCGGGCCTCCCGGCCGCGGCGGGGGTTCTGGGCGCGGCCGGGA
>NZ_JAKRMS010000106.1 GCF_022346185.1 Cellulomonas sp. ACRRI | reverse complement strand
CGACCCACCGGAGACCACCGTGACCCCGCCCCCGCCGCTCCTGACCGGCCTCGACGTCGACGGCGCCGGCGCGCACCCGGGCGCCGCCGCGCTGTCCGGCCTCGCACCCGCCGAGATCGTGTCCGGCGCCCGCCTGGCCCGCGCCGTCCGGCACGCCGAGCACGCCGGCCTCACCTTCGCGACCTTCGCCGACGCCGCGCTGCCCGCCGTCGCCGGCTCCCCCGCCTCGGCCCGGCTCGACGCCGTCACCCGGGCCGCCTTCGTCGCCCGCACCACCACCGCGATCGGCCTCGTGCCCGAGGTGCCCACCACCTACCCGGAGCCGTTCCACGTCGCGACGCAGCTCGCCTCGCTCGACCTGGCCGCGTCCGGCCGGGCCGGCTGGCTGGCCGCGGTGACCCCGGGCGACGCCGCGCCCGCCGCCTACGGGCGCGCGCCGGTCGCCGACCTGGACCGCGAGGCCCGGGACGTCGTGCAGGTCGTCCGCGAGCTGTGGGACTCGTGGGAGGACGACGCCGTGATCCGCGACGTCGCCACCGGGCGGTACGTCGACCGGGACCGGATCCACCGGGTCGACTTCGTGGGCGCGTCGTTCTCCGTCGTCGGCCCGCTGATCACCCCGCGGCCTCCGCAGGGGCAGCCCGTCGTGCTCGCCCGGGCCGGCGACCTCACCGGGCGGGGTCGGGACGGCGAGCGGCTGGTGGACGCGGTGCTCGTCGGCGGCGCCGACGTCGCGGCGGCGCGGGCGGCGGCGCGCGCGGTCGCGGACGGCGCGCTGGCCGTCGTCGAGGTGCAGGTGGCGCTCGACGCGGGTGGCCGCACGGGTGCCGACCGGCTCGCCGAGCTCGACGCCGGACCCGCGGGACCGTGGGACCAGGGCGCCGCGCTCCGGCACGTCGGCGACGCCGCCGGCCTCGTCCCGCTGCTCGCCGAGCTCGCCGACGACCCCGCCGTCGCCGGGGTGCGGCTGCTCGCCGCGACGCTCGACGCGGACCTGCCGGTGCTCGCCCGGGACGTGCTGCCCCGGCTGCGCGCCGACCGCCGCACCGCCGCACCGCGCGCCGGCGCCACCCTGCGCGAGCACCTGGGCCTCACCCGCCCCGCGAACCGTTTCGCGACCCGCACCCGCGCGACCGCCTGAGGAGCCCCGCCGTGACCCAGCAGACCCAGCACACCCAGCAGACCCGGCCGGCCGACGGCACCGACGACGCCCGGCACCCGATCACCCGGCCCGACGCCGAGGTGCACCTCGGCGTGTTCTTCCAGGGCGTCAACCACACCACCGTCTGGTCCGACCCCGAGTCCGGCTCGCAGACGGACGTCGCGTCCTTCGAGCGGGTCGCCCGCACCGCCGAGCGCGGCCTGTTCGACGCGTTCTTCCTCGGCGAGGGCCTGCGGCTCCGCGAGAGCCGGGGGCGGCTGCACGACCTCGACGTCGTCGGGCGCCCGGACGCGATCACCCAGCTCGCGGCGCTGGCCGCCGTGACCCGGCGGATCGGCCTGGTCGCGACCCAGAACACCACGTACAACGACCCGGTCGACCTGGCCCGGCGGCTCGCGAGCCTGGACGTGCTGTCCGGCGGCCGCGCCGCCTGGAACGTCGTCACCACCGACAACGCGTGGACCGGGGAGAACTTCCGCCGCGGCGGCTACCTGGACCACGCCCGCCGGTACGACCGGGCCGCGCAGGTGCTCGCGACCGCGCGCAGGATCTGGGACGCGTGGCCGGAGGACGACCACGGGCCGGTCGCGCACGTCGCGGCGCACGGGGACCTGGTGGACGTCGCGATCGACCCGACGACCCCGCGCAGCCCGCAGGGCTACCCGGTCATCTTCCAGGCGGGCGACTCGCCGCAGGGCCGGGACTTCGCGGCGCGGTCCGCGGACGTGATCTTCTCCCGGCACGGCTCGGTGCTCGCCGACGCGCTGGCGTTCGCGGCGGACGTCCGGGCGCGCGTCGTGGCCGCGGGCCGGCCCGAGGACGACGTGAAGATCGTGCCCGGCACCGCGATCGTCGTCGGCGACACCGCCGCGGAGGCCGAGGAGAAGGCGCGCTGGGTCGCCCGGCAGCAGGTCACCCCGGCCACCGCCCTGCACGTCGTCGGCACGATCTGGGCCGAGGACCTCAGCGGCTACGACCCCGACGGCCCGCTGCCGGCGCACGACCCGGCCGTCGCCGAGCTCGGGGGCGAGGGCGGCTCGTCCACCACCGGGGCCCGCACGCACGAGGTCGCCGCGCGGTGGCGGGCGCTCGCCGAGGCGGAGGGGCTCTCGATCCGGGAGCTCGTCATCCGGGTGTCCGGGGAACGCGGCTTCGTCGGCACCCCGTCCGCCGTCGCCGACCGGCTGGTGCGGTTCGTCCGGACGGGCGCGGTCGACGGGTTCAACATCAGCCCGTGGATCATCCCGTCCGGGCTGGACGACGTCGTCGACCGGGTGGTGCCGGAGCTGCAGGAGCGCGGCGCCTACCGCACCGCGTACACGGGGACCACGCTGCGCGAGCAACTGGGGCTGCGGGGCCCGCTGACGCGGCGCGCCGGCGCCGCGGCGCGCGAGGCGGCGCCGGCCGGGGTGTGACCGCCGCCCCGTGGTCCCGGACCGGCCCGCGCGGCCTCAGGCCCCCGCGGGCACCAGGTCGAGCACCGCGTCGAGACCGGTGACCCGGAGCGTCATCAGCGGGGCCCCCGTCGCCCCCCGGACCCGGAGCCGGTCGGGCCGCCGGTGCGGCGCGATCGAGACGAGCAGCGCGAGCGCCGACGAGTCGATGAACGTGGCCCCGCTCAGGTCGACCTCCTCGACGCCGGCCGCCGCGAGCGCCCGGCCCGCGCCGACCTCGTCCACGCCCAGCCCGGCGGCGAGCGTGTGCACCGCGTCGACGTCGATCTCGCCCTCGGCGCGCAGCACCGCGGGCCGGTCCGGGTCGACGTGCAGGCGACCGCCGGGCCGCCGGGCGCCCGCGGGCGTCGGGAGCGTCGTCACGCGGCCAGTATGCGGGCGCACCGGCGCACCGTCGCGCCGGGGCCCGCCCGGCCCGCGGGTGAGGGGCGGGGTGAGAGCCCGCTGGGTGGCCGTGTCCGCGCGGCGTGGCCCCGCGCGGTCGGCTACGGTCGGCGGGTGCACGGGTCAGGTCGCGGTGAGGAGCGCACGTTCCCGTCGTCGGCCTCGTCCCTCGCGCGTGCCCGGGCCTGGTCGATGGAGCGGGCCAGGGCGGCGGGTGCGCCGGGCGAGGTCGTGGACGCCGTCCAGCTCGCGATGAGCGAGGCGTTCACCAACGCGCTGCGGCACGCCCCGGGCACGCGGACGATCACGGTCGGCGTGGTCCACGCGCGCCGCCAGCTCACCTACGAGGTCGGCGACGCCGCCGCCGCGGTCCCGCCCCGCCGGCGCAGCGGCCGCGAGGGCCTGCCCGGCGGGCACGGCCTGCACATCCTCGACGCCGTGACCTCCGCGTGGGGCTGGCGGCCCGCGCCGGACGGCGGCAAGGTCGTCTGGTTCACCCTGCGCTGGTGACGGCGGCGCCCGGGGACCGGGGCGCCCACCGCGAGCGCGCGGGCACGGCGCTGCCGTACCGTCGGGCGCAGCAGCCCCGTCGAGCGGGTCGGGCGCCGGGGACGAGGAGTGGCGGGGTGCGGGAGACGACCGACGAGCGGCAGTCGCTCGTCCCGGCCGTGGCCGCTCAGCTCGGCGGCACGATGGACGCCGACGAGGCGGTGGGCCGCCTCGCCCGCCTCCTCGTGCCCGCCGTCGCCGACTGGTGCCTCGTGACGCTGGTCGAGGACGACGAGTCGCGGGCGCCGCGGCGGCGCCTGCGCGACGTCGGCTGGTGGCACGCCGACCCGGACCGGCGCGACCTGGTCGCGGCGTACGCCCTCGAGCGGATCGGGGCGCTCGTGCCGGGCTCGATGCTCATGCGCGCCATCGACTCGGGCACGGTCGTGCACGTGCACGACGGTGCGGTGGAGGCGCTGGACCGCGTCCTCGCGCCCGGCGCCGCCCGCGACCTGGTCGAGCGCCTCGCCCCGACCTCGCTGACCGTGGCCCCGCTCAAGAGCCGCGGCCGCACCCTGGGCGCGGTGAGCCTGTTCAACGGCCCGGACCGCCCGCCGCTGTCGCCGGCCGAGGTCGCGTCCGTGGTCGAGGTGGCCGCCACCGCGGCGCTCGCCCTGGACAACGCCCGGCTGTACCGGCGCCAGCGGGACGTCGCCGCCACCTTCCAGCGCAGCCTGCTCGGCGCACCGGTCCAGCCCGACGACCTGGAGGTGGTCGTCCGGTACCAGCCGGCCGCGGAGGCCGCCCGCGTCGGGGGCGACTGGTACGACGCGTTCCCGCAGCACGACGGCGGGACCATGCTCGTCATCGGCGACGTGGTGGGGCACGACGTCGAGGCGGCGGCGGTCATGGCGCAGCTGCGGTCGATGCTCCGCGCCATCGCGGTGGTCACCCGGAACAGCCCGTCCGACGTCCTGACCCTGCTGGACGCCGCCGTCCGCACGCTGCGGATCCCGGCGCTGGCGACCGTCGTCGTCGCGCGGGTCGAGCAGACGCCCGCGGAGCAGGAGGCGGGCGTGACGCGGCTGCGCTGGTCCAGCGCCGGCCACCCGCCGCCGATGGTCGTGGACGCCGACGGCACCGTCCGCGTGCTCGACGAGGCCCGGCCCGACATGCTGCTCGGCGTGCACCCGGACCGGCCGAGGGCCGACCACGAGACCGTCCTGGGGCCCGGGGCGACCGTCCTGCTCTACACCGACGGGCTGGTCGAGCGCCGCGACCGCCCGCTGCGCGCCGGGCTGCGCGACCTGCGGGCCGCGCTCGGGCGCCACGCGGGCCGCGACCTGGACGAGGTGTGCGACGCCCTGCTCGCCGAGCTGCCCGGCGGCCCCGGCGAGGACGACGTGGCGCTGGTGGCGGTCCGGCTGGACGGCCCGCGCCGAGCGCCCGCAGCCCCGGCGCCGGTCCCGGGCACCCGGCGCGCGACGCGCTAGGCGACCGGGACCGGGGCGGGGCCCGCGAGGGACGCGGTCAGCCGGTGGGTGCCCGCGCCGACGACCTCGTCCGGCGCGCCCGGGAGGCGTACGACCGCCTCCACGCCCTCGGGCACCTCGACGTCCAGCGCCAGCTCGCCGTCCGCGTGCCGCCACTCGACGCGCACCCGCCCGTGCCGGGTGTCCAGGGTGGTGCGGGCCCACTCGAGCCCGCCGCCGGGCACGGGCGCGACCAGCACCCGGGCGTACCCGGGCTCGAGCGGCGCGAGCCCGCCGACGACCCGGTGCAGCCAGTCGGCGACGGCGCCGAGCGCGTAGTGGTTGAACGAGGTCATCTCGCCGGGGTTGATGGTGCCGTCGGGCAGCATCGAGTCCCACCGCTCCCAGATCGTCGTCGCGCCCATCGTCACGGCGTACAGCCACGACGGCACCTCGCGCTGCAGCAGCAGCCGGTACGCGGTGTCCGCGTGCCCGGTGGAGGTGAGCGCGTCGGTGACGAACGGCGTGCCGGCGAACCCGGTCGAGATCCGGTGCCCTGCCGCCGCCACCAGCTCGGCGAGCCGGTCCCCCGCCCAGCCGCGCTCCTCGCCGTCCAGCAGGCCGAACTCGATCGCCAGCGCGTACACGGTCGGCGCGTCGGACCGCACCCGCCGGGCCCCGGCGTCCACGTACGCCTCCCGGAACGCGGCCCGCACCCGGGCGGCGTGCGCGGCGAGCTCGTCGGCGTCCGCCTCCCGGCCGAGCACCCGGGCCACGCGCGCCGCCAGGTCCGCCGTCCGGTACGCGCACGCCGTGGCCACGACGCCCTTGTCCGCCTTGGCCGCGTCCGGGCGGTCCGGCGGGGCGTCCGGGTCCAGCCAGTCGGCGAACTGGAAGCCCGTGTCCCACAGGCCGCTGGGCGACAGCAGCCCCGCGACGTGCCGCACGTGGTCGACGACCGAGTCGTACTGCCGCTCCAGCACCGCGCGGTCGCCGTACGCCTGCCAGAGCGCCCACGGCACCCAGACGGCCGCGTCGGCCCACACGGCGGTCGCGTCGGCGGGCTCGAACTCGGCGGGCCCCCGGGCCATCCGGCGGATCAGGTCCGGCACGACGTAGGGCACGTAGCCGTCGGCCCGCTGCTCGGCCCACAGGTCCACCAGCCAGTCGCCGAGGAACCCGGACGCGTCGGCGAGGAAGCACGCGGTGGGCGCGAACGCGGCGATGTCGCCGGTCCAGCCCAGGCGCTCGTCCCGCTGCGGGCAGTCGGTGGGCACGTCGACGAAGTTCCCGCGCATGCCCCAGACCACGTTCTCGTGCAGCCGGTTCAGCAGCGGGTCGGAGGTCTCGAACCAGCCCGTGCGGGTGAGGTCCGACCCGACCACCACCGCGGTGAGCGCGTCCGGGCCGATCGCGTCCGGGCCGCCGGGCCAGCCGTCGACCTCGACGTACCGGAAGCCGTGGAAGGTGAAGGTCGGCTCGAACACGTCGTCACCGCCGGACAGGGTGAACCGGTCGGTGGCCTTCGCCGCGCGCAGCGGCCGGACCCCGAGCTCGTCGTGCTCGAGGACCTCCGCGTGCCGCAGGGTCACCACGTCGCCGGCGGTGCCGCGCACCCGGACCCGCACCCAGCCGACGAGGTTCTGGCCGAAGTCGACCAGCACCTTCCCGGACGGGCTGCGCCAGACCCGCTCCGGCGCGCGCTCGTCGAGCCGGCGGACCGGCGGGGCGAGGTACGGCTCCAGCCGGCCGGTGTCGAACGCGACCTCGCGCACGCCGCCCCAGCGCGGGTCCGCCGGGGCCGCGCCGTCGAACGGCCCCGCCCACGCCGGGTCGAGCCGCCGCGCGTCGATCTCCTGCCCGTCGTAGAGCGAGTCCGCGGTCACCGCGCCCGCCGCGGCGGTCCACGCCTCGTCCGTCGCGACGACCTGCACCGCGCCGTCCCGGTAGGTGATCCGCAGCTCCGCGAACCCGGCGACCTCGTCCCCGTACGGCCGCGCCCCCTCGCCCCAGCCGAGCCGGCCGCGCCACCAGCCGTCCCCGAGCGCGAGCCCGATCGTCGGCGTGCGCCGCGTCAGCAGCGCGGTCACGTCGTGCCGCCCGTACCGCAGGCGCTCCTCGAACGCCGACCAGCCCGGCGTGAGCAGGTCGCCCGACACCGCCTGCCCGTCGATCCGCGCCTCGACGACGCCGAGCGCGGTGAGCAGCAGCTCGGCAGCGGCGACCTCGCCGGGGTCCTGGTCGAGGGTGAAGGTGCGCCGGAGCAGCGGCGCGGCGTCCAGCTCGGCGTCGGGCGCGATGAACCGTGCCTGCCAGGTGGTCATGGGTCCGTGGGTCCTCTCGTCGACGTCCTCGTCGCGGGTCGGTGCACTCACCAGGTGAATCGCTTCAACCCGTACCGCCCGCATCGTCACCCGCCCCGCGGCGCGGCGTCAAGGGCGACCCCGCCGCAGCGGAGCGATGCGAAGTCGTGACCCCTGGGACTCTTGACCCAGATGGGCACCTCCCCTAGCCTCGCCGCAGCAGTGAATCGGTTCAAGCACTGTCGGGGCAACGGCGCCCGGCGCCTTACGAGGAGGTATCGCGTGAACAGGACCCGACCCCTGACGGCCGGCGCGGCGGCGGTCGCCGCCGCCCTGGCCCTGACCGCCTGCGGCGGCTCCGGCGACGCCGGGGACGGCGAGGCCACGTCGCTGTCGGTGTACATCGACAGCACCCCGGCGTCGGTCGAGCTGTGGGACGGCCTCACGGCCGCCTACGCGGAGGAGAACCCGGACGTCACCATCGAGGTGGAGACGCACCCGGGGGGCTCCGAGGGCGACAACCTGGTGAAGACCCGGCTCGCGACCGGGGAGATGAACGACCTGTTCTGGTACAACTCCGGGTCCCTGTTCCAGGCGCTCAAGCCGGACCAGAACCTGGTGCCGCTGGGCGACGAGGACTGGGTGGACTCGCTCGACGAGAACTTCGCCACCGTGGTGTCGACCGACCAGGGCCTGTACGGCGCGCCCGTGGGCGCCTCGTTCGCCGGCGCCGTGATCTACAACAAGGACATCTACGCCGACCTCGGCCTGGAGGTCCCGACCACCTGGGACGACTACATGGCGAACAACCAGGCGATCAAGGACGCCGGGCTCGTCGCCGTCGCGCAGTCGTACGGCGACACCTGGACCTCGCAGGTCCCGGTGCTCGGCGACTTCTACAACGTGGAGGCGGCCGAGCCCGGCTGGGCCGACGCGTACACGGCCGGGGACGCGAAGTTCGTGGACCAGCCGGCGCTCGCCGGGTTCGAGCACCTGCAGGAGGTGTTCGACGCCGGGTTGATGAACGAGGACTTCGCGTCCGCGACCTACGACGACGCGGTCAGGATGCTCGCGGAGGGCCAGGCGGCGCACTACCCGATGCTCACCGGCAACGTCGCCGCCGCGATCGGCGAGAACTACCCCGACGCGGCCGACAGCCTCGGCGTGTTCCCGCTGCCGAGCTCGCAGGGCGACGCCAACGGCCTCACGGTGTGGATGCCGAACGGCATCTACCTCCCCAAGACGACCGAGGGCGCGCAGCTCGAGGCCGCCAAGGAGTTCATCGCCTGGCTGGTCACCCCGGACAGCTGCGCGGCGCAGGCCGAGGCCTCGACGCTCGGCGGCCCGTTCGTGGTCGACGGCTGCGACCTGCCCGACGACGTGCCGGCGCTGGTGTCCGACATGCAGCCGTACTTCGACAGCGGCGACACCGGTCTGGCGCTGGAGTTCCTCTCCCCCGTCAAGGGCCCGGCCCTGGAGCAGATCACCGTCGAGGTGGGCTCCGGCATCCGCAGCGCCGAGGACGGCGCGGCGCTCTACGACGAGGACGTCGTCAAGCAGGCCCAGCAGCTCGGCCTGGACTGGTAGGACATGACCCTCGTGCGCCCCGCCCCCGCGGGCACGGCGGCGACGCGCCCGGCCCGGCGGGACTCCCGCCGGGCCGGGCGGCGCAGCCCGTACCCCAGCTGGTTCTTCCTGCCCGCCGGCGTCTTCTACCTGGTGCTGTTCGTCGTCCCGACCGGCGCGTCGTTCTGGTACGCGCTGACCCGCTGGGACCTGTACTCGGCGGAGTTCATCGGGCTCGACAACTTCGCGCAGTTCTTCCGGGAGCCGGCGCTGGTCAAGGGCTTCGTGAACACGTTCGTCTACGCGTTCCTCACCTCCGGCGCGAAGGTGGTGCTCGGCCTCGCGCTGGCCGTGCTGCTGACCTCGCAGATCATCGCGCGGGGCTACCTGCGCTCGGTGGTGTTCTTCCCGGTGCTGGTCAGCACGATCGGCGTCGGCGTGACGTTCAAGGTGCTGCTCGACCCGTTCGACGGCGCCGTGAACCAGGTGCTGTCCTGGGTCGGCGTCACCGGCCCCGGCTGGCTGACCGACCCGAGCCTGGCGCTGTTCTCCGTGGCGCTGGTCGACGTCTGGAAGGGCGTGGGCCTGGCGACGCTCATCTACATCGCCGGCCTGGTCGCGATCCCGCAGGAGTACTACGAGGCGGCCCGCGTCGACGGCGCGAACGCCTGGCAGAACTTCCGGAACATCACGCTGCCGCTGGTGCGGCCCGCCACGGTGACCGTCGTCCTGCTCTCCCTGATCGGCGGCCTGCGGTCGTTCGACCTCATCTGGACCATGACCCGCGGCGGGCCCGGGTTCAGCAGCGACGTCATCGGCTCGGTGATCTACAAGCAGTACCAGGCCGGGTTCTACGGGCTGTCCACCGCCGGGAACGTCGTGCTGTTCGTGGTGATCGCCGTGATCATCTTCCCGCTGTCGCGCTGGCTGAACCGCAAGGAGGTGACCCTGTGAGGCGCCGTGGCGTGGTCCTCGGGTCGGTGTCGATCCTCGCGAGCACCGTGGTGTTCGTCGTCCCGTTCGTGTTCGTCCTGCTGACGGCGTCGAAGTCGCAGCAGGAGGCGTCGCTGCTGGAGTTCTCCCTGCCGACCGAGTGGGCGTTGCTGGACAACGTCCGCACCGTCCTGGAGTCGAACGACGGCATCCTGGTCCGGGCGTTCTGGAACTCCACGGTGCTGACCGTCGCCTCGGTCGCGATCATGACCGTGCTCGCCGCGATGGTGGGCTACGTGGTGCAGCGCCGGCGCAGCCGGTGGAACCCGGTGGTGGACGCGATGGTGCTGGCCGGGCTCATCATCCCGCCCGCCGTGGTGCCGACCATCTGGGTGCTGCAGGGCATCGGGCTGTTCAAGACGATGGCGGGCCTCATCGCCGTGCACGTCGCGTTCGGGCTGTCGTTCTGCATCCTGCTGTTCCGCGCCTTCGTGGCGACCATCCCGCGCGAGCTCGACGAGGCGGCGCTCATCGACGGCGCCGGGCCGATGCGGCTGTTCTTCTCGGTGATCTTCCCGCTGCTGCGCGCCGTCATCGTCACCGTTGTCGTGGTGCAGGCGGTGACCGTCTTCAACGACTTCACCTACGCGCTGTACTTCCTGCCCGGCGCCGACAACGCGACCGTCCAGCTCACGCTGTACAACTTCCAGTCCCAGGGGCTCAACCAGTGGAACCTGCTGTTCGCGGACGTGCTGCTCATCACGATCCCGCCGCTGGTGATGTACGTGATCTTCAACCGGCAGATCGTCGCCGGGATGACCTCGGGCGCGGTCAAGGGCTGACCCGTGCCGCCGCGCGACTCAGGCCGGGACGCTGGACGACCGGACGACCAGCTCCGGCTGGAACACCTGGTGCTGCTTCACGGGCTCGCCGGCGGCCGACCGCGCCAGCAGGATCTCCGCGGCCCGGTACCCGAGGGCGTGCGCGGGCTGCCGGACCGAGGTGAGCGGGGTGGCCAGCTCCGCCGCCACCTCGATGTCGTCGTAGCCGACGATGGCGATGCTGCCGATCAGGTCCGGCCGGCGGCGGCGGATCTCCCGCTGCACGCCGATCGCGACCAGGTCGTTCACGCAGAACACGGCGGTCGGCGGCTCGTCGGACTCGAGCAGGGCGGCGAACACCCCGGCGGCGCCGCCGGCGTCCAGCGACGGCAGCGGCACCTCGCGCACGACCGCGTCCGGGTCCAGCCCGCGGCGCTCCACGGCGCGGCGCAGGCCGGTCAGCCGGTCGCGGCAGGGGCGGATCGCGTGCGGGCCGTTGAGCATGACGACCGAGCGGTGCCCGAGGTCGAGCAGGTGCTCGCCCGCCAGCGTCCCGCCCGCGACGTCGTCCACCGCGACCGAGGACAGCAGGTCGGTCGGCGACGGGCGGTCCAGCAGGACCGTGTGCACCCCGCGGGACGCGAGCGCCAGGAGCGGGCCGAGATCGTCGCCCGTCGGGACGACCAGCAGCCCGGAGACGCCGTGCTCCTCGAACAGCCGCAGGTAGCGCGCCTCGCGCTCCGGGTCGTCGTCGGAGCTGGCGAGCATGAGGGTGTGGTCCGCCGCCGCGAGCCTGTCCTCGATGCCGCGGGCGACCTCCGTGAAGAACGGGTTGCGGATGTCCAGCACGATCGCGCCGACGGTCGTGATCGTGCCGGCGCGCAGCTGCCGGGCGGACGCGTTGGGCACGAAGGCCAGGCGCTGGATCGCGTCGAGCACCCGGTCGCGGGTCGCGGCCGCCACCCGGTCCGGGCGGTTCAGCACGTTCGACACCGTGCCGACGGACACGCCCGCCAGGCGCGCGACGTCACCGATCGAGCTGCGGCGGGTGGCCGAGGTCGACACCGCTCACCTCCGCTCCGTCCGGGTGCCCGTGCCGGCCCCGCGTGCCGGGAGCCGTCCGGCGCAGCATAGCCGCGCGGGACGCCCCGCACCCGGAGCGCGCACCCGGGGTGGCGCACCGATTCACCTCGCGCGACGGCGCGGCGGGACTTGCTTCCGCGGGCGTCGCAATGAAACGATTCATCGACACGTCGAAGGAGACACCCCATGTCGTTCACCTCCGAGATCGCCGCCGCTCTCGACCGGCAGGCGATCGAGCTCCCCTCGTGGGCGTTCGGCAACGCCGGCACCCGGTTCAAGGTGTTCAGCACCCCGGGCACGCCGCGCACCGTCGAGGAGAAGCTCGCCGACGCCGCCGAGGTGCACCGGCTCACCGGCCTGGCCCCGTCTGTCGCGCTGCACATCCCGTGGGACCTGGTGGACGACTTCGGCAAGCTCGCCGCCCACGCCGACGACCTCGGCCTGCGGCTCGGCACCATCAACTCGAACACGTTCCAGGACGACGACTACCGGTTCGGCTCGCTCACGCACCTGGACCCGGCGGTGCGGCGCAAGGCGATCGACCACCACTACGCCTGCATCGACGTCATGCACGCCACCGGGTCCCGGGACCTGAAGATCTGGCTGCCGGACGGCACCAACTACCCCGGCCAGGGCGACATCCGCGGGCGGCAGGACCGGCTGGCCGAGTCGCTGCGCGCGATCTACGACCGGCTCGGGCCCGACCAGCGGCTGGTGCTCGAGTACAAGATCTTCGAGCCGTTCTTCTACACGATGGACGTCCCGGACTGGGGCACCGCCTACGCGCACGCCACCGCCCTCGGCGACCGCGCCGTCGTCTGCCTCGACACCGGCCACCACGCCCCGTCGACCAACGTCGAGTTCATCGTCGCCCAGCTGCTGCGGCTCGGCCGGCTCGGGTCGTTCGACTTCAACTCCCGGTTCTACGCCGACGACGACCTCATCGTCGGGGCGGCCGACCCGTTCCAGCTGTTCCGGATCCTCGCCGAGGTCGTGCGCGGCGGCGGCATCGACCCCGGGTCCGACGTGCAGTTCATGCTCGACCAGTGCCACAACATCGAGGACAAGGTCCCCGGGCAGATCCGCTCGGTGCTCAACGTCCAGGAGATGACGGCCCGGGCTCTGCTGATCGACCGCGGCGCCCTGACCGCGGCCCAGGAGGCCGGCGACGTGCTCGGGGCCAACGCGGTCTACATGGACGCGTTCTACACCGACGTCCGGCCCGCGCTGGCGGACTGGCGCGAGTCCCGCGGCCTGCCGCGCGACCCCGTGGCCGCCTACGCCGCGTCCGGCTACGGCGAGCGGATCGCCGCCGAGCGGGTCGGCGGGCAGCAGGCCGGCTGGGGCGCCTGACGCCGATGCCCACTCCCCCCTCGCTGGTCGCCGTCGACCTCGGGGCGTCCAGCGGGCGGGTGCTCGCCGGGCGCCTCGAGGCGGGGCGGCTCACCACCCACGAGGCCGGCCGGTTCCCCAACCGCCCCGTCCGCGCCGGCGGCCGGCTGCACTGGGACGTGCTCGCCCTGTGGGCGGGCGTCCAGGACGGCCTGCGCGCCGCGGCCCGCGCGCACGGCCCCGTCGCGTCGGTCGGCATCGACACCTGGGCCGTCGACTACGGCCTGCTCGACGCCCACGGCGACCTGCTGGGCAACCCCGTGCACTACCGCGACGGCCGCACGGCCGGCGCCGCGGACGCGTTCGCCCGGCTGCTCGACCCCGCCGCGCACTACGCCGCCACCGGCAGCCAGGTGCAGCCGTTCAACACCGTCTACCAGCTGCTCGCCGCGGGGTCGGCGGCCGGGTCCGCGACGTCCCCGCGCGCGGCGGACCGGCTGCTGCTCGTGCCCGACCTGCTCGGCCGCTGGCTGTCGGGCACGGAGGCCACCGAGGTCACCAACGCCTCGACCACCGGCATGCTCGACCCCGCCACCCGGCGGTGGAGCCCCGCGGTGCTCGACGCGCTCGCCGCCTCCCCCGCCGGGGACGTGCGGCGGCTGCTCGCCCCGCTCGTCGAGCCGGGGACGGTGCTGGGGCCCGTCCTCGCGGGGGCCGACGGGCTGGACGGCCGGGACGGGCTGGACGGGCTGGACGGCGCCGTGCACGTCGCCGTCGGCTCGCACGACACCGCCTCCGCCGTGGCCGCCGTCCCGATCGGCGACGCCCCCGCCGCGTGGATCTCGTCCGGCACCTGGTCGCTCGTCGGCGTCGAGCTGCCCGCGCCGGTGCTCACGCCGGCGGGGCGCGCGGCCAACTTCACCAACGAGCTCGGCGTCGCCGGCACCGTGCGCTACCTGCGGAACGTCGCCGGGCTGTGGCTGCTCCAGGAGTCGCTGCGGTGCTGGGCGGACGCCGGCGCCCCGCAGGACCTGACGACCCTGCTCGCCGCGGCCGCCGACGTGCCCGCGCTGCGCACCGTGGTCGACGTCGACGACCCGGCGTTCGCGCCGCCCGGCGACATGCCCGCGCGGATCGCGGCCGCCGCCCGGCGCACCGGGCAGCCGGTACCCGAGCGGCCGGCGGAGGTCGCGCGCTGCGTGCTCGACTCGCTCGCGCTGGCCTACCGCCGCGCGGTGCGCCAGGCCGCGTCCCTGTCCGGCCGCGACGTCCGGGTGGTGCACGTGGTCGGCGGCGGCGCCCGCAACGCGCTGCTGTGCCGGCTCACCGCGGAGGCCACCGGCCTGCCGGTCGTCGCGGGGCCGGTCGAGGCCACCGCGATCGGCAACCTGCTGACCCAGGCGCTCGCGCTCGGCGAGCTGTCCGGGGGCCTGACGGCGGTGCGCGAGGTCGTGCGCGCATCGTCCGAGCTCGTCACGCACCGTCCCGGGGGATCCGAGCAGCCGTGGGCGCGGGCGGAGGAGCGCCTGTGGCCGTGACGGTACCACCACCCGCACACGACGAAGGACACGACATGCCCCTGCACGCCCCGTTCCCCGACCTCGACGAGCTGCTCACCGCCATGGGCGAGGCCGGCGCCCGGATCTGCGCCATCGACGCCTCCGAGGCGGGCGCGGGCAACATCTCCGTGTTCATCGGCTGGGACGTCGAGCTGCGTCGCCGGTTCCCGATCACCGAGGAGATCGCGCTCCCGCTGCCCGCGCCCGCCCTGGCCGGGCGCACCGTGCTGGCCACCGGGTCCGGACGCCGGCTGCGGCAGATCGCCGCCGACCCCGAGGCCGCGATCGGCGCCGTGCGGATCCACGACGGCGGGACCACCGCGACCCTGCACACCTCACCGCGGCGGCTGTTCGAGCGGCTGACCTCCGAGTTCAACTCCCACCTCGCGGTGCACCAGGACCAGGTCGCCCGGCGCGGCATCGACTTCCAGGCCGTCGTGCACGCCCAGCCGCCGCACCTGACCTACCTGTCGCACATCCCGGAGTACCGGGACACCGCCGCGATGAACCGCGCGATCCTGCGGTGGGAGCCGGAGTCGATCGTGTCGCTGTCCCAGGGCGTCGGGGTGCTGGAGTTCATGATCCCCGGCTCCGAGGAGCTGCAGGCCGCGAACGTCGCCGGCCTGCGGGAGCGGGAGATCGTGCTCTGGTCGAAGCACGGCACCATGTCGCGGTCCGACTTCTCGGTGACGCGGGCCGTCGACCGGGTCGAGTACGCCGAGACCGGGGCGAAGTACGAGTACCTGGACCTCGTGGCCGGGCGGCGGGCGCAGGGGCTCACCCGGGAGGAGATCGCGGCGGTGGCCGGGGAGTTCGGCGTCGACTCGCCGTGGGCGTGAGGCGGCGGATCCGGGGTCCTCGGGCGGAGGGCTGGAGCGGCGGGGTGCGCGTGCGGGGTGCGCGTGCGGGGTGCGCATGCGGGGTG
>NZ_JAKRMS010000105.1 GCF_022346185.1 Cellulomonas sp. ACRRI | reverse complement strand
ACGCTGCCGACGCGTCCCTGCAGGGCCGGCGGCACCGCCCGCTGTCGGACGCTGACCGACGTCGTGCCCCACACGAACGCGTGCGCGCCGAACAGGAAGAAGATCACGACGGCGACCCAGGCCTGCCGGGTCAGCGCGAGCCCCAGGTGCGTCAGGGTCTCCAGGATCAGCCCGATGCGCATGAGGTTCCCGAGCGACACCCGCCGGGTGATCCAGCCGTAGGCGGCGCCGCCCGCGAGGCCGCCGCAGGCGCTGACCGTGGTGAGCAGGCCGTAGCCGATCTCGCCGAGCCCGAGCCGCCGCGTCGCGTAGAGCACGAGCACGGACCAGGCGGCGCCGAACGTGATGTTGAAGATGAAGATGGTCAGCACCAGGGTGCGGACCGCGGCGTGCCGCACGGTCCACCGGAAGCCCTCGGCGATGTCCCGGCCGAGGTGGCTGCGCGTGCCCGGCTCGCGGGGGTGCGCGGGCAGCGCGATCCGCGCGACCAGCAGCGCCGCGGCGGCGACGACGACCGCCTGGGTGGCGAACGGCCACAGCCACCCGGCCGCGAACAGCGCGGCGCCGAGCGGCGGGCCGGCCAGCTGGTTGACCGTGATGAACCCGACCTGGAGCCGGGAGTTCGCCAGGGCCAGGTCGTCGCGCGCGACGAGCATGGGCAGGAAGGTCTGCGCGGCGTTGTCGGCGAACACCTCCGCCGTGCCGAGCAGGAACAGCGCGCCGAGCACGAGGCCGATCGTGACGTGGCCCGACGCGAGCGTGCCGGCGAGCGCCGCGAGCACCACGGCCCGGGCGACGTCCACCACCAGCACGATGCGGCGCCGGTCCCACCGGTCGGCGAGCGCGCCGGCGAGCAGCCCGAACAGCAGCGGCGGCAGCCACTGCAGCGTGGCGGCGAGCGCGACCAGCCGGGCGTCCCGGGTGAGCGACGCGACGAGCAGCGGCCCGGCCGCGATGGCGATGCCGTCCGCGAGGTTGCTGGTCCACGAGGACGCGATCAGCCACCGGAACGGGACCCCCAGCCGGGCGGGCAGGACGGTCTGCAGGAGGCGGCTCACAAGGGCGAGATGCTAGCGGTCACCCCGCCAGCGCCTCGAGGATCGTCGCCGCGACCCGGGAGTCGGAGAGGTACCCGGAGATGCCGTGCTGGTTGGACGTCGGGTTGTCGACCTTGCCGTAGTCGTCGATCCGGTCGACCGGGAACCACGGCGCGGTCAGCGGGTGCAGGGCGACCAGGTCCTCCGGGTCGTACGCGTTGAACCAGGCGCCGACGGGGTCGGGCCAGGACACCGGGCGCAGCGTGCGGCTGATGTTCGTCACGCCCAGCGGCGACCCGAGGGTGACCAGGAGCGGCACGTCCCACCCCCGGGGACCCGCCTCGCGGCGCAGCAGGTTGTACGCGACGACGGTGCCGAGCGAGTGCGACACCACGACGGCGCCCTCGGTGCCGTCGAGCGCCTGCCGCACGCCGTCCTCGATCGTGTCCCGCACGCGCACGTTGTGCAGGTACTGGTAGACGTCCCGGGTGGCGAGCGCGATCGACCAGGCGCTGACGTTGGGCAGCCGGTCGAGGGCGGTGAGCGTGGCCCGGACCCAGCGCCAGTTCATCGGGCCGCGCTCGACCGCGGCGTCGGCGGCCGCCTCCCGCGCCGCGTCCTCGGCCACGCCGGCCCGCTCGGCGATCTCGAGCAGCGTCTCCCGAACGAACAGCGTCTCGGCGTCCGGCCCGCCCTCCGCGCCGCGGACGACGACCTCCGTGGCGTGCTCGGCGTCGCCCGCGACCAGGTCGAACAGGGTCTGGCCGTAGTAGGGCAGCCGGACCCGGTCGTCGGGGAGGTCGACGGGCCGGCCGGCGTGGTGCGCGCCCACGTCGAGCGCGGACAGCCACTCCTGCTTCACCGCGAGCGGGTCCTTGTGCTCCTGGGCCCGGCCGTGCACCAGCACGAGCGTCCTCATGGTTCCTCCTCGGGGTGCGGCGGGTCGGGGGCGGGCGCCGCGGCGGCGACCTCGGCGACGCGGTCGGCGTTCTCGGCGGCGAACAGCGTCCAGTGCGACGGCAGCCGCGCGGGGAACGACAGTGCGCGGTCCTGGACCCCGGGCGGCGCGGCGGCGAGCAGCGGCCACCCGCGGGACAGCAGGGGCACCGGCGTGAGGAGCCCGGCCCAGTCGACCGGCCGGTCGTCGCGCCCGGGGTCCGGGCCGGAGGCCAGCAGCACGACGTCGAACAGCCGCGCCCCCGGGAACCCCGCCTCGGCCAGGTCGGCGATCGCCGCGCGCCTGCCGCGGTCGTGCAGCTCCCAGGCGCGGTACAGCGCCGCGAGCGGGTCGGCGTCCACGGCGACCGCGCGCCGCGCCGCCCGGGCAGGGTCGTCCGCCGGGTCCCGGGGTCCGGGCGGCCCGGCGTGCTCGTCGTCGTCCTCGTCGTCGTCGGGGCGCAGGCCGAACCGGGACCACGCGGCCGCGAGGGCCCGGCGCGCGACGGCGCCGTCCGCCCCCGGCGGCGGGACGGCGTCGGCCCCGGGGGTGCGGGGGAGCGCGCAGTCGACCAGGCGGCCGTGCTCGACGGTGGCGAGCGTGACCCGTCCCGGCAGCGTGGGGAGCACCGCGCAGCCGCCCGAGGCGAACGTGACGACGACGGCGGTCGGCGACACCGGGACGACGTCCAGCGCGCGGTCGCCCTGCACCACCACCACCGGCCCGCCCGGGCGCGGCGCCGCGGGCAGCGGGGCCACCTCCAGGTCGGGCGCCGGGATCGGCGCGGGCACGGCGGGCGCGGCGGTCGCCGGTCCGGGCGGCCGTGCGGGCGACGGCGGAGCGGCCGGTGCCCCCGACGGCGCGGCGGTGCTCCCGACGGCGGACGCGGGCAGCCCGCCGGCCCCCGCCGCGAGCCCGACCGCCAGCCCCAGCACCAGGCGGTCGGCGGCCTCGGCGGCGGCGGTCCTGGCGGCGGGCGCCGGCTCCCGCGCGGTGCGGTCCGGGTCCGCGAGGGCGGCCCCGGCCTCCGGGGGCGCGCCGGGGGCCGCCGCGTCGTCCGGCGCCGCGGTCCGCTCCGCGGGAGCATCCGTCCCGGGCGTCTCCGCCGCGGCCGGTGCGACCGGCCAGGGCTCGAGCCGGGACAGCCAGGCGTCCACCGGGTCGGACGACAGCCGGGCGTCCGGGGTCTGCGCGAGGTCGAGCGGCGCGTGCGCCGCGGTCAGCCGCTCGGCGACCAGCCCGGGCAACGCCCGCTTCAGCGGCCACGGCTGCACGAGCCCGAACCGCGCGCTGCCGGCCACTCCGCCCGCGGCCCGGTCGCCGTCCGCGACGGGCCCCGGCGTCACGAGCGCCGGGTGATCCCCGCGGAGCGCCCCGACCAGCGCCGAGGTGAACAGCGCCTGGTAGGCGGCGCCGGACGCGGTGGGGTCCTTCACCTCGTACGCCGGGTCGCCCAGCGCGCAGGCGTAGAACACGTCGACCGCCGCGGCGGGCGCGCGGGGCGGCAGGTTGGGCACCAGCGCGACGCCCTGGACGCTCAGCTCCTGGACGGTGGTCGCGGCGGTGCGGCACGCGTCCGAGACGAGCACGACGTGCCGCACCGGCAGCCGCTCGGCGAACCAGGAGGTCAGCGACACGTTCACGGCCTGGCTGCCGTCCTCCGGCGCGCCGGTCAGCAGCCAGAACTCGGCGTTCCCGGTGTTGATGCCGTGACCGCTGAAGTAGACGACGAGCTGGTCGACGTCGCCACGGTCCACCAGCGCGCGCACGCCGGCGAGCACGGCGCCCGAGGTGACCGGGGTGCCGTCGTCGTCGGTGAACGTCAGCACCAGGTCGTCCGGGACGCCCTGCTCGGTCGCCCAGGCGCGCACGGCGGCGACGGCACCGGGCACCGCCGGCAGCTCCGGGAACCGGCCGCCGGTGCGGGCCACGCCCACGAGGACCAGCGCGCGCGCCACGGTGGTCACCCGACCGGTCGGGTGGCTGACGGGTGTGGGCGGGCGGCCATCTCGACTCCGTCGTCCAGGGTGTGGACCCCTCCGAGTGCAGCACCGGCGCGCGGGCGCGTCAAGGAGCGCGGGGACCCTGGTGTGGCGTGCGTCACGCTGCTACCGTCCGTGTCATCGCCGGCGCCACCTCCGTCGGACGGGACACGGGCAACGGCGCCCGCCCCGTCCGGCCTCCCGGGGCACCGGTCCCCGCCCCGGTGGCGCCCCGTCGGGACCCGACCTAGCGTCCGACGGGCGGGTGCGGCCGCGTCGCCCGCGCGCAGCCGACGGGAGGCCGGACCATGACCGAGCAGACCACGACCCGCCCGCTGGCGGTCGTCACGGGCGCGTCGAGCGGGATCGGGCTGGAGCTCGCCCGCCGGTTCGCCGCCGAGGGGTTCGACCTGGTCGTCGCCGCCGACGAGCCGCAGATCTCCCTGGCCGCCGACGCTCTCACCGCGGCCGGGAACGCCGTGCGGCCGGTGCACGCGGACCTGGCCACCGCCGAGGGCGTCGCGGAGCTCGTGTCGGCCGTGCGCGCCACCGGCCGGCCGGTGGACGCGCTCGCGCTGAACGCGGGCCGGGGAGCGGGCGGCCCGTTCGTGGAGACGCCGCTCGACGGCGACCTGGCCGTGATCGGCCTGAACGTCGTCGGGACCGTGCGGCTCGCGAAGGCCCTGCTGCCCGCGATGGTGCAGCGCGGCGCGGGCCGGGTGCTGCTCACCGCCTCCACCGCGGCGCTCATGCCCGGGCCGTGGTACGCCACCTACGCGGCGTCGAAGTCGTTCGTGCAGTCGTTCGGGGAGGCGCTCCACCACGAGCTCGCCGAGACGGGCGTCACGGTCACGACCCTGCTGCCGGGGCCGACGGACACCGAGTTCTTCGCGCGGGCCGGGATGGAGCGGACCCCGGTCGGCCGTGGCCCGAAGGACGACCCGGCGGACGTCGCCGACCAGGCGTTCGAGGCGCTGATGGCGGGCAGGGACAAGGTCGAGGTGCGCTCGCTCAAGGCCCGGCTGCAGACCGCCGCGGCGGCGGTGCTGCCCGACCGCGCGAAGGCGGCGGTGCACGCGGGGTTCACGCAGCCGCTCGACGGCGGGCGGCCCGACCCCGCCGACGCGTGAGGTCGGGGCCCGGCGGGTCCGCCCGGGCCCGCCCCCCGCTGCCCGGGCTCAGCCCGGCGTGACCCGGACGCGCCGCACCACGAGCTCCGGCACGGCGGGGGACCCGGCGCCGTGCGGGCGCCCGGGGAAGTCGAAGACGCCGAGCATCAGCTGCAGCGGGTAGTCCGGTGCCTGCGCGAGCTCCCGGGTCACGACGCCGTCGAGCTCGAAGACCGCGCGCCCCGGCCGCCACTCCACGGCGTAGGTGTGCCAGCCGGCGACGTCGACCGTCGTCCGGGGCGCCGAGAACTCCTCGCGGAGCCCGGGGTCGCGGAACGGGTGCACGCCCGAGCCGAGCGCCGCGGTCGGGGCGCCACCGGGTCCGGGGGCGAGCGTGTCGCCGAACACCTCGACCAGGCAGAGCTCGCCGCTGCGCTCGGGCACGTCCTCGACCCCGACCAGCCAGGCGGAGAACATCGACCCGGGTCCGACCGTCGCCCGGCAGGTCACCTCCACCCGGCCCGACCGCGGGGTGCAGGCCCACCGGGCCGGCTGCTCCTCGCGGACCGTCTGCCCGGGCCGGAACGGCTGCTGCCCGCGGGTGCTGCCCACCGGCCCCGACCACGACCCGCTCTGCGCCGCGGAGACGCGCAGCGGCGGCTCGTGGTCGCCGGGGCACCACACCGGGTGGTCCGGCGGGATGGTCAGGTGCAGGCCCTCCGCGCTGGTGCGGGCGGCGGCCGCGGCCGCGCTCCGCGAGCTCCACGCGGGCAGGTACGCGAGCGTCCAGCCGCGGTCCTCCGGCCGGGAGGTGAACCGCTCGTCGAGGACGGTCGGGCCCGGGGCGGGTGCGGGCACGGGGGCTCCCTCGGTCGACGGGGGCGCGGGTGACGCGCCGGCGCGTCGATCGTAGGGCGCCCCGGCGCTCCGGTGGCAGGCCCCGGCGGCCCGGCCTAGCGTCGACGGAGGCCGGCGCACCCGGCGCCGCCAGGACCCCGGGAGGACGGATGACCGACGACGACGTGCGTCGCGAGGACCTGCCCGTGCCGGACTACGACCACCTCCCGATCGGCTCGCTCGGCCACCGGATCCGCAGCCTGGAGGCGGACGAGATCGACGTGCTGCGCCGCTACGAGGAGGCGCACGCGAACCGGGTCGCGGTGATCCAGATCCTCGACCACCGGCTGCTCGACCTGGCGGAGGGTCAGCGGCCCTCGGGCGGCGACGCCGCGGCACCGGCCGCGGAGGCCGCCCCGGGGCCCGCCGGGACGAGCAGCGCGTCCCCCGAGACGGCGGGACCGCCGCAGAACCCGCCGTCCCACGGCGTCCCCACCAACCCCGCCCAGCCGCGCCGCTGAGCGCCGCACCACCACGGAGGCCACGGTGTCCGACCGCAGCACGACCGACGACGACTACCTCGAGCGCGTCCGCGCGTCCGAGGAGCAGCCCCCGCCGCCCCCTCCCGCGCGGGTGCTGCTGTTCCTGTTCTGCTTCGTGCTGTTCGTGGGCGGGCTGTACCTGATGGGCCTGGCGGTCGACACCGCGGAGATCTGGCTGTTCACCGTCGGCATCGTGTGCAGCGGCGGGGCGTTCTTCCTCGGCCTGAACCGCGCCCGCACGCTGTGACGGGGCCGGCCGGCGGGTCCGGCGCGGGCGTGCCGGACCTGGACGCCGCCGTGCGCCGCGTGCTCGGGGAGGACGCCGAGCTGCGTGCGGCCCAGCGGGACGCCCTGGACGGGCTCCGGGACCGGGACACGCTGCTCGTCGCGCGGTCGGGGGCGGGCAAGACCGCCGTCTACGCGATCGCGACGCTGCTGAGCGGGCGGCTGACCGTCGTCGTCTCGCCGCTGCTCGCCCTCCAGCGGGACCAGGTCGCCGGGCTCCGCGAGGCCGGGCTGCGCGCGGAGTCGGTGAGCTCGGCCCGGGGTGCCCGGGCGCAGGCGGCGGCGCTGGGCCGCGCGGCGGCCGGTGACCTCGACGTGCTCGTGCTGGGGCCGGAGCAGCTGGTCCGCCCCGCCGTCGCCGAGGCGCTGGACCGGGCGCCCGTCGGGCTCGTCGTCGTGGACGAGGCCCACTGCGTCAGCGAGTGGGGCCACGACTTCCGGCCGGACTACGTGCACGTGGCCGGCACCGTCGAGCGGCTCGGCCGGCCGCGGGTCCTCGCGCTCACCGCCACGGCGTCGCCGCAGGTCCGCGGCGAGATCGTCGAGCGGCTCGGCATGGTCGACGCCCGCGTGCTGGTGCACGACGCCGACCGGCCGAACATCTGGCTCGGGGCGCACCACGCGTCCACGCCCCGGGAGCGCGACGACCGG
Organism: Cellulomonas sp. ACRRI; assembly: GCF_022346185.1. Classification (GTDB taxonomy): domain Bacteria; phylum Actinomycetota; class Actinomycetes; order Actinomycetales; family Cellulomonadaceae; genus Cellulomonas. The sequence goes on along the minus strand of NZ_JAKRMS010000105.1, from coordinate 8,145 downwards.
GTCGTGGCGGTGGTGCGCGACCTGGCGGACGACCCCGGTGGGGCGGGGCTCGTGTACGCCCGCACCCGGTCGCACGTCGAGGAGCTGGTCGAGGCGCTGGGGCGGGCGGGGTTCGCCGCCCGGGGCTACCACGCCGGGCTGCCCGCGAAGGAGCGCGCCGCGGTCGAACGGGCCTTCCTGTCCGGCGAGCAGGACCTGGTCGTGGCGACCAGCGCGTTCGGCATGGGCGTGGACCGCGCGGACGTGCGGTTCGTCGTGCACGCCGGGCCGCCCACCTCCCTCGACGCGTACTACCAGGAGGTCGGCCGGGCCGGCCGCGACGGCGAACCGGCCCGGGCGGTCCTGGTGAGCCGCCCCGACGACATCGGCCTCAACCAGTACCTGCGCTCGGGCGGGGTCCCGCGGCAGGGCACGCTGGCGGCGGTGCTGGCGGCGGTGCGCGAGGCGCCCGACGCGGCGCGGGACCAGCGCGCGCTGGCGCGGGCGAGCGGGTTGGCGGCGCGGACGGTCTCCCGGGCGCTGGGCGTGCTGCTGGACACGGGCGCGGTGCGGCGCGAGGAGGGCGGCGCGCTCGTCGCGACCGGGTTGTCCGCGCAGGCGGCCTCCCGGGCGGCGGCCGAGCGCCAGGAGGAGCGCCGGGCCGTCGAGCGGTCGCGGGTCGAGGTCGTGCGGGCGTACGCCGACACCACCGACTGCCGCCGCCGGCTCCTGCTCGAGCTGCTGGGGGAGAAGCACCCGCGCCCCTGCGGGGCGTGCGACTCCTGCGACGCCGGGACGTCGGTCGAGGTCGAGGACGCACCGCTGCGGCCCGGGCAGGCCGTCGAGCACGCCGAGTGGGGCCCCGGGCAGGTGTCCGTGGTCGAGGAGGACCGGGTCACGGTCTTCTTCGCCGAGCGCGGGTACGTCACGCTCGACACCGCGGTGGCGCTGGACGCGGGGCTCCTGCGGCCCGTGTCGGGGGCGCCGACGGCGGCCTGACGACGCGGTCGCGCCGCCCGGCGGGGCTCAGGGCACGACGGTGACCGGCCAGCGCGCGTTGCGCACGAGCCGCACGGCGAGCGAGCCCGCGATCCGGTGCCCGATGCTGGCCGACGACCCGACCACCACGCTGTCCGCCCGCACCTCGTGGGCGACCGCGGACAGCACCTGGTACGGGTCGCCCGTGCGGACCACGAGCTGGACGGGCACGCCGCGGGCGTCGGCGAGCGCCCGGGGGTCGCGGAGCGCGCGCTCGACGGCGTCCTGGTGCTCGGCGACGGCGACGCTCGCCGCGCCGGTCGTGTCCATCAGCGACGCCACGCCGCCGCCGGGCTCGCGCACGTAGACGACCACGAGGCGACCACCCGAGCGCCGGCACACGCCCACCGCGTACGCGGCTGCGCGCAGCGAGGGGTCGGACCCGTCCACGCCCACGACGACGGCCGTGGGCCCGTCGTGGCCGATCTCGAACTGCTGGCCGGTCACGCCGCACCGTCCCTCTCGCACCCGCTGTCGCCGTCGGCCCGACGCTATCGGCTGGGGCGACCGGCGCGAGCGCCATCCGCCCGCCGGACGGGTCCCGTCCGCGCCCTGGGACCCCCGCGGGTGCGCCGCCGCGGCGGGCCCCCGCGCCGAGATCGGTGCTTCGCGCCGAGACCGGTGCCTCCTGCGACCGATCTCGGGCGGAAGAGCCGATCTCGGGGAGCGTGGGTCGCGCCGGGGCCGGACCAGCGCGGACGCGGGCGTGCGGGCGGTGCGCGTGGTTCGCTGGGGTCGACGGGGCGCGGCCGGCGCGCCGGGCTGCACCGGCTGCGACGAGCGGGTCGGGCCGGCGCGACGGGCGGGCCCGGACAGGGTGGGACGGGAGGTGGCGGCGGTGGCGGACCTGGCGGACCTGGCGGAGGTGGCGGCGGGCCTGTACGGCGTGCCGCCCGCCGAGTTCACCGCCGCCCGCACGGCCGCCGTGCGCGCCGCGCGGCAGGACGGCGACCGCGACCTGGCGCGGTCGGTCGGCGCGCTGCGCAAGCCGTCCTCGGCGGCCGCCGCGGTGAACCTCCTCGTCCGCGAGCGGGCCGACGACCTCGCCGGGCTGCTCGACCTCGGGGTGCGGCTCCGCGAGGCCCAGGCGGCCCTGGCCGGCGCCGACCTGCGCGCCCTGCACGCCGAGCAGCAGCGCGCGGTGGGGGCCGCGGCGGACGCGGCGCTGGACCTGCTGGGCGGTGCGGCCGGGGCCGCGGTGCGGGGTCAGGTCGAGGCGACGCTCCGGGCGGCCATGGGCGACCCGGACGCGGCGGCCGCGGTGGCCACCGGGTTGCTCGTGCGGGACCTGTTCTCCTCGGGGTTCGAGCCCGTCGACGTCGACGGGGCCGTGGCCGTGCCGGGCGCGCCCCCGCTGGCCGGGGCCCCGGGGCGGCGGACCCCGATGCGGGCGGTGCCCGCCGCGCCCGGGGCCGATCAGGCGGACGACGATCGGACGGGGACGGGCGACGGCCCCCCGCGCCGGCGGCGTGGGCGGCTGCTCACGGCGGAGGAGCCCGAGCAGCCGCTGCGGGCGGTGCCGCCGGGCGCCGGGGGCGACGAGGCGCCGCGCGGTGACGGCGGGCAGCCGGGGCAGGGTCGTCGCCGGGGACGGGTCCGGGTCGCCGACGACGGCGCGGGCGCGGCGCCCGCCGCGCGCCCGGGGCCGGCCCGCGCCGAGCAGCCCGACGGTGCCGAGCAGCCCGCCCGCGGGCAGCGGCGCACGCCCTCGGGCGGGACGGCCGGGTCGGGCCGCCCGGACGCGCGCAGCTCCGCCCAGGCCGCCCGGGCCGAGCGCGACGCGCGGGACCGGGCCGCGCGCGCCGAGCGCGAGGCGCGCGAGCAGGCCGCCCGCGCCGAGCGCGAGCGTCGCGCCGAGGCCGAGCGCGAGGCCCGGGAGCGCCGCCGCGCCGCGGCCGTCAGCAGCGCCGAGCACGACGTCGCCCTGGCGGGGGAGGAGTGGGAGCAGCGCCGTGCCGCCCGGGACGCCGCCGACGACCGGCTCCGCGCGGCGCAGGAGCGCGCCGACGAGCTGGCGGCCACGATCGAGCGCGCCCGCGAGGAGATGGAGCGGCTGCGCGCGGCCCTGGCCACGGCCGAGCAGGAGGCGCGCGAGGTCGGGCTCGAGGTGCGGCACGCGCGCTCGGCCCGGACGGCCGCGGCGCGGCACGCGGAGCGCGCCGACCAGCGGCTCCGCGCGGCCCGGGCGGCGCTCGACGCGCTGTGACGGCGTGCGGACGACGGCCGCGCGGTGTGACCGGCGTCACCCGTTGCCGTTGACACCCTCGGGCGGCCGTTCCTACGCTGGCCGGACGGCACGCCTCGGAGCAACGGGGCGCCCGTGGCGGTGGCCGGGCGCAGGGCCCGGCACGACCGGCGCGCACCTCGCGGGTGGCGGCGGCACCGACGCCCCGGGTGGGGCGTCGGCGGCGACGCGGCTCCCGGCGCGGGCACGACCGGCCGTCGCGGGACCGGGACCCCCCGGTGGCCGCGCCCGCGCGGACCAGCGACCCGCCTCGTCCAGGAGCCCCCGCGATGCCGTCAGCGCCGCGCCGCCCGCACCACCGGCTGGCGGGGCGCGCGCGGCTCGGCCGCGGCGCGGCGGTCGCCCGGACGGGCGCGCGGTCGCTGCTCGCCGGCGGGCTGGTCGTGGCGCTCGGCGCCGCGGTGACCGGGGGCGGCGTCCCGGACGGCACGGGGACGACGGCACCGGCCGTCGCCGCGCCCGCGTCCGCGACCGCGTTCTCCCCCGGACGAGCCGCGTCCGCCGACGGCGCGCGGTGGACGGCGAGGACCGCCGCCGAGGAGCCGGCCCTCTCCGCCGAGACCGCGCTGCTCGCCCGGGCCGCCCTGGACGCCGCCGCGGGGGTGGAGCCGTTGCGGGTGTCCCCGCAGCCGCTCGCCGACCTGCCCGGCCTGGACGCGGCGGTCGTGCGCCTCACCGACGCGTGGTCCCAGCCGGCGGCGACCCCGGGCGACCGCGTGGCCGCGGCCGTGCGGGCGCGCCAGGCGGCCGGTGCGGTCTTCCGGCTGGCGCTGGCCGTCGAGCGCAGCGTGCCGGTGGCGGCGGAGCACGGGGCGGGCGACGGCGCGGGCCTCGAGCGGGTCGAGGACGCCGTGAGCGAGGCCGCCCGGGCCGCGGCGGACCTGCCGGTGCTGGACGGGCGCGTCGTCGGCGCGCCCGTCCGGACGGGCGGTGGGGACGGCCGCCCCGCCGGGCTGCTCGCGGACGGCACGATCGACCCCGTGCTGCTCTGCCCGGTGCCGTTCGCGCCGGGCGCGCGGCTGCGCTGCGACGCGGTCGTCGCCCTGGTCGGCCTGAACGAGGAGTTCCGGGCGGAGCACGGGAGCGACCTGCCCGTCGGGAGCACGTACCGGACCTACGCGGAGCAGGCGGCGCTGAAGACCGCGAAGGGCGGTCTCGCGGCGCCCGCCGGCGTGTCGCACCACGGCTGGGGAGTGGCGGTCGACTTCGCCGGGTTCGGCGGGGTCGGGCAGTTCGACGCGCCGCTGTACCGGTGGATGACGGAGCACGGGCCGGCGCACGGCTGGGAGCACCCCGCGTGGGCCGGCCCCGGAGGGTCCGGCCCGCCGGAGCCGTGGCACTGGGAGTACACGGGCGAGCCGGCGCCGGCGACCGCCGGCGCGGGCACCGCGGCCGGAAGCAGCCCCGCCGACTCTTGAACCGGCCCCCGGGGCGGTGGTGTGATGGGCGTCACGCGCGCCGGCTCGCGCGGCCCCGACGTCGTCGTCGGCGCGCGCGCCGGCCTCGCAGCCCGCGCCGCCCGCGACCCCCCGGCGGCGACCGGACCGCCCGCCCCGCCGCCCAGCGCGGCGCGGGTCCGCCACCCGAGCCGGGCGCCACCGGGCCCCGGCACCGCCCAGGGGGATCCCATGAACGCCACGCAGACCGAGACCGCCGCGCCCGCCGTCGCCGGGCGGGTGGTCGAGAACGTCGGCCACGGCGAGGTCCTGCACCGCCAGGCCCGCGCCTCGGACTTCGGCTACCTGCTCGCCGACCTGGTCGGCGAGGAGGACGCGCACCTCCCGGCCGCCGACCCGCCGCAGGTGATCGCGCTGCTCCGCCGCCTCGGCGGGGCGATGGCGGAGCCCGCCGCGAGCCCGGCGCCGCCGTCGACCATCCCGGCGGTCTACACGTACTGGGGCCAGTTCATCGACCACGACCTGACCCTCGAGGACTCCGCCGACCCGCGCCTGCAGCAGCCGGCGGTCGCCGACCCGGCGCTGCGCCCCGTCGACGCGGCCACGGTCCGGTCCGCGCTCGGGAACGCCCGGCAGCCGTACCTCAACCTCGACTCGGTGTACGGGGACGGTCCCGGGGGCGACCGCTCCGCGGCGTTCTACGACGGGCCGTTCCTGCGGGTGGGCACGCTCGCGTCGCCCGCGCCGGGCCAGCCGGTGCCGGCCGCCGCCGACCCCGCGTCGCGCGACCTGCCGGGCCGGCACCCGGTCACCGATCCCGCGACGGGGCGCACCCAGTTCCCGGCGACGATCGGCGACTCCCGGAACGACGAGAACCTGGTCGTCGCCCAGCTGCACACGGCCTACCTGCGGTTCCACAACGCGGTGGTCACCGCGATCCGCACCGCGGAGCCGGGGCTGTCCGACGCGGACCTGCTCGCCAAGGCGCAGCAGCTCGTGCGGCACACCCACCAGTGGCTGATCGTGCACGACTACCTGCGCACGGTGACGGTGCCGGGCACGGTCGACTGGGTGCTGTCCGAGCTCAAGGGCCTGTACCTGCAGCGGTTCCCGGCGAAGCGGCCGCCCGTCATGCCGCTGGAGTTCTCCGTCGCGGCGTTCCGGTTCGGGCACTCCCAGGTGCGCAACAGCTACGACTACAACCGGAACTTCGGCGACCCCGGGTTCGTCGCGCCGCGGGCCACGCTGGACCAGCTGTTCCAGTTCACCGGACGCGGCGGGTTCATCGGGGGCGCGCAGACCCTGCCGGAGAACTGGGCGATCGAGTGGGACCGGTTCGTCGACAAGGGCGACCCGGACCCGCGGCACTTCGCCCGCGCGATCGACACGCAGCTCGCCGACGACCTGTCGGTGATGCGGAACGAGCCGCGCGACCTGGCGGGCATCCAGGAGCACCTGGCCAAGCGGAACCTCCTGCGGGGCTACCTGCTGGGCGTGCCCACGGGGGAGGCCGTGGCGCGGGCCCTGCACATCCGGCCGCTGAGCCGCGCCGAGCTGCTCCGCGGAGCCCCGGCCGGCGTGCGCTCCGCGCTCACGAGCCCCGAGCTCACCGGGCGCACGCCGCTGTGGTACTACGTCCTGAAGGAGGCCGAGGTCCTGACGTCCGGGAACTCGCTCGGGCCGGTCGGCAGCAGGCTGGTCGCCGAGACGATCATCGGGCTCATGCGGCACGAGCCGGGCTCGTTCCTGACGACCGTCCCGGCCTGGGGGACCGGGCCGGTGCCGGTCATGCCGGGCGGCGACGGCGCCCGCACGATCGGCGGTCTGGCGGACCTGCTCGACGTCGCGGGGGTCACCGCGCCCTGACGGTGCGGCGCCGCGCCGCCAGGGCGCGGCGCCGCGACGGCGCCCGGCCCGCCGTCAGCGCGGCGGGCGGGTGCGGCGCGACTCCCGCAGCAGCCGGCCGCGGCGGACGTCCTCCTCCGCCTTCGCCCGCTTCTTCTCGCTCGCGCGGGTGTCCCGGGGCGGCAGCTGGATGGTGCGCTCCGCCTCGATGCCGCCCTGGAGCTCGCGGCCGCGCTCGATCTCCGCGTCCAGCTCGGCGCCGAACAGCAGCGCGAGGTTGGTGATCCACAGCCACAGCAGCAGGACGATGGCGCCGGCGAGCGAGCCGTAGGTGCTGCCGTACGACCCGAAGTTCGCGACGTAGAACCCGAAGCCGAGCGACGCCAGGATCCACACGACGACGGCCACCAGCGCGCCGACGCTCATCCAGCGGAACTTCGGCTGCCGGACGTTCGGCGTGAAGTAGTACAGGATCGCCACCGCGACGATGACGAGCAGCAGCACGACGGGCCACTTGGCGATGTTCCAGGCGGTCACGGCGGCCGAGCTCAGGCCGATGGCGTCGCCGACGCTCTCGGCGATGCCGCCCGAGAGCACGACGGCCACGACGATCACCACGGCGAACAGCACCAGCACCAGCGTGACCAGGAGCAGGACGGGGCGCAGCTTCCAGATCGGGCGGCCCTCGTCGATCTCGTAGACCCGGTTGATGCCGCGGCTGAAGGCGTTCACGTACCCGGACGCCGACCACAGCGCGACCACCAGCGAGACCACGAACGTCAGGCCGGCGCCGGGGGAGTTGGTGAGGTTCTCCAAGATCGGCTGCAGCGTCTCCTCGGCCGAGTCCTGGCCGATGATCCCGGTCGCGGTCGTCACGAGGTCCTCGACGAGCTGCTGCCCGTCCCCGACCAGGCCGAGGATCGACACCACGGCCAGCAGGCCCGGTGCGATCGCCAGCACCGCGTAGTACGTGAGCGCGGCGGCCAGGTCGGTGCACTGGTCGTGGTTGAACTCGCGGACCGTCGTGCGCAGCACGTACTTCCAGGACCGCTTGGTCAGGTCGTCGGGGGAGTCGGGCTTGCGCGGGTCGTCCGGGGCCGGGGCGTCGGCGCGCTCGGTGCTCGTCTGGTCGTCGTGGGCCACGGGGACCTCCTGGGCGGTGCGGGCGTGTTCCGGTCGCCAGCGTCACCCGCCGGGCCCCGGCCCGCCACAGGAACGCCGCTCAGCCCTCGACGCGCAGGCCGTCCAGGACGTTGAGCCGGTAGCCGACGCCGCGGACCGTCGCGATCAGCCCGTCGAGCCCGGACTTGGCGCGCACCCGGCGGACGTGCACGTCGACGGTGCGGGTGCGGTCGGACAGGTCCTGGCTGCGCCAGGCGCCGTCGTACAGCTCGTCGCGGGTCACCACGCGGCCCGCCGACCGGGCCAGGTACGCGACCAGGTCGAACTCCTGGCGGGTCAGGTCGACGTCCCGGCCGTCGACCACGAGGCGGCGGCCGGGCAGGTCGACGAGCACGGCGGGGGTCAGCGGCAGCGCGGCGAGCAGCTCCTCGAACCGGCGCAGGTCGGCCTGCGTGGGCAGGTCGGCGGCGGGCGCGGCCGGCCGCGCGGGGTGGACGGCGGGGCGGGCGGACGTGGCAG
>NZ_JAKRMS010000104.1 GCF_022346185.1 Cellulomonas sp. ACRRI | reverse complement strand
GCCCTCCGGCGGCCCGGACCTCCCCCGCGCCCTCCGCGTCGGGCGCCGCCGCCCGGGCGGCCACCTCCGCGTACCGCGCGGCGAGCCAGCGCTGCCCCATGCCGGTGCCGCGCCCCTGCCGCCAGGCGCCGACGAGGCCCGGCCGCAGGCGCATGTGGACGACCGCGGCGGGCTCGAACACGAGGGTGCCGCCGGCGAGCTGGGCCCGCCAGCACAGGTCGGTGTCCTGGAGGTAGCGCGCCCGCGCGTCGAAGCCGCCGAGCCGGTCGAACAGCGACCGCCGGACGGCGAGGTTGCTGGAGCTGGCGCAGCCGAGGTCGGGCAGCGGTTCGGCGTGCTGCAGCCCGTCCACCTGCGGCAGCGCCCGGGAGCCCTGCGCCGCGCGGCTGTTGAGGCGCTCCCACTCGAGCCGGCCCGCGACCACGTCGGAGCCGCGGAGCGCGCGGTGCAGGGCGTCGATCCAGCCGGGCGCGACGACGTCGTCGGCGTCGCAGAACAGCAGCGCCCCGCCCCGGGCGACGCGTGCGGCGGCGTTCCGGGCAGCGCCGGCGCCGCGGACCGCCGACGCGTCGACCAGGCGCACGCGCTCCGTCCGGCGGGCGGCGTCCAGGACGACGTCGCGGGTCCGGTCGGTCGAGCCGTTGTCCGCGACCAGCACCTCCCAGGTGCAGGCGGGGTCCTGATCGGCGAGGGCCGCCAGCTGCGCGGGCAGGGTGGCCTCGGCGTCGCGCGCCGCGATCACCACCGACACGTCGAGCGCCGGGCCGCGGCCGGCGTCGCCCCCGGGACCGGGTGGCCCGCCGGCGGTCGGGCGCGCTGCGGTCATGGCTCCCCCTGGCTCACCACAAACGGGACAAATCACCCGTAGCAGATCACAGCGGGCCGGTGGCGCGCGAGCGGGCGCGCGCGGTCAGTACCGCTCCGGGCCGTAGTCGATCCGGTAGTGCTGCTCCCGCGGCCGCTCGCCGATGGGCCGGGCGGGCACGCCGCCGACGATCGTCCACGGGTCGACGTCCTGGGTGACGACGGCGCCGGCGGCCACGACGGCGCCCTCCCCGATGGTCACGCCGCGCACGACGGTCGACCGGCTGGCGAGCCAGGCGCGGTCGCCGATGGTGATGGGCCCGAGCCGGCCGGCGAAGCCGGGGTCGCGCAGGTCGTGGTCGGCGGTGACCAGCAGGACGTGGCTCGCGATGACCACGTCGTAGCCGATGTCGATGCCGCCCCGGGCGTCGATCTGGCAGAACCGCCCGACATGGCAGCGCCCCGCGATCCGCAGGTTGCCCGGCTCGAGCACCTCGGACCCGCCGAAAAGGTACACGTGCTCGCCGAGGTCCGCGCCCAGCCGCCGGAGCGTGCGGATCCGCAGCTCGTTGCTGGGCACGTGCGTCAGCGCCCGGTTGAAGACGAGCTCGCCCCGTCGACCCACGTCAGCCGTCCTCCCCGCGGGCCGCGCCCGCGTGCTCGTGCACCGGGGCCGCGGCCCCGGGCCGCAGCCGCGCGGCGAGCGCCGCCACCGTGTGCTCCCGCCGGACCAGCGCCCGGCCTGCCTCACCGCGTGCGCGCCGGTCCGCGGGGTCGGCCACGAGGGCCCGGACCGCGTCCAGCAGCGCGCGCTCGCCGGCCTCGCCGTCGCCGACGACGTGCACCCGGGCCTCGTCGAAGAGGTGGCCCGCGCCGCGCGAGTCGTTGGTGACGACGGCGCAGCCGTTCCCCAGCGCGGCGACGAGCGGCCCGCTGACCGCGTGCGCACCGCCGCCGCCCCAGCCGCCGCGCCGCCAGCGCACGACGACGGCCGCCCGCGCGAACGCCGCGCGGACGCCCGCCTCCGGCAGGAAGCCGAGCAGCCGGACCCGGTCCGTGGTGCCGGCGGCGGCCGCCGCGTCCGCGATCGCGCGCGCCGTGCCCTCGCCGCAGGCGCCCACCGCGAGCACCCACCCGTCCGGCAGGTCGGCCGCCGAGCGCACCAGGGGCAGCACGTCCTCGGCGGCGGCGACGTACCCGGGCACCAGGACCTCGGTCCGGCCGTCGACGGAGTCCACGGTCGCGGTGCCGACGTGCGGCACCGCCTCGACGGGCCGGTCCAGCCGGTGCGCGGCCGCGAGCGCCGCCGCGCCGGACGGCGACAGGCACAGCACGCGCTCGGCCCGGCGCAGCAGGTCCCGCTCGGCGCGCCGCCCCACGGTCCCCGACAGGGCCGCGGCGACCCGGCGGCCGCCCCGGCGGTCGAGCAGCGTGCTGAAGAACGCGCCGCCGGACAGCTCGGGGACGTCGTGCACCATCAGCCAGACCCGGTGCCCCCGGCGGGCGGCCCACCAGGCGGCCCAGAACTCGGCGAGCCCGCGGCCGGCCTGCTCGACGACGAGCACCACGTCCCGGTCCCGCCGGGCGAGCCGGCGCGCCAGGCGCACCGCCAGGGCCGCGGACTGGGACGCCTCGGGCGCCGGCGGCAGGAGCTCGGTGTCCGTGGGGCCGAGCGCGTCGAGGACCGGGCGGAACGCCGCGGCGTACGCGGCGACCCCGCTGGGGCTCGGCGGCAGGCGGGTGACGTGCACGAAGCGCGCCGTCGCCGCGGCACCCGGCGCGGGCGCGGTCACCGCCGCCCCCGGCCGGCCCGGCGCACCCGGTCGCGCGCGCCGACCCCGGCCCGCTGCACGCCCTCCGCGGCGCCCAGCAGCCGGGCGTCCCGGGCGGGCAGGTCCTGGGTGAGGGTGCCCGCGCGCTCGGCCTCCAGCAGCGAGCCGTACAGGTGCCCGAAGGTGTGCAGCGCCGCGACGGCGAACCCCGCGCGGCCGTCCCGCCAGGCCCCGCTGAACACCGTCGAGCGCAGCAGCTCCCGGACCAGCCGGACGGGGTCGTCCAGACGGGTGAACCGCCCGGGGTTGTTGGCGGCGTAGCGCAGCACCTTCTCCGTGGTCTGGCCGACGGAGCGGAAGTTGAGGTGCGCGATCGCGGGCACGGAGTCCGGTGCGTCGATCCCGGGCCCGTCGAGCACCGGCGGCACGTGGGCGAGCGCCGGCTCGGCGTAGTGCGCGCGGCCGCGGCGCAGCAGCGCGTACTTCGCGCTGCCCTGCAGGGAGTGCTCGAGCATCCGGCCGTAGGCGACGTTGTCGTAGCGCAGGCGGACGCCGGCCAGGTCGGGCCGGTCCAGGACGGGCTGCAGGGCGGCGCGGAACCCGGCGGGCAGGTGCTCGTCGGCGTCGACGAACAGCACCCAGTCGCTGGTCGCGGCGTCGAGGCCGCGCTGGCGGACCTCCTCCACCACCGGGGCGTCGGGCACCGGCACGACGCGGGCGCCGTGCGCGGCGGCGACCTCCCGGGTGTCGTCGGTCGACGCCATGTCGCAGACGACCACCTCGTCGAAGCCGGCCAGCAGCGGGAGGCAGTCGCGCAGCTGGTCGGCCTCGTTCCGGGAGTACACGACGGCACTCACCGTGCTCGGGGGGGTCATGGCCCGAGCGTAGGTCGGCGTCCCCCGCGGGGGGCACCGCCCGAAGGGTGAATTGGGGTGAAACGCGACATAGGGGACAGAACCGGCGGCTAGCCTCGCCGTGCGGGCGAGCCGTCCCGCACCGCCCCGACCGGGCCCGCAGCACCGAGGAGCACGCATGAGCCACGTCGTCGTCGTGGGATCCGGCATCGTCGGACTGGCGGTGGCGGCCCGGCTCGCCGCGCGCGGCGACGAGGTCACCGTCCTGGAGAAGGAGGACGGCCTGGCGCTGCACCAGACCGGCCGGAACTCCGGCGTCATCCACTCGGGCCTGTACTACGCGCCCGGCAGCCTCAAGGCGACGATGGCCGCGGCGGGCGCGCGCTCGATGGTCGACTACGCCCGCGCGAAGGGCGTGCCGGTCGAGGTGTGCGGGAAGCTCGTCGTCGCCACCTCGGACGCGGAGGTGCCGCAGCTCGAGAAGCTCGCCGGCCGCGCCGCGGCCAACGGCGTGCCCGCGCGCCGCCTCAGCCCCACGGAGGCGCGCGAGTACGAGCCGCACGTCCGCGCGGTCGCGGCCCTGCGGGTCGAGAGCACCGGCATCGTCGACTACCCCGGCGTGTGCCGGGCGCTCGCCGCGGACGTCGAGGCAGCGGGGGGCCGGATCCTGTTCGGCGAGGAGGTGCTGGCCGCGCGCACCGTCCCGGACGCCCCCGGCGCCCCGGGCCGGGTGGAGATCCGCACGTCGCGCGCCGACCGGGAGGCCGACGCGCTCGTGGTGTGCGCCGGGCTGCACGCCGACCGGCTCGCGCGGGCCTGCGGGCTCGATCCCGAGGCCCGGATCGTCCCGTTCCGCGGCGAGTACTTCGAGCTGACCCCCGAGGCCGGTGCGCAGGTCCGCGGCCTCATCTACCCGGTGCCAGACCCGCGGTTCCCGTTCCTCGGCGTGCACCTCACCCGCGGCATCGAGGGGCACGTGCACGCCGGGCCGAACGCGGTGCTCGCGCTCGCCCGCGAGGGGTACACCTGGACCGACGTCTCGCCGCGCGACCTCGCCGACAGCCTGGCGTGGCCCGGGCTGTGGCGGCTCGCCGCGCGCAACCTGGTCCCCGGCGCCGCCGAGGTCGGCCGGTCGCTGTCGCGGCGCGCCTTCGCCCGGAGCCTGTCGCGGCTGGTCCCGGGGATCTCCGCGGCCGACCTGGTGCCCGCCCCCGCCGGGGTGCGTGCGCAGGCGCTGCGCCGCGACGGCGGGCTCGTCGACGACTTCCTGCTGCAGGGCGAGGGCCGGCAGGTGCACGTGCTGAACGCCCCGTCGCCCGCGGCCACGGCGTCCCTGGAGATCGCGCGGCACATCGTCGACCAGCTCGACGCCGCGGTGCCGGCGGCGCACACGGCCTGACGCGGGCAGCACCGGCGGCGCACCCGGGCGGCCCCGCTCGCACGGCGGCGGACCGTCGCAGGTGGGGCACCTCGCGCGGGCGCGCACGGGTGCGGCGCCGGGCCGCGAGGGGGGCGCGGGCCCGGCGCCGCGGCTCAGGCGGCGCCCTGCCGCCGGGCCGTCGCGGCCGCGGGCCCCGGCACGACGGACGGGGCCGGCGCGGGCACGGGCGTCCCCGCACGGGGCGCGGCGGGCGCGGCGGCACCGGGTGCGGCGGCACCGGGCGCCGACGCCACGCCGGGCGCCCGCACCGGCGCCGGCGGGTCGACGCGGCCGAAGGCGTACCCGACGCCCCAGCCGACGTCCCACGACCAGCGCCCGAGGTCGCCGAGCGAGCGCACGCGCAGCAGGTCGCCGCCCGTCGCCGCGAGCCGGCGGGCCGCGCGCGCGGCGCCCGGCCGGTGCGGGCCACCGCCCGTCGCCGCGAGGCCCGCCCCGGTGAGACCGGCGCCGGTGAGCGCCGCGCCGGCCGCGAGCTGACCCGCCGGGACCAGGCCGCCGGCGAGCGCCGGGTCCGCCATCGCTATGCCGACGGCCGCGCCCGCGAACGCCGCGCCCGCGAGCGAGCCCGCCGCCCGGCCCGCGCCGCCCTGGTCCGCCGCGGCGGGCACACCAGCCGGCACCCCGGCCGCCGCCCCCGCAGCCGCGAGGGCCCGCAGCCGGTCCTCCTGCTCCCGGTACCGCAGCGCGAGCCAGCGCTCACCCGTGCCGTAGTGGTAGCCCTGCTGCGCCGAGGACCACACGCTCCCGCGCAGCCGCACGTGCAGCACGGCCTCCGGCACCCAGGTCAGCGGCACCCCGGCGAGCTGCACCCGCCAGCACAGGTCGGTGTCCTCCAGGAACAGGCAGCCGGGGTCGAACCCGCCGACCGCGCGGAACAGGTCCGCGCGGATGCCCATGTTCCCGGCCCCGGCGGCGTGCAGCCCGGGCAGCCGGGTCGACTCCTGCAGCCCCGCCGTCTGGGGGACGGTGCGCGACCGGAGCACGCGGGGCGTGTTCAGCCGCTGCGCGTCGAACCGGCCGGCGACGAAGGCGTGCGTGCGCAGGGCGGTCCGCATCGCGACGAGCCAGCCGTCGCCGACGACGTCGTCCGCGTCGCAGAACGCGACCAGCGGGGCGCGCGCGACGGAGACGCCCACGTTGCGGGCCGCGCCGGCGCCGCGGGTGGCCGAGGCGTCGACGACCCGGACCGGCAGCCGGTCCGCGTAGGAGCGGGCGAGGTCCGCGGTGCCGTCGGTGGAGCCGTTGTCCGCGACGACCAGCTCCCAGCCGAACGGCGCGCACTGCGCGGCGAGCGCGTCGAGCTGCTCGCCGAGGGTGGCCTCGGCGTCGAAGGCGGCGATGACGACGGTGAGCTCGACGCCCGCGGGGCGCGCGACGCCGTCCCGGAGCCCGCTCACGACATCAGCTCCCGGAACACGGTCCGGACCCGGGGGTACCGGCCCAGCAGGCCGCCGACGGTGTCGAACGACCAGCCCGCCCCGAGCAGCGGGTCGACCAGCGCGGCGGTGACCGCGGCCCGGTCGAACCGGGGCAGCTCCTCGCCGGCGCCGAGCGTCTCGGGGTCCGCCCGGGTGTCGTGCAGCAGCAGGATGCCCCCGGGGTGCAGCGCGGCGCGGGCGCGGGCCGCGACCTCCGCGACGGGCGCGTCGACCCAGTCCTCCGCCCAGCCGGACCAGATGACGACGTCGAGCCCGGAGCGCGTCCAGCCCCGCAGCGACCCGGGCCGGTGCGCCCCGTACGGCGGGCGGAACAGCGTGACGGGCACGCCGGCCACCGCCTCGACGCGGTGCCGGGCGTCGGCGACCACGCGGACCGCCTCGGCGTCCGGCAGCCGGTTGAGCCGGCCGTGGTCCGGGCCGTGCAGGGCGAGCTCGTGGCCCTCGGCGACGAGGCGACGCACCAGGTCCGGGTGCGCCTCGGCGGCGTCCGCCAGGACGAAGAAGGTGGCGCGCAGGCCGCGGTCGGCGAGCACGTCGAGCAGGCCGGGCGTGTGGTCGGGGTGCGGGCCGTCGTCGTACGTCAGGGCCGCGACCGCGTCGGCGGTGTGCACGCACGCCGTGGGCGCGAGGCCGCGGAGCAGCGGCCGGGCGAGGCGCAGCGCGGCCCGGTCGGGCAGCGGACGTGGCGCGGGTGCCCCGAACTCCCCGAGGTCCCGCCGCAGGACCAGGATCTCCCCCGGGACCCGCGGTGCGGGACGGGCACCCCGGTGCAGCGCCGGCTTCTCGACGACCATCGACCTTCCCCCCTCGCATCCGTCCGGCGTCCCCGCAGGCGGGCTCGCCGGACGACAGTGTGCTCGCACGACCAGGCCCGGTTTGTCCGATTTGGGGCTTTTCACCCGAACGCTCGACAGGTTTCGCCCCACCGCCCCCGGACGGCCCGCGCGGCGCCCCCGCCGAGCCGGCCCACGGAGCGGGCGTGGGCCACCCGGGGGACCCCACCCCACCCCGGCGGACCCGGGGGGGTGATATGTCCGGTTTTCACCCGTTAGTACCTGTCTGGCATGAAATGCCCGGACTAGCCTCGGGGCTGCCGCGGCGCGATCGCGGCGCCATCCCACACCCCCCGTCCGAGGAGGAGCCATGACCGCAGGCGACCTGTCGCCCGCCGACATCCCGGTGGTGATCCTGTGCGGCGGCATGGGGACGCGTCTCCGCGAAGCCAGCGAGAAGCTGCCCAAGCCGCTGGTCGACATCGGCGGCAGGCCGATCCTCTGGCACATCATGAAGACGTACAGCGAGCACGGCTTCCGCCGGTTCGTGCTGGCGCTCGGGTACAAGAGCGACCTGATCAAGCAGTACTTCCTGGACTACCGGCACCTGACCTCGGACTTCACGCTGCACCTCGGTGGCGACGGCACCGGGTCGGAGCCCGTCTTCCACGGCACCGCCGCCAAGGAGGACTGGGAGATCACGTTCGTCGAGACGGGGCTGACCACGGCCACCGCGGCGCGCATCCGACGGGTCGCGCAGCACCTGGACGCCGACCGGTTCGCGCTCACCTACGGCGACGGCATCGGCGACGTCGACATCACCGGCGCCCTGCGGCACCACGTCGAGCAGGGCCTGCTCGGGACGCTGACCGGCGTCCACCCGTCCAGCCGCTACGGCGAGATGCGGGTCGAGGGCGACACGGTCGTCGAGTTCAACGAGAAGCCGACGCTCGCCGACGGCTGGGTCAACGGCGGGTTCTTCCTCTTCGAGCGGGAGTTCGTCGACAAGTACCTCGACGACGACCCGGCGGTGATGCTCGAGAGCGCACCGCTGCAGCAGCTCGCCCGGGACCGGCAGCTGTCGGTCTACGAGCACGAGGGCTTCTGGATGGGCATGGACACGTTCCGTGACTGGACGGAGCTGAACGGACTGTGGGACGCAGGTCGCGCCCCCTGGAAGATCTGGGAGGACTGAGCGCGTGCGCATCCTGGTCACCGGCACCGAGGGCTACCTCGGCAGCCTGCTCGCACCGACGCTGCTGGGCCGCGGCGACGAGGTCACCGGCCTCGACACCGGCTACTACAAGAACGGCTGGCTCTACAACGGCGTCCACGAGACCCCGCACACGCTCGTCAAGGACATCCGGCACGTCACGCCGGACGACCTCGCCGGGTACGACGCGGTGGTCCACATGGCCGAGCTGTCGAACGACCCGATCGGCGACCGGATCGGCGAGGTCACGTACGACATCAACCACCACGGCTCGGTGGCGCTGGCCTCGGCCGCCAAGCGCGCCGGGGTCTCGCGGTTCGTCTACATGTCGTCCTGCTCGGTCTACGGGGTCGCCGACGGCACGGTCGACGAGACCAGCCCGACCGACCCGCAGACCGCCTACGCCCGGTGCAAGGCCCTGGTGGAGCGGGACGTCACGGCGCTGGCCGACGACGACTTCTCCCCGACGTTCCTGCGCAACGCCACCGCGTTCGGCGCCTCGCCGCGGCAGCGGTTCGACATCGTGCTGAACAACCTGGCCGGGCTGGCCTGGACGACGCACCGGATCGCGATGACCTCCGACGGCACCCCGTGGCGGCCCCTGGTGCACGGCCTGGACATCGCCAAGGCGATCCGCGCGGTGCTCGACGCCCCGCGCCAGGACGTGCACGCGCAGGTGCTCAACGTCGGCGCCGACGCGAACAACTACACGGTGCGCGAGATCGCCGAGACGGTCGGGGCCGAGTTCCCCGGCTGCGAGGTGTCGTTCGGCGAGCCGAGCGCGGACAACCGGTCCTACCGGGTGTCGTTCGCGAAGATCCGCGAGGTGCTGCCCGGGTTCGAGACGGACTGGGACGCCGCCGCCGGCGCCGCCCAGCTGCACCGGGTGTTCGAGCAGATCCAGCTCGACACCGAGACCTTCACCGGGCGCGGCCACACCCGCCTGGCGCAGATCGAGCACCTGCTCAAGACCGGCCAGGTGGACCCGCAGCTGTTCTGGACGGTGAACCCGTGAAGTACACCCCGACCGCCGTCGACGGCGTGATGATCGTCGACCTGGAGCTCCGCTCGGACGACCGCGGGTTCTTCGCCCGCACGTTCGACACGACCGAGTTCGAGGCCCACGGCCTGGACACGACCGTCGCGCAGTGCAACCTGTCGTACAACCACGCCGCGGGCACCCTGCGCGGGCTGCACCGCCAGGTGCCGCCGTACGCCGAGGGCAAGCTCGTGCGGTGCACCGCGGGCGCGATCGTCGACGTCGCCGTGGACGTCCGCCCGGACTCCCCGACGTACGGCGCGCACGTGATGGTCGAGCTGACCGCCGCCAACCGGCGTGCGCTGTTCATCCCGCCGTACGTCGCCCACGGCTACCAGACGCTGGCGGACGACACCGAGGTGATCTACCAGGTCAGCGGCCCGTACGCCCCCGAGGGCGAGCAGGGCTTCCGGTACGACGACGCCGCGTTCGGCATCGAGTGGCCGGTGCCCGTCACGGTGATCTCCGACAAGGACGCGGGCTGGCCGCTGGTCGAGGTGGTCGCGAAGTGATCGTCGTCGACTCGCTGCTGAAGGCGCGCCAGGCCGACGGCCGCCCGGTCCGGGTGGCGCTGGTCGGCGCCGGGTTCATGGGCCGCGGCCTGGTGAACCAGATCGTCAACTCCGTGCCCGGCATGGACGTCGTCGCGATCGCCGCCCGGCACCCCGAGCAGGGCGTCCGGGCCTACACCGAGGCGGGCCTGTCCGGCGTCGTCGAGGTCGACTCCCCCGCCGCCCTGGCGCGCGCCGCCGCGTCCGGGACCCCCGCCGTCACCGCCGACTACCGGGTCGCGATCGCGTCCGACGCGGTCGACGTCGTGGTGGACGTGACCGGCGCCGTCGAGTTCGGCGCGCACGTCGCGCTCGCCTGCTTCGAGCACGGCAAGCACCTGGTGCTGATGAACGCCGAGGTCGACGCCACGGTCGGCGGCGAGCTCGCGCGCCTGGCCGACAAGGCCGGCGTCGTCTACACCGGCTGCGACGGCGACCAGCCCGGCGTGCAGATGAACCTGCACCGGTTCGTCACCGGGCTCGGGCTGACACCGCTGGTCGCGGGCAACATCAAGGGCCTGCAGGACGAGTACCGGACCCCGACGACCCAGAAGGCGTTCGCCGAGCGGTGGGGCCAGGACCCGCACATGGTCACGTCGTTCGCGGACGGCACCAAGGTGTCCGTGGAGCAGGCGCTGGTCGCCAACGCGACCGGCATGTCGGTACACCGGCGGGGCATGCTCGGCATGGACCACGACGGCCACGTCGACGAGCTCACCACCCGGTACGACGTGGACGAGCTGCGCGCGCTCGGCGGCGCCGTGGACTACGTGGTCGGGGCGCGCCCCGGGCCGGGCGTGTACATCCTCGCGACGCACGACGACCCGAAGCAGCGGCACTACCTGGAGCTCTACAAGCTGGGCACCGGGCCGCTCTACTCGTTCTACCAGCCGTACCACCTGTGCCACTTCGAGGTGCCGACGACGATCGCCCGGGCCGCGCTGCTCGGCGACGCGACGATCCGGCCGCTCGGGGCGCCGAGCGTCGAGGTCGTGACGACGGCCAAGACCGACCTGGCGGCGGGCACCGTCCTCGACGCGCTCGGCGGGTACCACTACTACGGCCAGGCCGAGAAGGCGTCGGTCACCCGGGACGAGCGCCTGCTCCCCGTCGGCGTCGCCGAGGGCTGCGTCCTCGTCCGGGACGTCCCCAAGGACGCGACCCTGACGTACGACGACGTGACCCTCCCCGAGGGCCGCCTCGTCGACCGCCTCCGCGAGGCCCAGGCCGCCCTGGCCTGACCGCGCGCGGTCGGCCTGCGCCCCGCGACGTCGCCTCGCCTACGCGTTCCTGCCCCACCCTCCCCGATCGGCGTGGGTGGGGCAGGAAAGCGTAGGTCGGGCGGGCCCCGCCGCCCGCGCGAGCGCTCCGGCACGCCGGCGGCGCGTGCCGGCTCGCCGCCCCGGCGCGCATCACCCGGATGCCAGCGGCTTCACCCGGGGTCGACGGACAAACCGGACAAATCTACTCATAGGCTGCATCCCAGCAGGAACGGGCCTGGGGGACGACGACCCGTCCCCCTCGGCCACCCAGGACCACCAGGAGAGGGGGGACCGTGCCGTCCACCGACAGCAGCACGGACCTGCGCGCCCGCGCCGTGACGTTCTACCTGCCCCAGTTCCACCCGGTGCCGGAGAACGACGCGTGGTGGGGCCCGGGCTTCACCGAGTGGCGCAACGCCGCCAAGGCCCGCCCCCTGTTCCGGGGGCACGTCCAGCCGCACCTCCCGGCGGACCTGGGCTTCTACGACCTGCGGATGCCCGAGGCGCGCCAGGCGCAGAGCGACCTCGCGCAGCAGTACGGCGTCGAGGCGTTCATCTACTGGCACTACTGGTTCGGCGGCGGCCGGCGGATCCTCGAGCGCCCGTTCACCGAGGTGCTGGCGTCCGGCGCCCCCTCCGTGAAGTTCTGCCTCGCCTGGGCCAACCAGACCTGGAGCGGCATCTGGCACGGCGCCAGCGACCGCGTCCTGATGGAGCAGACCTACCCCGGCCCCGAGGACGAGCAGGCGCACTTCGACTCGCTGCTGCCGGCGTTCCGGGACGAGCGGTACCTGCGGGTGGACGACCGCCCCGTGTTCTACGTGTTCCGGCCCGAGGACCTGCCGGACGCCGCGGCGTTCGTCGACCGCTGGCAGGGCATGGCCCGCGCGGCCGGGCTGCCGGGGCTGTACCTGGTGGCCGAGGTGTCGGACCTGCTCGGCCGCGGCCCGAAGTACACCGACGTGGACGCGGCGGGGTTCGACGCCGGCGTGTACATGCGGATCCCCGCCCGGCAGACCCGCGCCGACGTGCTGCGGATGCGGGTCGGGCGCAAGCTCGGACGCCCCGAGGTCTACCCGTACGCGCCCGACTTCCAGCCCGCCCCGCCGGGCATCTCCGAGAACCTGCAGCCGTGCCTCTACCCGAACTGGGACAACACCCCCCGGTCCGGGACCCGCGGGCTCGCGATCACCGGCTCCTCCCCCGAGCTGTTCGGCCGGCACGTCCGCCAGGCCGTCGCGACCCTGCAGGACCGCCGGCCCGCCGAGCGGCTGCTGTGGGTCAAGTCGTGGAACGAGTGGGCCGAGGGCAACTACCTCGAGCCGGACCTGGAGCACGGGCACGCGTGGCTGGCGGCGCTGCGTGACGGGCTGACCGGGACGAGCACGCTCGCCACCACCCCCGCCCGGGTGCTGACCCCGCACCCGCTCGCGACCCCGGCCCCGACGGACGGCGTCGCGCATGGCTGAGGCCACCACCGCGGCCCCGCTGCGCATCGCGATGCTGTCCTACTACCTCCCGTCGGGCAGCAAGATCGGCGTCGGCTTCCAGGCCCACGAGCTCGCCACCGAGCTGGCGCGCCGCGGCCACCACGTCGACATGTTCAGCGACTGCCCGCCGGTGCCGGGCGCGGCCTACGGCCACCGGCACGTCGCCATGTCCGGCTCCCTGCGCACGTTCCGGTTCGCGACCGACCTGCGCAAGCAGGACTTCACCGGCTACGACGTGCTGCACGCGCACGGCGACGACTACTGGCTGTGGCGCCGGCGCGCGCCGCTGCACGTCCGCACGGTGCACGGGTCCTGCTTCGAGGAGGCCCGGCACATCCGCGGCGCCAAGGAGAAGCTGCGGATGCTGCTCCTGGGGTTCACCGAGGTGCTGGCGTCCGTCGTCGCCGACCGGGTCGTCGTGGTCTCGCCGCAGACCCGGCGCTGGGTGCCGCGGTCGCACGACGTGATCCCCAACGGCGTCGACACCGCCCGGTTCACCCCGGGCGACGCGGAGGGCCGCGCCGACCGCCCGGTGGTGCTGTTCGTCGGCACCTGGCACGGCCGCAAGCGCGGCAAGGACCTGGCGGCCGCGTTCGCCCGGGACGTGCTGCCGCGGGTGCCCGAGGCCGAGCTGTGGATGGTCACGCGGGACGCCCCCGCCGACCCCGGGCCCGGCGTCAAGGTGCTCGGCCGGCTCTCGGACGAGGACCTGGCCGACGCCTACCGCCGCGCCTGGGTGTTCTGCCTGCCGTCGTCCTACGAGGGCTTCGGCATCCCCTACGCCGAGGCGATGGCGAGCGGCCTGCCGGTCGTCGCCACCCCGAACGTCGGCGCCCGGTACGTCTCCGACGAGGGCCGCGCCGCGGTGCTCGCCGAGCTGGACGACCTGGGCACCGCGCTGGCCGACGTGCTGCTCGACGCCCCGCGCCGGGCCGCGCTGTCCGCCGCGGGACTCGAGCGGTCCCGCGCCTTCTCGCTCACCGCCGTCGCCGACGCCTACGAGCGCCTGTACACGACCCCTCAGCAGCACGGAGACCAGTCATGACCGAAGTCGCCATCCGGGCCGCCGGGGTCGGGAAGTCGTACCGGATCGCCACCTCCGACGACGCCCCGTCCACGGCCGCCGAGGCGGTGCTGCAGCGCCTGCGGCACCCGCTCCAGCGCCCCCAGTTCGAGGAGTTCCGCGCGCTCGACGAGGTGAGCTTCGAGATCCCCCGCGGCGAGGCCGTCGGCATCCTGGGCCGCAACGGCGCGGGCAAGTCGACGCTGCTCAAGCTGCTGACCCGCGTCGCCGCGCCCACCCGGGGCCGGATCGAGCTCGCGGGCCGGGTCGGCTCGCTGCTGGAGGTCGGCACCGGCTTCCACCCGGAGCTCACCGGCCGCGAGAACGTCTTCCTCAACGGCACGCTGCTCGGGATGCGCAAGAGCGAGATCAAGCAGCGCTTCGACGAGATCGTGGCGTTCTCCGGCGTCGAGAAGTTCCTCGACACCCCCGTGAAGCGGTACTCCTCCGGCATGTACGTCCGGCTCGCGTTCGCGGTCGCCGCGCACCTGGACACCGAGATCCTCGCCGTCGACGAGGTGCTCGCGGTCGGCGACGCCGAGTTCCAGGCCAAGTGCCTGGACCGGATGCGGACCGTCGCGTCCGAGGGGCGCACCGTCCTGTACGTGTCGCACCAGGTGCAGACGGTCAAGACGCTGTGCACCTCGGCGATCTTCCTGGAGCACGGCAAGCTCGTCATGCACGGCACGGTCGACGACGCGATCGAGCTCTACCAGACCAGCCGGGACCGGGTGGCGATCAGCCAGACGGACATCGAGCGCCGGCCGGGCACCGGCGAGGTGCGGATCACCTCCGCGACGGTGTCCAGCCCGCTCTACAAGACCACCGAGCCGAAGACCATCGAGTTCCTGGTGTCGGCCAACGCGGACTACATCGGCAAGTACTTCGTGTCCTGCCACATCAACGACCGGCACGGCACCACGATCCTGCAGTGCGACTCGCGGGTCAGCGGCCTGTGGCTGGACCCGGCGCAGGAGCAGAAGATCGCGCTGACGATCAAGGAGCCCTGGCTCAAGCCCGGCGAGTACACCGTCGACCTGTTCGTGTGCTCCTCCGGGGTGCTCGACTCGTTCGAGGGCGCCGGCCGGTTCGAGATCCACCCGGTGCTGCCCTACCCGCAGGCGGTCTCCGACGAGGGGCTCGACGCGGGCCTCGTCCTCGCCGACTTCGACTACGAGAGGCGCTGAGCGATGGCCACGCGCACGACTGTCATCAACCCGCCCGGGCGGCTGCCGCTGCCGGCGTGGCGCGAGATGTGGGAGGCCCGCGAGGTCTTCACCCGGTTCGGCATCCGCGACCTCAAGCTGCGCTACCGGCAGACCGCGCTCGGCGTGATCTGGGTGGTGCTGCAGCCGCTGCTGAGCGCCGGCATCTTCTCGATCGTGTTCGGCCAGATCGCCGACCTGTCCAGCGACGGCGTGCCGTACTTCGTGTTCTCGTTCACCGGCATGCTGGCGTGGACCCTGTTCAACGGGATCGTGTCCCGGGCGGCGCCGTCGCTGGTGAACAACCAGGCGCTGGTGTCCAAGGTGTTCTTCCCGCGGCTGCTGGTCCCGCTGTCCTCGGTGCTGTCGGTGCTGGTGGACTTCCTGGTGGCGGGCGTGCTGATGGTCGGGCTGATCATCTTCTACGACGTCCAGCTCACCTGGGCGATCCTCACGCTGCCGCTGTGGATCCTCGCGGTGATCCTGCTCGGCTCCGGCCTCGGCATGGCCGCCTCGGCCCTGATGGTGAAGTTCCGCGACATCGCCTACGTGGTGCCGTTCGCGCTGCAGACGCTGCTGTACGCCAGCCCGCTGGCCTACTCGCTGAGCGAGGTGGGCGAGGGCATCCGCTGGCTGTTCGACATCAACCCGCTGACCTGGGTCCTCGAGGGCTTCCGGTGGTCGCTGCTCGGCCTGGCGCAGCCGGAGACGTGGCAGATGGCCGCGACCGCGGGGGTGAGCGTCGCGGTGTTCGTCGGCGGCGCGCTGATCTTCTCGAAGATGGAACGCGGCTTCGCGGACGTGATCTGACGTGGCCGCCGCACCTGGGCCGGCCGCCCCGCCGCCCGTCCGGACGGGCGCGCCGACGACGCGC
>NZ_JAKRMS010000103.1 GCF_022346185.1 Cellulomonas sp. ACRRI | reverse complement strand
ACCTCCGGCCGTTCCAGCTCGTCACCCTCCGCTTCCGCCGGCCCTGACCCGGCGCCGCCCGCGGGCACGACGGCCCGCGCCGGGACCTCGCGCTCCAGCAGGTCCACCTCGGCCACCCCGGCGGCGTCGAACCCGGCGGCCACGGTCGCGCGCGTCCGCCCGCCGTGCGCCTCGTACAGCCGCACGACCACGTCGCCCGACCCGTCGTCCGCCAGCTTCACCGCCTCGACGACCGCCCCCGGCCCGTCGACGGTCACCAGCGGCGCGACGTCCCGGCCGCCGCGCACCTCGCGGACGGGGAGGTTCGCCCGGTAGCCGTCGACGACCGCCTCCGGGATGCCCGCACCCACGTGCAGCACCGACAGGAACCGGTGCCGCCCCTGGTCGGCCTCCGGGTCCGGGAACAGCGGCGCCCGCAGCAGCGACTGCCGCACGACCGTCGCCGTCCCGCCGTCGTCGCCGACCGCCCGGGTGACGTCGTGCCCGTAGGTCGCGTCGTTGGCGACGGACACCCCGTAGTCGGCCTCCCCCACGTGCAGCCAGCGGTGCGCGCAGATCTCGTAGCGCGCCTCGTCCCAGGACGTGTTGGTGTGCGTCGGCCGGTGCACGTGCCCGAACTGCGTCTCGGCGGCGGACCGGTCGGCGTGCACGTCGAGCCCGAACGCGAGCTTGAGCAGCCGCTGGCGCTCGTGCCAGTCGACCTCGGTGACGATCTCCACGGCGCGGGTGCCCGGCCGGAAGGTCAGCTCCTGCACGATCGTGGAGTCGCCGACGGTGCGCGAGGTCCGGATGACCGCGCGGTCGGGCTTCTCGGCGACGACCTCGACGGCGTCGGCGTCGACCAGGTCCTCGACGGTGCGGCGGTACTCGGCGTCGATGTCCCACGCGTCCCACTGCCGGGGCACGTCGCGGTGCACCTGGAGCAGGTTCGCCAGGTGCCCGGGCGCGACCGCCTCCCGGTCCGCGGCCAGGTCGCGCACGGACGCGAGCTGGCCGCCGGGCGTCAGCCGCACGTCCAGCGCGTCGGTCCGCACCCGCAGCGCGTCGCCCTCGCGCAGCACCTCGACCGTCCCCGGCGACCCCGGCCCGGCACCGTCGTCCGTCGCGACCGCGCCGCCCAGGGCCGGCACCCCGTCCCGCGCGTGCGGCGCGGCATTCAGCCGCACCGTGCGGTCGCCGTCGCCGACCAGGGCCGCGAGCGCCGCGTCGATGACGACGGTGGCCCGGGCCTCGACGTCGGCGTACGCCTCCTCCGCCTGCCGGTAGACCCAGCCGATCGACGACCCCGGGAGGATGTCGTGGAACTGGTGCAGCAGGACGACCCGCCACAGCGCCCGCAGCTCGTCCGCCGGGTAGGCGGCGCCGGTCCGCACCGAGGCGGTCGCGGCCCACAGCTCGGCCTCGCGCAGCAGGTGCTCGCTGCGCCGGTTGCCGCGCTTGGTCCGCGCCTGCGAGGTGTAGGTGCCGCGGTGGTACTCCAGGTACATCTCCCCGGACCACACCGCCGGCGTCCCCGGGCCGGCGTCGGCCAGCTCGGCCTCGGCCCGCTCGAAGAACGTGTTCGGCGACCCGAGCTCGACCTCCGGCAGCCCGCCGAGCGACCGCGCCCGGTCGGCCGCGGCGAGCATCTCCCGCGTCGGGCCGCCGCCGCCGTCGCCCCAGCCGAACGGCACCAGCGACTCGGAGGCGACGTCCTTGTCCGCGAAGTTCCGCTCGGCGTGCGCGAGCTCCTTCGGCGACAAGTCCGAGTTGTAGGTGTCGACCGGCGGGAAGTGCGCGAGCACCCGGGAGCCGTCGATGCCCTCCCAGTGGAAGGTGTGGTGCGGCATCCGGTTGGTGTCGTTCCAGGACAGCTTCTGCGACAGGAACCACCGCGACCCGGCGGCGCGCACGATCTGCGGCAGCGCCCCGGTGTAGCCGAACGAGTCCGGCAGCCACACGTCCTGGGTCTCGACGCCGAGCTCGTCGAGGAAGTACCGCTTGCCCTCGACCATCTGCCGCGCCAGGGCCTCGCCGCCGGGCATGTTGGTGTCCGACTCGACCCACATGCCGCCGACCGGCACGAACTGACCCGCCGCGACCTTGGCGCGGATCCGCTCGAACAGCTCCGGGTGCCGCTCCGCCACCCACGCGTACTGCTGCGCCGAGGAGCACGCGAACACGAAGTCGGGGCGCTCGTCCATGAGGGCGACGACGCTCGCGAAGGTCCGCGAGCACTTGCGCACCGTCTCCCGGGCCGGCCACAGCCAGGCGGAGTCGATGTGCGCGTGCCCGGTCGCGAGCACCCGGTGCCCGCCGGGTGCCGCCGGCACGTCGAGCACCGGCCGCAGCACGGCCCGCCCGGCGGCGGCGGTCCCCGCGACGTCGGACGGGTCCACCGCGTCCACCACCAGGTCCAGCGCACGCACCGCCCGGGCGTACCGGGTCGACGCGGGGTCGACGACCTCGACCAGCCCGAGGACCGCCAGCAGGTCCTGCCACAGCTCCCACACCCCGACGTCGCGCAGCACCACCTCCGCCGAGCGCAGCGCGTACAGCGGGTCGGTGCCGGCGGTCAGCGGGTCACCGAGCGGCGTCGGCCCGTACCAGGTGCTGCTGCCGACGTCCGGGTTGCCCGCGGCCTCGACGTAGACGTCGACCCGCGGCTCGGCCCACGGCACCGCCTGGTTCCGCGGCGACAGGCCCTTGACCGCGACGCCGTCTCCGCGCAGCACCAGGCCCTCCGCCTGGAAACCCGGCTGGGTCGTGGTGAACCCGAGGTCGATCGCGAGCTCGACCGCGTGCCGGCCGTCGCGCACCCCGTCGGAGTCGAGCCAGCCCGCCGGCACGTCGCCGGTCATCCGGAACCAGGTCGTGCTCCACGGCGCGCCCCACGGCGTCCCGGGCGGGGCGGGGGCGTACGCCTGCGCGACGGCCTCGGCGAACGGCACGGGCTCTCCCGGCGCGGTCCAGGCGGTGACGTCGAGCGGCGCGCGGCCGGCGACGACCGCCGGGGCGAGCCGCTCGTGCAGGAACCGCTGGACGCGCTGGACGACGGCGGCGGAGTGCTCGACGGGCATGGTGGACCTTCCTGACGGCGTGCGGCGATCGGGTGGGGCTGGGCGAGGGCGTCAGCCCTTGACGGCCCCGGACATGGCGAACGAGCCCCCGGAGAACCGCTGCACGACGAGGTACAGCACCAGGACGGGGACGGAGTACAGCAGGGAGAACGCGGCCAGCCGGCCGTAGGCGACCGTCCCGTAGGTGCCGAAGAAGCTGTAGATCGCGACGGCCGCGGGCTGGTTGACCGGCGAGAACAGCAGGACGAACGGGACGAAGAAGTTCCCCCACGCCTGCGTGAACACGAAGATGAACACCACCGCGATCCCGGGGCGCATGAGCGGCACGACGATCCGGCGCAGCGCGGTCATGGACCCGGCGCCGTCGACCCAGGCGGCCTCCTCCAGGGACACCGGCACGGAGTCCATGAAGTTCTTGGTCATCCAGATGGCCATCGGCAGCGACGTCGCCGCGAGGAAGAACACCGTGCCCGGCACGGAGTCCAGCAGGCCGAGGTTCACGAACAGCGCGTAGACCGGGACCATCATCGCGGTGATCGGCAGGCAGGTGCCGAACAGGATCGCGTACAGGAACGGCTTGCGGAACCGCATCTGGTAGCGGGACAGCGGGTACGCCGCGAGCACCGACGCGAGCACGGTGAGGATCGCGGTGCCGCCGGACAGGACCGTGGAGTTCCACAGCGGCCGGAACGTCTGCTCCCAGGTGAGGATCTCGGTGAAGTTGTCCGTGGTGACCGAGTCGGGCAGCTTGACCGACACGGTGGCCGCGGGGTCGAGCGACGCGAGCACGATCCACGCCAGCGGCACGAGAAAGGCGACGCCGACCAGCACCAGGGCGAGCGTGACCAGCAGCCGGCCGGTGCGGCGACGCGGCGACGCGACGGACGGCACCGGGCGGCTGCCCCGCCGTCGGGCCGACGACGCCGCCGGCGCCGTGGGGGCGGTGAGCGCGGCCATCAGTCCACCTCCGGCTTGAGCACGCGGATGTACACGATCGAGAACACGGCGCCGACCAGCAGCGTCACCGTCGCGATGGCCGTGCCGTAGCCGACCTGCGCGAACTTGAACGCCTCCTGGTACGCCAGCACCGGGAGCGTCGAGGAGTCGGTGCCCGGTCCGCCACCGGTCATCACCCAGATCAGGGTGAACACCGCGAGCGTCTGCAGGGTCGTGAGCATGAGGTTGGTCGAGATGGACCGCCGGATCATCGGCAGCGTGATCCGGAAGAACCGCTGCGGCCCGGTGGCGCCGTCGATCGCGGCGGCCTCCGTGACGTCGGGCGGCACCTCGGACAGGGCCGCGCCGTAGACCATCATCGAGAAGGCGGTGCCGCGCCAGATGTTGGCCAGGATCACGCTGAGCATCGGCACCGAGATGAGCCAGGTCGGCCCCTCGAGCCCGAACCAGCCGAGCACCTGGTTCAGCGTGCCGTCGGTGGAGAAGAACGCGTACAGCGCGAACGCCGCGACGATCTCCGGCAGCACCCACGCCACGACGACCAGGGCGGACACGACCGCGCGCAGCGGCTTCGCGGCGGCCCGGAGCAGCAGCGCGAGCGCCATGCCGAGCACGTTCTGCCCGATCACGGCCGACGCCCCGACGAACACCACCGTCAGGACGACGGCCTTCCAGAAGCCGTCGTCGGTGAGCAGGGCGGCGTAGTTGTCCAGCCCCACGAACTCCGGGTTCGCCGCCTTGTAGCCGGTCAGCGCCTGGTTGGTCAGCGAGCCGTAGAACGACCACAGCACCGGACCGGCCAGGAACACCACCATGAGCGCGACCGCGGGCAGCAGCGGCAGCAGCCGCAGCGCGGTCCGGCCGGGCCGGCGGCGGGGGCGGCGGAACCCGCCCCCCGCCGCCGGCCGGTCCAGCGTGGCGGCGGTCATCAGCCGGCGGCCTGCGTCGCGTCGTCGCCCACGATGGACACCAGCCCCTCGTCGTAGGTGGCCGCCGCCTCCTCGGCCGTCGCCTGCCCGGTCGCCACGGACTCCGCCGCGACCTGGATGTTCGACGAGATCTGCGAGTAGTCCGGGGTCGCCGGGCGGAAGTGCGTGTAGTCCACGAGCGAGCTGAAGAACTCGAACGACGGGTTGAAGCCCAGGTACTCCGGGTCCTCCGCGACGTCGGTGCGCACCGCGATCTGGCTGTTCTCGGTGTCGTACTTGAGCGAGTTCTCCTTGTTCAGGGCGGTGGCGATGAAGTCGAACGCCGCCTGCGGGTCGCCCGCGTGCGCGCCGACCGCCAGCGTCCAGCCGCCCGACATCGAGGTGAAGCCGGGCTCCTGCCCGTCCTGGGTCGGCATCGCGGCCATGCCCATCGTCTGCTCCCACTCGGGCCAGGCGTTGTCGCCGGTGATCCACCCTCCCGGCAGCCACGAGCCGTCGACCGCCATCGCGAGGGTGCCCTGCGGCAGCATCTCGGTGGCCACGCGCGCGCCGACCGAGGCGTCGAGCGCGATGTCCAGCGACGGCGCGAGGCCCTCGCCGTAGATCGTCTCGAGGAACGCGAGCGAGTCGGTGAACCCCTGCGAGCCCGTGATCCACTTCTGGGTGTCGGCGTCGTAGAGCTCGTCCTCGGTGCCGTACAGCAGCATCTCGAAGCCCTGCATCGTCGTGGCCTCGCCGGCGGCCTTGCCGGCGTACACGTTGATCGGGGTGACGTCGGGCAGCTTCTCCTTGATCGTGCGGGCCGCGGAGAGGATGTCCTCCCAGGTCTCGGGCTGCCAGTCCGTCGGCAGGCCGGCCTGCGCGAATAGGTCCTTGTTGTAGTACAGCCCGCGGGTGTCGGTGCCCATCGAGACGCCGTAGACCTTGCCGTCGTCGCCGAGACCGGCCTCCCGGGCCGTGTCCGGGAACTGCTCCCAGTCCTCCCACGCCTCGACGTACTCGTCGATCGGCTGCAGGTAGCCCGCCGCGGCGTCCGAGCGGATCTGGAACGTGTCCTCGTAGATGACGTCGGGCGCGGTGTCCGCGGACCCGTTCATCAGCGCGAGCTTGGTGAAGTACTGGTCCTGCTCGGCCTCGATCGGCACGAGGTCGACGGTCATGCCCTCGTTCGCGGCCTCGTACTCGGACTTGGCCTTCTGCAGCAGGTCGTCGAGCTGCACGAACTGCGCGGTCTTCTGGTACGCGACGGTGATCGTCGAGTCGTCGGCGGCGCTCTCGTCGCCGCCGCCGCTGCACGCGGCCGTGAGGCCGAGCGCGATGACGGCCCCGGACGCGAGGACGGACTTCTGCAGACGCATGGATGCTCCTTTGCTCCACGTGCACGGCCCCGGGCGGCGCTGCCCCGGACGCGATAACTACAACGTCTGGATGAATTGCTGTCAAGGCTCTACGTCGTGCCGAGACGCAACCGTGACGTCGGGCCGATGTCAAAGATGTTTGACATCGGGCGCCGTGCGGCCTTACCGTCGGCGATGTCGAACATCTTTGACATCTCGCCGGCAGGAGCGGAGCGGGCCATGTCCTACCAGGAGAAGAACACCTGGGCGTTCGGTGTCATCGCCGTGCTCGGGTACGCCGCGTACCTCGCGGTGGTGCTGTCCCGGGCGGCCGGCGGGATCGCCGAGGTCGCGTACGCCGGCCCGATGCTCGCGTCGATCGGCGCGGCGGTGCTCGCGGGGATCGTCGCCGGGATCGTGCTGGGCGCCACCTCGCGGGACCGGGGGGTGCGGGACGAGCGGGAGCGCGAGATCGAGCGGATGGGCGAGCACGTGGGGCAGGCGTTCCTGGTGCTCGGCGGCATCGGGGGCCTGGTCCTGGCGCTGCTCGAGGCGGACCACTTCTGGATCGCCAACGCCCTGTACCTCGGGTTCGTGCTGTCGGCGGTGCTGTCCGCCGTCGCGCGGGTCGTCGCGTTCCGCCGGGGCGTCGGCCCGTGGTGAGGCCGACCGCGGTGACCAACCGCATCCGCGCGCTGCGCACGGAGCGGGGGCTCACCCAGGCGCAGCTCGCGGAGCTGCTGGGCGTGACCCGGCAGACCGTCATCGCCGTCGAGCAGGGGCGGTACTCCCCCTCGCTCGAGCTGGCCTTCCAGATCGCCCGCGCGCTCGGGCGGTCCATCGACGAGGTGTTCGCGTACGAACCGGACGGAGGACGGCCATGAGGGCGGTGGTGCGGGAGCGGTACGGGGTCCCGGCGGTGCTGCGGGTGGCGGACGTGGGCGAGCCGCCTGCGCCGACGGGCGACGAGGTGCACGTGCGGGTCGCGGCGGCCGGCGTCGCGATGGGCGACTGGCACCTGGTGACCGGCCTGCCCTCGGTGATGCGGCTGGTGACGGGCCTGCGCGCGCCGCGGGAGCCCGGCGTGGGCCTGGACCTCGCGGGCACCGTGGCGGCGGTCGGGCCCGACGTGGCCGACCTGCGCCCGGGCGACCGGGTGCTCGGCTGCGGCCGGGCCGCCTTCGCCGAGACCGCCGTGACGCGGGCCCGGCGGGTCGCGGCGCTGCCCGCCCACGTGCCGTTCACCGCCGCGGCCGCGGTCCCGACCAGCGGCACGACCGCCCTGCACGCGCTGCGGTCCGGCCGGGTGCGCGCCGGGTCCCGGGTGCTGGTCCTCGGCGCCGGGGGCGGGGTCGGGACGCTCGCGGTGCGGCTCGCGGTGCTCGCGGGCGGCGAGGTCACGGCGGCGACGGCGCGGGCCGGCGCGGCCGAGGCGCTGCTGGCGGCCGGCGCCACGGCGGTCGTCGACCGGTCCGCCGGCCCGGCGTCCCTCGGCTCCGGGTACGACGCCGTGCTGGTCACCGGGGGCCTCACGCCGCTGCGCGACCTGCGCCGGCTGCTCGGCGCCCGCGGGGCGCTCGTGCTGGTCGGAGCGGAGGGCGGCGGCCGGGTCGTGGGCGGCGGGCTCGCCCGCCAGGCGCGCGCCGCGGCCCTCGACCCGTGGGTCCGGCACCGGCTGCGCAGCGTCGTGTCCCGGGAGAACCCCGCGGACCTCGCGCGGCTGCGGGACCTGCTGGCCGCCGGCGACCTGGCGCCGGTCCTCGACCGGACCTACCCGCTGGCGGAGGCGGGCGAGGCGATCGAGCGGGTGGCCTCGGGCGCCGCGCGCGGCAAGGTGGTGCTGACGGTCGCCTGACCCGCGGGGGTCAGCTGACCAGCAGCAGGTCCGTCGGGCGCGGGGTGAACGCGCGACCCAGCAGGATGCACCCCGCCCCGACGGCCCCCACCTGCGGCCCGAACGCCGACGACGCGGCGGTCAGCGCGTGTCCGCCCGGCACCACGTGCCCCGCGATCTCGGCCTCCAGCGCGGCACCGGCGTGCGGCGCGATCCGGTCCCACAGCGGCCCGCCGGCCAGCACCGCGGGGACGTCGAGCAGGTCGGTGAGCACGCCCGCCGCCATGCCGACCCGCCGGCCCGCGAGCGCCAGCACGTCGCGCGCTCCCGGGTGGCCGGCGTCGGCCGCGGCGCACAGCGCGGTCACCGCGTCGTCCACGGCCCGCGGGTCCGTGCCGTCGCCCCAGTCCGGCAGGTCGACGCCCGCCGCGCGGCCCTGCTCCGCGAGCGCCTCGGCCCGCAGCACCGCGCCCAGGCAGCCGCGCCGGCCGCACCAGCACGAGGCGCCCTCGGGATCCGCGATCAGGTGCCCCGACTCCCCCGCGTTGCCCGAGACGCCGCGCACCACCTCGTCGTGCAGCACCGTCGAGACGGCCACACCGGTGCCGAGGTAGAAGAACACGAAGTCCGAGGCGTGCTCGCCGGGGTGCCACAGGTGGGCGCTCGCCGCCGCGATCACGTCCTTGTCGAGCACCGCGCGCAGGCCGGTGCGCTCGGCGACCGCGTCCCGCAGCGGCACGTCGTGCCAGCCGGGCAGGTGCGGCGGGTCGAGCACCACGCCCGCCTCGACGTCGATGGGGCCGGGCGCCGCGATGCCGACCCCGAGCACGCGGTCCCGGTCCACGCCCGCCCCCGCGATCAGCCCCTCGATCTCCGCGACCAGGCCGGCGACCACCGCCTCGGGGTCCTCCGGCACCGGCGTGGGCACCTGGGCCCGCGCGACCACCGCGCCCGACAGGTCGAGCAGCACGAACGTCATCGTCGCCGGGTCCAGGTGCACGCCGACCGCGAACCGGCTCACCGGGTTGAGCCGCAGCAGCGTGCCCGGCCGGCCGGGGCCGCGGGGCACGACCGCCCCCTCCTCGACCACCAGGCCGAGGTCGAGCAGGCGGCGCGCCACGTTCGTCACCGTCTGCGGGGACAGCCCGGTCCGGCGGGCGACCTCGGCCCGGGCCAGGCCCCCGCCGGCGCGCCGCACCACGTCCAGGACGACCGTCTGGTTGAAGTCGCCCATCCGCGGCAGGTTGGTCCCGCGACGCATCCGTGCCTCCGTCCGTCACCCGCCCCGGGGCGCGGCGGCGCGCCCGGTCGGCTCGACGCATCATGGCAGACGGTCGGCCACCCCCTCGCGCACGGCCGCGGCACGGGACCGGGCGCGGAGCAGGAGGGTGCCGCCGCCGACCGCGGCGAGCGCGGCGAGCAGGCCGAGCAGCAGCTGCGCGCCGGTGACGGCGAGGCCGCCGCCGGTGCCGGGGCCGGCCGGGGCCCCCGCGGCGGGGTCGCCGGCGCCGTCCGGGGCGCCGCCCGGGGTGCCGGGCGCACCCGGGTCGACGGGGCCGGGGTCGACCGGGCCGGGCGCGTCGCTCGGCCGCACCAGCACCGCGACCGTCCGCGCCGGCACCGTCACCGTGCCGGTCGCCGCGTCCCAGGTGGTGGTCCGCACGACGTCGTCCGCGCCCGCCGCCTGCACCGGGGACAGCGCGTACGCCGCTCCGGCCAGGCCCGGCAGCTCCTGCGCCACGGCGTCCGGCGACGCGTTGAACACCACGAGCAGCCCGTCGAGGTCGGGGTCGACGTCCGGCCCGACGGTGTCGTCCACGTGCATGACGATCACGCCCGGGGTGGCGGCAGCCCCGGCGTCCGGGAACGTGAGCTTCTGCCGGATCAGGCCGGCGTCGCCGAGCCGGAACAGCGGGGTGGAGGACCGCAGCCGCAGCAGGTCGTCCGCCGCCGCCCGGGCCGTGGCGATGTGCGCGGCGGTCGGCTTGAGCACGGCGTCCTGGAGCAGCGGCGCCATCTGCGGCCACTTCTCGGCGTTCGCCCACGCGCCGGGCAGGCCGCGGCCGAAGCCGTTGTCCTGGCCCGTCCAGTCGATCGCGTTGAACCAGTCGCCCGAGTCGTAGCTGTCCCGGTCGAGCGACTTGGACCGGAGCTGGTCCGTGCCGGCGTGCCAGAACGACACCGTCTGGGAGAGGGCCGCCGTGGCCTGGGACAACGTGTTCATCCGGACCCGGTCGTCCATCGACGTCGCCTGCGGCAGCTTGATGGTCAGCAGGTCGAACAGCGTCTCGTTGTCGTGCGCGTCGACGTAGCTGACCACCTCCTCCGGGGAGTCCGCGTACCCGGCGGGCGCGCCGCGGTAGTCGATCTGGTCACCGCGCAGCACGTCCCCGGTGTGCGTGGTCAGCACGTAGTCGCGCAGGTTGCCGGCCAGGCCGAGCCGCACGACGTCGGTCGCGAGGCCGAGGTCCTCGTACTCGGCGGCCGAACCCGTGTTCACCGAGGCCGCGTCGCCGAGCTGCGCCGGCTGCCCGTTCGGGTCGGTCGCCAGCCCGGTGCCGAACCCCTGGGTGAACATCGACGACCCCTCGACCGGCGACCCGCCGTGCACCGCGTCGCGGAGCCGGTCGGAGAACGTGCCGATGCCGGTGCCGCCGAGCTGCCCCTGCGTCGCCTGCTCGAACAGGGCGTTGCCGGCGACCTCGCCGAAGTCCCAGCCCTCGCCGTACAGGTACACCGCCGAGCCGTCGACGCCGTCCGCCTCGACGGTCAGCGCGTCGAGCGCCGCCCGCACGGCCAGCATGTTCTCCTTCGAGTGGTGGCCCATCAGGTCGAACCGGAAGCCGTCGACCTTGTAGTCCCGCGCCCAGGTGACGACGGAGTCGACCATGAGCTTCTGGGCCATGGCGTGCTCGGTGGCGACGTTCTGGCAGCAGGTGCTGGTCTGCACCCGGCCGGTGCCGTCGAGCCGGTGGTAGTAGCCGGGCACGACCCGGTCCAGCACGGACTTCGCGTCCTGCCCGCTCGCCGCGGTGTGGTTGAACACCTGGTCGAGCACGACGCCCAGCCCCATGTCGTGCAGGGCGCCGACCATCGTGCGGAACTCGGCGACCCGGGCGCCGCCGTCCGGATCGGTGGCGTAGGAGCCCTCGGGCGCGGTGAAGTGCCACGGGTCGTAGCCCCAGTTGAAGCCGTCGCGCTCGCGGATCGCACCGACCGCGGCCTGCTGCTCCGTGCCCGCAGGGCCGAAGCCGGTCAGGTCGCCGGTGGTCGCCTGGGCGGTGCGGTCCTCCTCGATCGACGCGATGTCGAACGTCGGCAGCAGGTGCACCGTGGTCAGCCCCGCGTCGGCGAGCTCGCGCAGCCGCGCGGTCCCGTCGGAGTCCCGGGCGAACGCCAGGTAGGTGCCGCGCTCGGCCTCCGGCACGGTCTGGTCGGCGATCGAGAAGTCGCGCACGTGCAGCTCGTAGATCGTGTGGTCCACGGCCCGCTCGACCACCGGCTGCGCCGTGTCCGACCACAGCGCCGGGCGGTACGCCGGGTCGGCCAGGTCGACCGCGACGGCGTGCGTCGAGTTCAGCGTCAGGGCGACGGCGTACGGGTCGGTGACCACGTTCGTCTCCACCCGGCCGGTCGACGGCACGTAGACCTCGACCTCGTACCGGTAGCGGGCGCCGGACCACGAGGGGTCGCCGGTGACGGACCAGGTGCCGTCGGCGGCGCGGGTGGTGGTGACACGGGCGGGGGTCGCGGCGAGGTCGGTGCCGGGCGCCCAGGTCACCAGCGTGACCTCGCGGGCCATCGGGGCCCACAGCCGGAACGTCGGGGCGCCGCCGGCCCAGGTGATGCCGAGGTCGGCGTCCGCGGCCGCGCCGTACAGGTCGTCCAGCACGCCCGGGACCTGGACGCCGGTGAGGGCGGTCAGGCCGGCGGCGTCGGCCTGGGACACCTGGACCTCGCCGGTCAGGAGCCCGGCGGCGTCGGTCCCCGGGGCCACCCGCAGCGCCACCGCGCCGGCGAGCGCGGGGAACTCGGCCAGCACGTCGGCGGGGAGGCCGGCGGGGTCGTGGGTGAGCGCGACCTCGCCGGAGGTGCCCGGCGCCGTGACGTCGCCGTCCGTCACACCGAGCCCGCCCTCGGCGGCGTGGTGCAGCGCCCAGGTCAGGTCGGCGGGCTCGGCGCCGCCGAGCAGGTCGGCGGGCCAGGCGACCAGGTCGGCGCGCACCCAGTGCGCCCGCTGCTGGCCCACCCCGGCGAGCGGCGGGTTCTCGACGGTGATCTCCAGCAGGTGGGTCGCCACGTCGTACGCGAACGACACCTGCTCCCCGTCCGATGTCGCGAACGTGTAGTCGTCCCCGCCCATCGCACCCCCCTGGCCGTAGTTCACGTCCCACGACAGCCCGTGGGCGACCTTGACCTGGTACGAGCCTGCCGGGATCTGCGTCGTCGACCACTCGTACACGCCGTCGCCGTCCGGGTCCTTGGCCCAGGTCGCCAGGCAGTCGGGCGCCCAGTCGCCGGGGCAGCCGACCTCGGACTGGTACGAGCCCGGCAGCGTGACGACCGGGCCCTGCGCGGTGCTCTGGAAGTCGCCGGACACCGGGTCCCAGTAGAACGTCACGTCCACCGGCGGGCCGTCCGGTGCGCCGGGCACGGTGTACGCGGCGTTCGCGCCGCCGACGACGCCGCCCACGCCGTAGGACACGTCCCAGGTGCCGTCGAGGGCGACCTTGTACTCGTAGGCGCCGGGCGGCAGCGCGAACGTGCCCTCCCAGACGCCGTCGGGGCGCTCGGTGAGCTGCGCCGCGGCGCAGTCGGGTGCCCAGTCGGCGGCGCAGCCCATCGCGGTGTTGTGGCTGCCGGGGACCGACACGGAGGTCGGGGCGGCCGCGGGCGCCGGGTCGGCGGCTGCGGGACCGTCGGCGTAGGCGGGGTCGTCCGCGCCGGCGGTCGCGGCGCCGGAGACCAGCAGCGCGCCGGCGGCCAGCAGGGCGAGCACGCGGCGGGCGCTCGCGCGGGGCTCGAGGGGTGTCCGGGGCGCCGGGGTGCGGCGTCGTCGGGCGTGCGTCATCGCAGGACTCCATCGTCGGGGGTGAGCAGCAGCGCGGCTGCCTGCGACTGTACCGACTTGCAGAAACGTGCTGCAACGCCGTACAGGTTCCGCACCGTCGCCGCCCGAGCCGCCACCAGCCCCCGACGACACGAGGCCTACGCCTTCCGGCCCGCCCTCCCCCGATCTCGGGAGGCGCGGCCGGAAACCGTAGGCCTCGTGCGGGACCGCCCCGCGTCAGTGCGCGAAGTGGCGCGTGCCCGTCAGGTAGAGGGTCACGCCGGCCGCGGCCGCCGCGGCGACGACCTCCTCGTCGCGGACCGAACCGCCCGGCTGCACGACCGCACGGACTCCCGCGTCCAGGAGCACCTGCAGGCCGTCGGCGAACGGGAAGAACGCGTCCGACGCCGCGACCGCGCCCCGCGCCCGCTCGACGTCGCCCGCGTTGGCCCGCTCGACGGCCAGCCGGCACGAGTCGACCCGGTTGACCTGGCCCATGCCGACGCCGACCGAGGCCCCGCCGTCCGCCAGCAGGATCGCGTTCGACTTCACGGCCCGCACCGCGCGCCACGCGAACGCCAGGTCCGCCAGCGTCGCCTCGTCGGCGGCGTCCCCCGCGGCGAGGGTCCAGGTGGTGGGGTCGTCGCCCTCCGCGTCGATGCGGTCGACCTGCTGCATGAGCAGCCCGCCGCTGATCGGCCGCAGCTCGACGCCGGCGGACGGCGCGCCCTCGACCACGAGCAGCCGGATGTTCTTCTTGCGGCTCAGCACCTCGAGCGCCTCGGGCTCGTACGCCGGGGCGACGACGACCTCGGTGAACACCTCGGCGATCTGCT
This sequence comes from Cellulomonas sp. ACRRI, assembly GCF_022346185.1. Classification (GTDB taxonomy): domain Bacteria; phylum Actinomycetota; class Actinomycetes; order Actinomycetales; family Cellulomonadaceae; genus Cellulomonas. The sequence continues at coordinate 2,187 of NZ_JAKRMS010000103.1, read as the reverse complement.
CCGCGGCGGCCAGCGTGACCGTGCCGTTGGCCGCGATCACGCCGCCGAACGCGGAGACCGGGTCGCAGGCGTGCGCCTTGGCGTGCGCGTCCGCGATGTCCGCGCCGACCGCGATCCCGCACGGGTTCGCGTGCTTGATGATCGCGACCGCCGGGCCGTCGTGGTCGTGCGCCGCGCGCCAGGCCGCGTCCGCGTCGACGTAGTTGTTGTACGACATCGCCTTGCCGTGCAGCTGCCGCGCCTGCGCCAGCCCCGCGGCCCCGTAGCCGGAGGTGTAGACCGCGGCGCGCTGGTGCGGGTTCTCGCCGTAGCGCAGCACGTCCGCGCGGTCCCAGGTCGCGCCGACCCAGGCCGGGAACCCGGTGCTGACGCCGTCGACCTCGTCGGTCGTCGTGGCGACGTTGCCCATCCACGAGGCCACGGCGACGTCGTAGGTGGCGGTGTGCACGAAGGCCTGCGCGGCGAGCCGGGTGCGCTCGGCCAGCGTGAAGCCGCCGCCCCGCACGGCCGCGACCACCTCGTCGTACCGGGCGGGGTCGACGACGACCGCGACGCTCGGGTGGTTCTTCGCCGCCGCGCGCACCATCGACGGGCCGCCGATGTCGATCTGCTCGACGCACTCGTCCGGGGTCGCGCCCGAGTCGACCGTCTGCGTGAACGGGTACAGGTTGACGACGACCAGCTCGAACGGGGCGACGCCCAGCTCGTCGAGCTGCGCCAGGTGCTCCGGGCGGCGGGTGTCGGCGAGGATGCCGGCGTGCACGCGCGGGTGCAGCGTCTTGACCCGGCCGTCCAGGCACTCGGGGAACCCGGTCAGCTCCTCGACCCGGGTCACCGGCACGCCGGCCGACGCGATGGTCCCGGCGGTCGACCCCGTGGACACGAGCTCGACGCCGGCGGCGTGCAGGGCGGTCGCGAGCTCGACGAGCCCGGACTTGTCGTAGACGGACAGCAGCGCGCGACGCACCGGGCGGCGGGTGCTGTCCGCGGTCGGGTCGGCGACGGACGCGACGGGCGGCAGGGCGTGGGACATGGCGGTCCTCCGGGTGGTCGGTCGGGCACCACGGTGGGTGCCGCTCGGGACCCTGCACCCAGGCGAACGGTGCGTCGGCGGGACTGCGTCGGTCGCTCCCCGGTGGTCAGTTCCACCTCTACGCCAGTCACGACCGTGGACGAGCCTAACCGACGGCCGGACGGGACCGCTCGCGGGCCACCCCGGCCCGCGCCGCCGGCCACGCCGCAATCACTCCGTGCGGCGGCCCTTCGCGAAGTACGCGATCGGCCCGACCCAGTTCACCAGGATCGCGAGGCCCCACGCGGCCTTCGGGCCGTTCACCCGGGCCGGCGGGCGCTTCGCCAGGTCCCGGTAGGCGGCGGCGGTCAGCGCGAGCTGCGCCGCCGTGACCACGACCGTGCCGACCTTGCGTCCCGCGCTCAGCTCCGACCAGCGCCTGCCTGCGTGTGCGTGTCCCATGGGCCGACGCTACGCGCGCCGGTCCCCACGGCGCGCGGGCCGGAGGTCCCTGCGTCCGCCGCGCTCAGCCGACGGTGACCGTGCGGCCCTCGACGGTCAGCCCGCCCGCGACGATCCGGCCGACCCAGTCGACCAGCAGCCGGCGCTCGGCGACCTTGATCCGCTCGTGCAGCGTCGCCTCGTCGTCGCCGGGCTCGACGGCGACGGCCACCTGCGCGACGACCGGCCCCGTGTCCACCCCGGCGTCCACCACGTGCAGCGTGCAGCCGGTGACCTTCGCCCCGAACGCCAGGGCGTCCCGGACCGCGTGCGCGCCGGGGAACGCGGGCAGCAGCGCGGGATGGGTGTTCACGACGCGGCCGGGGAACCGGTCGAGCACGGCGGCGCCCAGGATCCGCATGAACCCCGCCGACACCACCAGGTCCGGGCGGAACACCCCGATCGCCTCGGCCAGGGCGCGGTCCCAGGCGGCGCGGTCGTCGAAGTCGCCCGGCGCGACGACGGCCGTCGGCACGCCCGCCGCCCGCGCCAGGTCCAGCCCGCCCGCGGACGCGCGGTCGGCGACGACCCCGACGACGCGGCCGGGGTACCCGGGGCCGTCGTGCGCCGCGAGCAGGGCCGCGAGGTTCGACCCGCCGCCGGAGACCAGCACGACGAGCCGGCCGGCGGCGCGCGTGGCGGGTCGGGGCGCGTCGGGGGTGCTGTGCGGGGCG
>NZ_JAKRMS010000102.1 GCF_022346185.1 Cellulomonas sp. ACRRI | reverse complement strand
GTCACGGGGAGTGCTTCTCTCGGCGAGGGGACGAGGCGAGCTGCCGGGGGTGGGCGCCGGGTCGGCGCGCGGGTCGAGCAACAAAAAGACCCCCCGGGTTCGGGAGGTCGGCGCGTCCGCGGGGGTGGGGCGGACGCGCTAGGCGATGACGATCGGGAGACCGGACATGGGCTCATGGTGGCACACGTCACGCCCGGCGTCAGCCCCGTCCAGCGTGCGGGACGGGGCCGACGCCCGGCGGTCAGACCAGGCGGTGCATCCAGCCGTGCGGGTCCGCGGCGCGGCCGTACTGGATGTCGGTCAGGCGCTGCCGGATGCTCTGCATGACCGGACCGGCCGCGCCGTCGCCGACGGTCACGTCGAAGTCGCCGCCCGCGAGCCGGCCGATCGGCGTGACGACGGCGGCGGTGCCGCAGGCGAACACCTCGGCCACGCTGCCGTCGCGCAGGCCGGCGAGCAGCTCGGCGAGCGGGATGTCCCGCTCGTGCACCTCACGGCCGTCCTCGGTCAGCAGCTGCAGGATCGAGGAGCGGGTCACGCCCTCGAGGATCGAGCCGGTGAGCCGCGGGGTGGACACCGAGCCGTCGGCGCCGACCACGAACACGTTCATGCCGCCGAGCTCCTCGAGCAGCGTGCCGGTCGCGGCGTCCAGGAAGCACACCTGCTCGCAGCCGCGGGCGTAGGCCTCCTGCTGCGGGAGCAGGCTCGCGGCGTAGTTGCCGCCGCACTTGGCGGCGCCGGTGCCGCCGGCCGCGGCGCGCGAGTAGTCCTCGGACACCCAGATCGACACCGGCTTCACGCCGCCCGCGAAGTAGGAGCCGACCGGCGACGCGATGACGAGGTACTCGGCCTGCATGGACGGCCGCACGCCGAGGAACGCCTCGGAGGCGTACATGAACGGCCGCAGGTAGAGGCTGGTCTCCTCCCCCGACGGCACCCAGTCCACGTCGGTGCGCACCAGGGCGGTGACCGACGCGAGGAAGTCCTCGGTCGACAGCTCCGGCAGCGCGAGCCGCCGGGCGGAGCGCTGCAGCCGCTCCGCGTTCGCGGTCGGGCGGAACGTCCACACCGAGCCGTCGGCGTGCCGGTACGCCTTGAGGCCCTCGAAGATCTCCTGGGCGTAGTGCAGCACCGCGGTGGCGGGGTCGAGCAGCAGCGGGCCGTACTTCTCGACCCGGCGGTCGTGCCAGCCCAGGCCCTGCGTCCAGGAGACCCGCGCCATGTGGTCGGTGAACACGGTGCCGAACTTCGGCGTGGCGAGCAGCGACTCCCGCTCGGCGTCGGGCGTCGGGGTGTCGGTGGGACGGACCTCGAAGGTGGAACCGAGGTCGGTCGTGTCGGAGATGCTCATGTGTCTGCGGCCTTTCACCAGGAGTCTGATCTGACGGTACCTGGGCGACGGCCGGGGTGGGACGGCGCGGGGCGCGACGCTGCGCCCCGAGCGGGCGGGGACTAGCCGGCGATGCGCGCGGCGAGGTCCTTGCCCACCTCGGCCGTCGACCGTACTCGGCCCCCGCGCTCCGCGACGTCCGCCGCGACGGCGGCCTCGACGCGGGCCGCGGCGTCGCGCTCGCCCAGGTGCTCGAGCAGCAGCGCGACGGACAGCACCGTCGCGGTGGGGTCGGCCTTGCCCTGCCCGGCGATGTCCGGGGCGGAGCCGTGCACCGGCTCGAACATGCTCGGGGCGGTGCGGTCCGGGTTGATGTTGGCGGACGCGGCCAGGCCGATGCCGCCGACGATCGCGCCGGCGAGGTCGGTGAGGATGTCGCCGAACAGGTTGTCCGTGACGATCACGTCGAACCGGGCCGGGTCGGTGACCAGGAAGATCGTCGCCGCGTCCACGTGCAGGTAGTCGACCGTCACGTCCGGGAACTCGGCGTTCACGGCCTCGACGGTGCGCCGCCACAGGTGGCCGGCGTGCACGAGGACGTTGTGCTTGTGCACCAGCGTGAGCTTGCGGCGGGGGCGGGCGTTCGCGCGGGCGAACGCGTCGCGCACCACCCGCTCGACGCCGAAGGCGGTGTTGACGCTGACCTCGTTGGCGATCTCGTGCGGGGTGCCCACCCGGATCGCGCCGCCGTTGCCGACGTACGGGCCCTCGGTGCCCTCGCGGACGACCACGAAGTCGACGTCGCCGGGGGTCGCCAGCGGCGAGGCCACGCCGGGGTACAGCTTGGCGGGGCGCAGGTTCACGTAGTGGTCCAGGGCGAACCGCAGCTTGAGCAGCAGCCCGCGCTCGAGCACGCCCGACGGCACGCTCGGGTCGCCGATGGCGCCGAGCAGGATCGCGTCGTGCGAGCGGATCGCCTCGAGGTCCGCGTCGGTCAGCGTCTCGCCGGTCGCGTGCCAGCGGCGTGCGCCCAGGTCGAAGTCGGTCGTGGTGACCGTGCTGCCCGAGCCGGACAGGGCCGCCTCCAGGGCGAGGAGACCCTGCTCCACGACCTCGGTGCCGATGCCGTCACCCGCGACGACGGCCAGGTTGATGCGCTGCGCCATGCTCGCCACCCTAGTGAGTCGTCTTACGAATCGGGACGACCGTCTCAGGCCTCGGACGGACCGGCGGACGGGCCCCGGTCGCCGGGCCGCGGGAACAGCAGCTCGAACCGCTCGACGACGACCGGCGTCGCGTCGGTGAGCTCCGCGCCCAGCGCCGCCAGCACCGGGCCCCAGGAGCCCTCGCGCTCCGCGCGCCAGGACGCGAGCGTCCGGTCGCCCTCCCCCTCGGCCGCCGCGACGTCCTCGCCCACCTCGCCGAACGGCACCGTCTCCACCCGCGTGGTGCGGATCAGGGCGCCCGGCCGGCCGGCGCCGTCGGTGACGATCGACAGGTCGCCCCGCACCGGCAGCGGCTCGTCGGCGTGCTCGAACTCCGGCAGCGCCGTCGACGTGGCGGTCTTGGTGCCGTCGAGCACCAGCCCGAGGGCCGCGTCCGCGAGGGCGGGGTCGTCCCCGAACGCCCAGGACGGCGGCACCAGCGAGCCGGCGACCCCCGGCCCGGTGACGGCGGCGACGCGCATCACCCCGGCGCGCACCCGGGCGACCTCCCAGAACCGGAGGACCTCGTCGGGGTGCGTGCTGTCGGCGGCGGCGTCGTCGGTCATGCGGCCCATCCTCCCGGACGCGAACAGAAACCACGACGCCGAGAGAGGACCGTCCCGCCGAGACAGGACCGTGGACGGTCCTCTCTCGGCGCGGAGGTCCTCTCTCGGCGCGTGAGCGTCGAGCAGCGCGCGGGTCAGCGCGCGGCGGAGCCCTCGACGTAGTCCGTGTCGGACGGCTTCACCCAGGCGAACAGCTTGCGCAGCTCGCGGCCCACGGGCTCGATCGGGTGGTTCTGGCCCTTCTCACGCAGCTCCTTGAACTCCGGCGCGCCGGCGTCCTGGTCCGTGATGAACCGCTCGGCGAAGGCGCCGTTCTGGATGTCGGCGAGGACGGCCTTCATGTTCTCCTTCACGTCGGGCGTGATGACCCGCGGGCCAGAGACGTAGTCGCCGTACTCGGCCGTGTCGGAGACCGACCAGCGCTGCTTGGTGATGCCGCCCTCGAAGATGAGGTCGACGATCAGCTTCAGCTCGTGCAGCACCTCGAAGTACGCGACCTCGGGCTGGTAGCCCGCCTCGGTCAGCGTCTCGAAGCCGTACTGGATCAGCTGGGACACGCCGCCGCAGAGGACCGCCTGCTCGCCGAACAGGTCGGTCTCGGTCTCCTCGGTGAACGTGGTCTTGATGCCGGCCGCGCGCAGGCCGCCGATGCCCTTGGCGTAGGACAGCGCGAGGTCCCAGGCGGAGCCCGACGCGTCCTGCTCGACGGCGACGATCACCGGCACGCCGCGGCCGTCGACGTACTCGCGGCGCACGAGGTGGCCGGGGCCCTTGGGGGCGACCATGACGATGTCGTGGCCGGCCTCGGGCTTGATGTAGCCGAACCGGATGTTGAAGCCGTGGCCGAAGACGAGCGCGGCGCCCTCGGTCAGGTTGGGGGCGATCTCGTCGCGGTAGATGTGCCGCTGCACCTGGTCCGGCGCGAGGATCACCACGACGTCGGCGCCCTGGACGGCCTCGGCCACCGTGGCGACCTTGAGGCCCTCGTTCTCCGCCTTGGCGCGGGAGGCCGAGCCCTCGCGCAGGCCGACGGTCACGTCGACGCCCGAGTCACGCAGGTTCAGCGCGTGCGCGTGCCCCTGGCTGCCGTAGCCGATGACGGCGACCTTCTTGCTCTGGATGATCGACAGGTCGGCGTCGTCGTCGTAGAACAGCTCAGCCACGATGGTTCTCCTTGTGTGTGCGGGGTCGTGCGGACGGACGGATCAGGCGGACCGGGTGACGCGCTCGAGCGCGCGGTCCGTGATGGAGCGGGGCCCGCGGCCGATGGCCACGATGCCGGACTGGACGATCTCGCGGACGCCGAACGGCTCGAGCGCCGCGAGCAGCGCCGTGAGCTTGCCCGGGCTGCCGGTCGCCTCGATGGTCACGGTGTCCGGCACGACGTCGACGACGTGCGCCCGGAACAGCTCGACCACCTCGAGCACCTGGGTGCGGACCGGGCCCTCGGCGCGGACCTTGACCAGCAGCAGCTCGCGCTGCACGGAGGCGGCGTCCTCGAGCTCGACGATCTTGATCACGTTGATCAGCTTGTTCAGCTGCTTGGTGACCTGCTCCAGCGGCAGGGCGTCGACGTCGACCACGACGGTGATCCGGGAGATCTCGTCGTGCTCGGTGGGGCCCACCGCGAGGGAGTGGATGTTGAACGACCGGCGGGCGAACAGGCCGGCGACGCGGGTCAGCACGCCGGGCTTGTTCTCCACGAGGACGGAGAGGGTGTGACGGCTCATGTTCTCTTCCTCAGTCCTCGCGGTCCCACGCCGGGGAGATGCCCCGGGCGTACTGGATGTCGTCGTTGCTCACGCCGGCGGCGACCATCGGCCACACCATCGAGTCGCGCGACACCGTGAAGTCCACGACGACGGGCTGGTCGTCGATCTCCATCGCGCGCTTGATGGTGGCGTCCACGTCCGCGGTGGTCTCGCAGCGCAGGCCGACCGCGCCGTAGGCGTCGGCGAGCTTCACGAAGTCCGGGACGTGGATGGTGCCGTGGCCGGTGTGCAGGTCGGTGTTCGAGTACCGGGACTCGTAGAACAGCGTCTGCCACTGCCGGACCATGCCCAGCGAGGAGTTGTTGATCACCGCGACCTTGATCGGGATCTCGTTGATCGTGCAGGTGGCGAGCTCCTGGTTGGTCATCTGGAAGCAGCCGTCGCCGTCGATCGCCCACACGGTGCGGTCGGGCTGGCCGACCTTCGCGCCCATCGCCGCGGGCACCGAGAAGCCCATGGTCCCGAGGCCGCCGGAGTTCAGCCAGGAGTTCGGCCGCTGGTACTTGATGAACTGCGCGGCCCACATCTGGTGCTGGCCGACGCCGGACACGAAGATCGACTCCGGCCCGGACAGCTCGCCGATCCGGGAGATCACGTGCTGCGGCGCCAGGTGGCCGTCGGTCGGCTCGTCGTAGCCCAGCGGGAACGTCTCCCGCCAGGAGTCGATCTGCTGCCACCAGGCCTCGAGGTCCGGCTTGCCGTGCTGCACCTGCTCGCGGGCGAGCTCGGGCAGCAGGTCCGTGATGACCTCGCGCAGGTCGCCGACGATCGGCACGTCCGCGGCGCGGTTCTTGCCGATCTCCGCGGGGTCGATGTCGGCGTGCACGATCGTGGCGTTCGGCGCGAACGACGACAGCTTGCCGGTCACCCGGTCGTCGAACCGCGCGCCGAGCGCCACGACCAGGTCGGCCTTCTGCAGCGCGGCAACCGCGGCCACCGTGCCGTGCATGCCGGGCATGCCGAGGTGCTGCGGGTGCGTGTCGGGCAGCGCGCCGCGGGCCATCAGCGTGGTCACCACGGCGGCGCCGGACTCGTCGACCAGGCGGCGCAGCTCGGCGGACGCGCCGGAGCGGATCACGCCGCCGCCGACCATGAGCACCGGGCGGCGCGCCGTCGCCAGCAGCCGGGCGGCCTCGCGGATCTGCTTGCCGTGCGGCTTGGTCACCGGGTGGTAGCCCGGCAGGTCCAGCTGCTGCGGCCACGTGAACGTGGTGTCGGTCTGCATGGCCGACTTGGCGATGTCCACCAGCACCGGGCCGGGGCGGCCGGTCGACGCGATGTGGAACGCCTCGGCGATCGTGCGGGGGATGTCGTCCGGATCGGTCACCAGGAAGTTGTGCTTGGTGATCGGCAGCGTGATGCCGACGATGTCGGCCTCCTGGAACGCGTCCGTGCCGATCAGCGACGCGCCGACCTGGCCCGTGATCGCGACCAGCGGGATCGAGTCCATGTTCGCGTCGGCGATCGGGGTCACCAGGTTCGTCGCGCCCGGGCCCGAGGTCGCCATCGTGACGCCGACCTTGCCGGTGGCCTGCGCGTAGCCGGTCGCCGCGTGGCCGCCGCCCTGCTCGTGCCGCACGAGGATGTGCCGGAGCCGGGTGGAGTCCATCAGCGGGTCGTAGGTCGGCAGGATCGCGCCGCCGGGGATGCCGAAGACGACCTCGGCGCCGGCCTCCTCGAGCGAGCGGACGATCGACTTCGCGCCGGTGACCTGCGCGGTGACGACCGGCCGCGGCCGGGCGGCGGTCGGCTCGGCGAGGCGCGCGGGCTCGCGCGGCTCGGGCGCGCCGGCGGGCGCTGCGGGCGTGGCCGGCCTGCGGGGCGGTGCCGGGTGGGGGCCCTGGACCATCGGTGTCTCCTGCGTCTGTGCGGGTGGAGCGGTGCTGCTGCGGCGGCCGGGGGGCCGCGTGGTGCCGCGCGGTGGGGCTGCGTCGGCACGAAAAAACCCCCCGGGCCCGAGATACCGGGCGGATCGAGGGGTGCGCGCGCTGACGAGCCTTCCGTGCGTGGCTCTAGCCGGCGCGCCCGGGAAGTACTACGAGGAGGAGGTTCGTCCGCATGCAACAGGACACTACGCCCCGGCCGGTCGGGTGTCACGCTCGGCCGAGGCCGTCTCACATCGTGGTCCACGGGTCCACTAGGTGATCGGTATCGAGTCGTGACCCGCCGCGTCCCCCGCCTCCCGCCCGAAGGCGCGCCGCGCTCCTAGCCTCGGTCCCATGACCCGCACCCGCACGTCCGCCCGCCGCCCGCTGCTCGCGGGCTCCGCCGTCGCGCTGCTCGCCCTGGTCGCCGCGTGCGGCGGCGCGGACGACGGCCCGACCGGCGACGCGTCCACCTCCGCCGCCCCGCCCGCGACGAGCTCCCCCACGGCGACGCCGACGCCGACGGCCACCGCCACCGGGGCCCCGGCCGACGCGGACGCCGACGCCGCGGCGCCCGCGTTCCCGGCCGACACCGCCGCGGACACCGCCGACGCCTCCGCCGACGCGGCGCTGACCGTCACCGACGTCCGGGTCGGCCACCACGACGGCTACGACCGCGTCGTGTTCGAGCTCGGCGGCACCGGGACGCCCGGCTGGCGGGTCGAGTACGTCGACGCGGCCGTGGAGGACCCGACCGGCGAGACCGTCGACGTCGCCGGCGACAGCCCGCTGCAGGTCGTCCTCACCGGGACCGCCTACCCGCACGACACCGGCCTGACCGAGTTCCCGCTGCGGCAGCCGGTCACCGCCGCCGGCACCACCGCCGTCACCGAGGCCGTGCTGCTGGGCACCTTCGAGGCCCAGTCCCAGGCGTTCGTGGGCGTGACGGGCGAGCCGCGGCCGTTCCGGGCCTACCTGCTCGGCGACCCGGTGCGCGTGGTGGTCGACGTCCAGGAGTGACGCCCGGCGGCTCAGCGCCGCCGCACCACCCGCGCCTCCCACGGTCGCAGCGTCGTCGGCTCCCCGGCCTCGGCGTGCGTCCCGAGCACCAGGTCGCCCCAGCCGCCGTCGTCCGCGACCGGCCACGCGTCCCCGAGGTCGACGACCCGCTCCTCGCCCGAGACGTTGACGACGACGAGCAGCGCGTCCCCGTCGAGCTCCCGGGTGTACGCGTACACCTGCTCGTCCTCGGGCAGCAGCATCGTGAAGTCGCCGAGCGCGACCACCGGGTCCGTGTGCCGCAGCTCGATCAGCCGCCGGTGGTGGTGGAACACCGACTCCGGGTCGGCGCGCTCGGCGGCGGCGTTGATCTCGGTGTGGTTCGGGTTCACGGCCAGCCACGGCGTGCCGGTGGTGAACCCGGCCTGCGGCGAGTCGTCCCACTGCACGGGCGTGCGCGCGTTGTCCCGGCTCATGGCCGCGAGGCCCGCGAGCAGCTGCTCGTCCGTCGCGGACGCGAGGGTGCGGGCCTGGGCGACGTGGTTGACGGACTCGATGTCCCGGTACTGGTCGAACCGCGTGAAGTGCGCGTTCGTCATCCCGAGCTCCTCGCCCTGGTAGACGTACGGCGTCCCGCGGTGCAGGTGCAGCAGGGTGGCGAGCGCCTTGGCCGACTCGCGACGGTGCTTCCCGTCGTCGCCGAACCGGGACACGACGCGCGGCTGGTCGTGGTTGTCCCAGTACAGGCTGTTCCAGCCCGCCTCCGCCAGACCCGCCTGCCAGCGCCCGAAGGTCGCCTTGAGGTCGGTCAGCCGCAGCGGCTTCGGGTCGAACTTGCCGCCCGGGCCGTGGTCCAGCCCGACGTGCTCGAACTGGAACACCATGTCGACCTCGCGCCGGGCCGGGTCGGTGTACCTCCGGGCCTCGTCCAGCGTGACGCCCGGGGTCTCCCCCACGGTCAGCAGCCGGTCGGCGCGGCCCTCGAACACCTCGCGGTGCATCTCGTGCAGGTACTCGTGGACCCGCGGCCCGTCGGTGTAGTGCGCGCTGCCGTCGCCCCACACCCCCGCGATCACCGGGCCGTCGGGCAGGGCGGTGTCCTTGGAGATCAGGTTGATGACGTCCATCCGGAAGCCGTCGACCCCGCGGTCCAGCCACCAGCGCATCATCGCGTAGACCGCCTGGCGGACCTCCGGGTTCTCCCAGTTGAGGTCGGGCTGCTTCCTGCTGAACAGGTGCAGGTAGTACTCGCCGGACGCCTCGTCCAGCTCCCAGGTCGAGCCGGAGAAGAACGAGTGCCAGTTGGTCGGCTCGGCACCCGGCTGCCCGGGCGCCATCCCCTCGCGCGGCGGCCGCCACCAGTACCAGTCGCGCTTCGGGCTGTCCGGGCCGCTGCGGCTCTCGAGGAACCACGGGTGCTCGTCGGACGTGTGGTTCACCACCAGGTCCATGAGCAGCTTCATGCCGCGCTCGTGCAGCGCGGCGATCAGCTCGTCCAGGTCCGCGAGCGTGCCGAACGACGGGTCGACGTCCTGGTAGTCGCTGATGTCGTAGCCGTTGTCGTCCTGCGGCGAGCGGTAGATCGGCGACAGCCACACCACGTCGACGCCCAGGGCGCTCAGGTGGTCCAGGCGGGAGATGATCCCCCGCAGGTCGCCGACGCCGTCGCCGTCGGAGTCCTGGAACGACCTCGGGTAGATCTGGTAGACGACGGCTCGGGTCCACCACGGTGCGTCCTCGACGGTCCATGCCATGCGTCCACCCTGGCATGCGGCGCGGTGGGGCGCAGCCGACGTCAGTCGACGTCGCGGTGCCGGAACATCAGGCCGCCGAGGACCACCAGGACGACCGTCACCACCCCGAGCAGCACCCCGCCGTGCAGCATCGACACGGTCCGCTCGGCCGTGCACATCCCGGCCTGCGGGACGCCGTCGACCGGCGCGCACGGCACCGTGACCCAGTACGTCAGGCCGCCCTCCAGCCAGGCGAGCAGCGACGAGCGCACCGTCCAGGGGGACAGCGCCGGGTGCAGGCCGGCCAGCACGCCGTCGACGAGCAGCAGCCAGCCGATGCCGACGCCGAGCGCTCCCGCCGCGCTGCGCAGCAGGAAGCCGAGCGCCGCGCCGACCGCCCCGAGCGCCGCGGCGGCCGCCAGCGCCCGGAGCGCCTGCCACCCGAGGGCGGTCCACCACGCGGCGGTGAGCTCGCCGACCGCGTCGTGCACGCTCGCCGCGACCCACGCGCCGCCGACGGTGAGCGCGAGCGCCACCGCCGTCGGCACCAGCACGCCGGCCGCCGCGACCGTGACCTTGCTCGCGTAGACCCGACCGCGCCGGGGGACGAACGTGAGCCAGGTCCCCAGCGCCCCGGTGCCGATCTCGGCCGTCACGAACGTGACCCCGGACGCGAAGGCGAGCAGGAGCAGGAAGGTCGTCACCCCCGACACCCAGGTGGGGCCCGAGTCCGCGAGGGTCGGCTGGGGCGGCAGGTACGCCTCGAGGCGGGGCTCCAGGTCGTCGCAGCCCCAGTCCGCGCCGGGGTCCGTCTCCTGCGCGAGGGCCTCGCCCTCGCGGCAGTCGGCGACGTACTGCTCGCCGTTCTCCGCCCAGTCCTCCTGGGCGAAGGCGTACTGCTGCTCCGCCTCCGCGATCGCGCGCTCCGACGGGGGCCGGGCCGCGGCGAACACGCTCGCGACGACCACGAGCGCCGCGACCACCGCGAGCAGCGCCAGCCACCGGATGGCGGCGCGGTACCGGAACCGGCGGGCCTCGACGCGCACCAGGCCGGCTCGGGGACGGCGGGCGCCGGCCGGGTCGGCGGCGCCGGCAGAGCGCGCGTCCGGGCGCCGGGCGGTGCCCTGCGCGGCGCTCACGCGCGCACCCGCCGTCCGTGCGGCGCCGGCCGGCCCTGGTGCGCGGCGGCGGTGCCGTCCGCGCCCGTGCCGGTCAGGGCGAGGAACACCTGCTCCAGGTCGGCGCGACCCGGCGCGAGCTCGTGCAGGTACAGCCCGCGGTCGGCCAGCGCCCGCGTGATCTCCGCCGGCGCGGCGCCGGCGACGAGCAGCCCGCCCGCGCCGTCGGGCCGGACCGCCCAGCCACGCTCGCCGAGCACCGCCGCGGCCTCCGCGGGACGCTCCACGCCCACGCGGGTCTCCCCCGCGCCTGCCGCGGCCAGCAGGTCCTCGACCCGGCCGCCCGCGACGAGGCGGCCCTGCGTCACGATCGACACCGTGTCGGCCACCTGCTGCACCTCGGCGAGGATGTGGCTCGACACCAGCACGGTCTTCCCGGCCGCCGCGAGCTCCCGCATCGTCTGCCGCACCTCGTGGATGCCGGCGGGGTCCAGGCCGTTCGTGGGCTCGTCGAAGATCACCAGCTCGGGATCCTTGAGCAGCGTGGACGCGATCGCCAGCCGCTGCTTCATGCCGAGCGAGTACGTGCGGAACGCGCTCGACGCCCGGTCCGCGAGGCCGACGTCGGCGAGCACCCGGTCGACCTGCGCGGCCGGCACCCCGATCGCCGCGGCGAGCAGCTCGAGGTTCCGCCGCCCGGAGAACGCCGGGAAGAACTTCGGCGACTCGACGATCGCACCGACGCGGGCGACGACCTCGGGCAGCGCCGCGGGGACGGGGCGGTCGAGGACGCGCACGACGCCCGAGTCCGGTCGGATGAGCCCGAGCAGCATCCGGATCGTCGTCGTCTTGCCCGCCCCGTTCGGGCCGAGGAACCCGTGCACGCCGCCGAGCGGCACGTCCAGGTCGAGCCCGCCCACCGCGACGACCTGCCGGCCGCGGTGCCGGTAGGTCTTCCGCAGGCCGCGGGTGCTCACGGCGGTGGTCCCCGCCGGTGCCGGCTCCGTCGTCACCCTCGCCCCCCGTCCCGTCGGGGCACCCGTCGGGTGCCCCGACGCGACCCTAGCGGGCGGGCCGGGTCCGGCGGGGACGTTCGCGCAGATCAGCGACGCCGGTTCCGGTGGGCCTCAGATCAGCACCGCCCCCGTCGACGCCGACTGCACGAGCTTCGCGTACTTCGCGAGCACACCCCGGGTGTACCGCGGGGGCAGCGGTGCCCAGCCGACCCGGCGGGCGGCGAGCTCCTCCTCGGGCACCAGCAGGTCGAGCGTCGCGTTCGCGACGTCCAGCCGGATCCGGTCGCCGTCGCGGACGAACGCGATCGGCCCGGCGTCGACCGCCTCGGGCGCGACGTGCCCGACGCACAGGCCGGTGGTGCCCCCGGAGAACCGGCCGTCGGTGAGCAGCAGGACGTCCTTGCCCAGCCCGGCGCCCTTGATCGCGCCGGTGATCGCCAGCATCTCGCGCATGCCCGGGCCGCCCTTGGGGCCCTCGTACCGGATGACGACCACGTCGCCCGCCTGGATGGTGCCGTCCTCCAGCGCGTCCAGCGCCGCGCGCTCCCGCTCGAACACCCGGGCGGTGCCCTCGAACACGTCGGTGTCGAAGCCGGCCGACTTCACGACGGCGCCCTCCGGGGCCAGCGACCCGTCGAGGATCGTGATGCCGCCGGTGTGGTGGATCGGGTTGTCCAGGGCCCGCAGGATCTTGCCGTCCGGGTCGGGCGGCGCGACGTCGGCGAGGTTCTCCGCGACGGTCTTGCCGGTGACGGTGAGGCAGTCGCCGTGGATCAGGCCCGCGTCCAGCAGCGCCTTCATGATCACGGGGACGCCGCCGATGCGGTCGACGTCGGCCATGACGTACCGGCCGAACGGCTTGAGGTCGCCCAGGTGCGGGACCTTCGCGGCCACGCGCTTGAAGTCGTCCAGCGTCAGGTCGACCTCGGCCTCGTGCGCGATCGCCAGCAGGTGCAGCACCGCGTTGGTCGAGCCGCCGAACGCCATGACCACCGCGATGGCGTTCTCGAACGCCTCCTTGGTCATGATCTGCCGCGCGGTGATGCCCTTGCGCAGCAGCTCGACGACGGCCTCGCCGGAGCGCATCGCGAAGTTGTCCCGGCGGCGGTCGGCGCTCGGCGGGGCGGCGGAGCCCGGCAGCGACATGCCCATCGCCTCGGCCACCGACGCCATCGTGTTCGCGGTGTACATGCCGCCGCAGGCGCCCTCGCCCGGGCAGATGGCGCGCTCGATGCGGTCCAGGTCGCCCTTGCTCATCAGGCCGCGGGCGCACGCGCCGACCGCCTCGAACGCGTCGATCAGCGTGACGTCCTTCTCGGTGCCGTCCTCGAGCTTCACCCAGCCCGGCATGATCGAACCGGCGTACAGGAACACGCTCGACAGGTCGAGGCGCGCGGCGGCCATCAGCATGCCCGGGAGCGACTTGTCGCACCCGGCCAGCAGCACGGAGCCGTCCAGGCGCTCGGCCTGCATCACGGTCTCGACGCTGTCCGCGATGATGTCCCGGCTCACCAGGGAGAAGTGCATGCCCTCGTGGCCCATCGAGATGCCGTCCGAGACCGAGATGGTGCCGAACTCCAGCGGGTAGCCGCCGCCGGCGTGCACGCCGCTCTTGACCGCCTGCGCCAGCCGCTGCAGCGACAGGTTGCAGGGGGTGATCTCGTTCCAGGAGCTCGCGACGCCGATCTGGGGCTTCACCCAGTCGTCGTCGCCGAGCCCCACGGCGCGCAGCATGCCGCGCGACGCCGTGGCCTCGATGCCGTCGGTCACCTGCCGGGAGCGCGGCTTGATGTCGATGTCCGGGGTGTTCCCGCCCGTGGTCGTCATGAGCAGACTGTAGGCGCCGAGCGCGCGACGCGCCCCTGACGTGCCGGGGCGCGCCGCGCGGGTCGTGCCGCGTCAGCCGCGGCGGAGGCGGCTCACGTCGCGGACCGCGCCGCGGTCGGCGGACGTCGCCATCGCCGCGTACGCCTGGAGCGCGGGCGAGACGTACCGGTCGCGGTCGACCGGCTGCCACGGGTTCTCCCGCGCCTCCATCTTGGCGCGGCGGTCCGCGAGCACCTCGTCGGGCACGTTGACCCGGATGAGGCGGGTCTCGACGTCGATCTCGATCTCGTCGCCGTCCTCGATCAGGCCGATCGTGCCGCCGGCGGCCGCCTCGGGGCTGATGTGGCCGACCGAGATGCCGCTCGACCCGCCGGAGAACCGGCCGTCGGTGATGAGCGCGCACACCTTGCCGAGCCCGCGGCCCTTGATGAACGACGTCGGGTAGAGCATCTCCTGCATGCCGGGGCCGCCGGACGGGCCCTCGTAGCGCACGACGACCACGTGGCCCGGCTCGACCTCCTTGCGCAGGATCTTGTCGACGGCCTCGTCCTGCGACTCGCACACCAGCGCACGTCCGACGAAGTGGAAGACGTCCGGGTCGATGCCGGCGGTCTTGATGATGGCGCCGTCCTCGGCGAGGTTGCCGCGCAGCACGGCCAGGCCGCCCTCGACGGTGTAGGCGTGCGCGACGTCGCGGATGCACCCGCCGGCGCCGTCCGTGTCGAGCGACTCCCACACGTTGGACGTCGAGAACGCCTGCGTGGTGCGCACGCCCCCGGGGGCCGCGTGGAACAGGGCGGTCGCGCGCTCGGTGGCCTTCCCGCCGCGGACGTCCCAGTCGTCCAACCAGGCGCGCAGCGTCGGCGTGTGCACGCTCGTGACGTCGTGGTCGAGCAGCCCGGCGCGGTCGAGCTCGCCGAGCAGCGCGGGGATGCCGCCCGCCCGGTGCACGTCCTCCATGTGGTAGTCCGGGTGGTTCGGCGCGACCTTCGCCAGGCACGGCACCCGGCGGCTGATCGCGTCGATGTCCTCGAGCGTGAAGTCGACCTCGGCCTCCTGCGCCGCGGCGAGCACGTGCAGCACGGTGTTGGTCGAGCCGCCCATCGCGACGTCGAGCGCCATCGCGTTCGCGAACGCGGCGCGGGTCGCGATCCCGCGGGGCGCCGCGGTGTCGTCCTCGTCGTCGTAGTACCGACGGGCCAGGTCGACGATCGTGCGGCCGGCCTCGAGGAACAGCTCGCGGCGGGCGCTGTGCGTGGCGAGCGTCGAGCCGTTGCCCGGCAGCGACAGGCCGAGCGCCTCGGTGAGGCAGTTCATCGAGTTGGCCGTGAACATGCCGGAGCAGGATCCGCAGGTCGGGCAGGCGTTCTCCTCGACCGTGGCCAGCGCCTGGTCGGAGACGTTGTCGTCCGCCGAGTAGTTGATCGCGTTGATCAGGTTGAGGTGCGTCTTCGCGACGCCGTCGGCGATCACCGCCTTGCCGGCCTCCATCGGGCCGCCCGACACGAAGATCACCGGGATGTTCAGCCGCAGCGCCGCGTTGAGCATGCCCGGCGTGATCTTGTCGCAGTTGGAGATGCACACCAGGGCGTCGGCGCAGTGCGCCTGGACCATGTACTCGACCGAGTCGGCGATCAGGTCGCGGCTGGGCAGCGAGTAGAGCATGCCGGCGTGGCCCATCGCGATGCCGTCGTCGACGGCGATGGTGTTGAACTCCTTGGCGACGCCGCCCGCCTCCTGGATCGCCGACGCGACGAGGTCGCCCATGTCCTTGAGGTGCACGTGGCCCGGGACGAACTGGGTGTACGAGTTGGCGATCGCGATGATCGGCTTGCCGAAGTCCTCGGAGCCCATGCCGGTGGCGCGCCAGAGGGCGCGGGCGCCGGCCATGTTGCGGCCGTGGGTCGAGGTACGAGAGCGCAGAGGACGACTCACGCTGGGGCTCCTTCGGACGAGCAGGGCGCCACCGCGGCGGCGGCGTGGCGGTCACGGTACGTCCGCGCACGTCACGATGCGTGCGGCGTCCGTCCTGTGATCGACCGAGGGGCGAGACGGCGCGGAGCCGGCCGGCGCGGGTCAGCCCTTCCCGCGGGCCTGCCAGGTGCACACGCAGGCCTCGTTGCCCTCGGGGTCCGCCAGGACCCAGAACGCGGGCGCCCGCCGGTCGGACAGCAGCGTGCCCCCAGCGGCCAGCGCCGCCGCGACCCGGGCCTCGGCCTGGTCGTGCGGCACCGTGACGTCGACGTGGATCCGGTTGCGCTGCGGGCGCGGGGAGTCCATCTGCTGGAACCAGTACCCCGGCCCCAGGGCGCCCGGGTCCGCGAGCGCCGGGTCGTCCGGGTCGGTCCCGGGCTCCGGCTCGTAGCCCAGCACCGCGCGCCAGAACGGAGCGACGCGCGGGATGTCGAGCGCGTCGATCGCGATCTCCTGCGACGTGAGCGAGGCGGGGTCGCCGACGACCCCGAGCTCGTCCGCCGCGGCCGACACGGCGGCCGCGAGCGCCAGGTCCGCCTCGGTGAGCCCGTGCGCGGCCCACGTGGTAGTCCGCACCTGGACGACGCCGGGCCGCAGCGTCACGTCGGGCGCGGCGCCGAGGCGCTCCGCCTCGGCCGCGACCCGGGCGACGAGCGCCGCGCCCGTGGCGAGGTCGGGGACCCGGAAGGCGGCCTGCAGCCACAGCAGCAGCACCCGCCAGTGCCGGGCGTCGACCCGCTCGGTGGCGGCGCCGGGACCAATGACTCGCTGCATCGCGCTGTCCATGGCTCGACCCTCCCACGCCCCACCGACACGCCC
>NZ_JAKRMS010000101.1 GCF_022346185.1 Cellulomonas sp. ACRRI | reverse complement strand
GCCCGGCGGCACCCTCGTGGCAGCCCCCGTACCCGGATGGACCGCGTCCCATGACCAGCCCCCGCTGCACCCCGCCGGCACGTGCCGGCGGGGTGCTGCTGGGGCTGGTCATGGGACGCTGTCCTTCCGGGTACGGGGGCTGCCACGAGGGTGCCGCCGGGCCGCCGTCCCTGCCGCGCCGCAGCGCGCTGACGAGGATGACGATCCCGGCGACCACGACCGCGAACCACGCGAGGCCGCTGAACCAGCCGGACCGGAACGGGCCCCAGCTGAACCACCAGTCGCCGGAGCTGAACCCGATGACCACGAGCGCGATCGAGCCGAGCAGGGCGACGTCGAAGTTCCCGCGGATGGTCTCCTCGAGGTGGATCCGGCCGTCGGACTGCTCGGGCAGCAGCGCCCAGGCGAGGCCGTAGAGCACGAAGCCGAAGCCCATGAGCAGGGAGACGCCGACCAGGCCGCGGGCGAGCAGCGGGTCGATGCCGAACCGGGCGGCGAGCCCGCCGGCGACGCCGCCGACCCAGCGGTCCTGGGAGCGGGAGACCCCGGCGCGGCGGATCGCGTCGAAGAAGCCGGACATCCCGTGGCCGTCGGCCGGGGGTGCGGGAGGAGGCACGGGGCCGGGGGCACCGGGGCCGCTCGGCGGCACGGTGCCCGACCCGCGGTCGGTGCTGTCGTTCGTCATGGCTCGATCCTGACGTGCGGGGTGCCCCGTGCGGCATCGGGTACCCCCCTGACCCGCCCCTGATCGTGCCCCGGGGTCCCCTGATCCTGGGGCCGGGGCGCCCTCACCGGGCCCGCGACGTGTGACGATCAGGGCATGGAGTCCCCGTCCCGCCTGCCGCTGCGCCGCCCGGAGCGCGGCCGCGTCGTCGGCGGCGTCGCGGCCGGTCTCGCGCTGCACCTGGGCGTGTCCGCACGCCTGGTGCGCGTGCTGTTCGTGCTGCTGACGCCGGTCGGCGGGATCGGCGTGGCCCTGTACGTGTTCTGGTGGGTGACGATCCCGGTGGGCGACCCCGCGGCCGCCGCCGACGCCGCGCGCCCGGCCGACCTGTCCCGCCTGCACCGCCCCCTCGAGCACGACGCCGTGCAGCGGCTGCGCCGGCTGCCGTGGACGGAGATCGCGGTGGGGGTCGCGCTGCTGGCCGGCGCGGTGGCGCTGCTGCTGGCGCGGGCGGGCACCGACGTGGTCGGCAACTGGGTGGTGCCGGTGCTGCTGCTGGTCGCGGGCGCGGCCCTCGCGTGGAGCCAGCTGGACGCGGTGCAGCGGGAGCGCAGGGGCGGCAGCCGCCGGCCGGTCAGCGTGCTGCGGCTGGCCGGCGGGCTGGTGATCGCGGGCGTCGGGGTGCTGCTGCTGGTCGGGCAGGACGCGACCCCCGGGACCCTGGTGCAGTCGACGGTCGCGGCGGTGGCGGTGCTCGGCGGCGTCGCCCTGGTGCTCGCGCCGTGGTGGCTGCGGCTGGTCCGCGAGCTCGGCGACGAGCGCGCCGCCCGCGCCCGCGAGTCGGAGCGGGCAGACATCGCCGCGCACCTGCACGACTCCGTGCTGCAGACCCTGGCGCTGATCCGCGCCCGGGCGGACGACCCGACCGAGGTCGCGCGGATGGCGCGCGCCCAGGAGCGCGAGCTGCGTGCGTGGCTGTACGACGACCGCCCGGCGCCCGGCACCTCGGTGGCGGCGGTGCTGGCGGCGATCGTCGCCGAGATCGAGGACACCCGCACCGGCCCCGACGGCGAGGCGGTCACGATCGAGACGGTGGTCGTCGGCGACACCGAGCCCGACGCCAGCACGGACGCGCTGCTCCAGGCGACCCGCGAGGCGCTGCTCAACGCCGTCCGGCACGGGCGCCCGCCGGTGTCGCTCTACCTGGAGGCCGGGCCGGCCGAGGTCGAGGTGTTCGTCCGGGACCGCGGCGACGGCTTCGACCCCGAGGCCGTGCCGAGCGACCGGTTCGGGGTGCGGGAGTCCATCCTGGGCCGGGTGCGGCGCCGGGGCGGGACGGCGTCGGTGGTGTGCAAGGACGGCGGCGGCACCGAGGTGCGGCTGCGGATGCCGCTGGTGCGTGAGCCGGCGGCGGCGGAGGACGAGAGGACGATGCAGGGATGAACGACGCTCCGGTCGACGTGGTGCTGGTCGACGACCACCTGATGTTCCGCGCGGGCGTGAAGGCGTCCCTCGACGACCGGGTGCACGTCGTCGGCGAGGCCGCCACGGTCGACGAGGCGATCCAGGTCGTCCGCGCGACGCAGCCGCCCGTCGTGCTGCTGGACGTGCACCTGCCCGGTGGCGACGGCGGCGGCGGGGCCGAGGTCATCCGCGCGTGCACCGACCTGCTCGGCGGCACCCGGTTCCTCGCGCTGTCCGTGTCGGACGCCGCCGAGGACGTCGTCGCGGTGATCCGCGCCGGCGCGCGGGGCTACGTCACCAAGGCGATCTCCGGGCCGGACCTGTGCGACGCGGTGCTCCGGGTGGCCGGCGACGACGCGGTGTTCTCGCCCCGGCTCGCCGGGTTCGTGCTGGACGCGTTCGGGGCCGCCGCGGGCGACGTGGCGACGGGCGACGACGAGCTGGACCGGCTGTCGGCGCGCGAGCGCGAGGTGATGCGGCTGATCGCCCGGGGGTACTCCTACCGCGAGGTGGCGGGGGAGCTGTTCATCTCGATCAAGACGGTCGAGACGCACGTGTCCGCGGTGCTGCGCAAGCTGCAGCTGTCGTCGCGGCACGAGCTGACCCGGTGGGCGGCGGCGCGCCGGCTGCTCTGATCCGGCGCGCCGCCGCGATCACGCGGGGCGGTGGCGCGGCGTCAGCCGATGTTGCACTCGTAGCGCACGCCGTCGACGTAGTGCACCCCGTCGCCGAGGTCCGCGCAGGTCTCGACGAGCGAGGCGATGCCGAACGCGCCGAGCGCGAGCGCGACGACCCCGGCCACGAGCCAGAGCGCACCCACGACCACGCCCGCCACGGCGAGGCCGCGGCCGGGGACGCCGCCGCGCCGGCCGCGCACCAGCACGACGATGCTGATCACGAGCCCGACGAGGGCCGTGCACGGGATGACGGCGGTGACCAGGCCGACGATCGCGAGGGTCGGCGAGGGCGCCGGCTGCGGCGGGACCGGGTACGGCCCGGGGACGGCCGCGGGGTACGCGCCGGGCGCGGGGTACGCCGCTCCCGGTGCCGGCTGCGGCGCGCCGGGCTGCGGGGCGGCCCCGGGCGTCGGCTGCGACCCGCCGGTGGGCGACTCGCCGGGGTTCGGGTGCTCGGGGGTGGTCATGACATCCTCGGGGTTCGGCTCGTCGGGCACAGCGGTGCGCGGCCGGCAGGGCCGCGCAGGGGATCCTTGCACGCACCGGGCACCGAGCGAGGGATGGTCCGATGGACGTCGTGTACGGCCTGCTGGTCGTGCTGCACCTGGTCGGCTGGGCGATCGTGCTGGGCGGCTGCCTGGTCACGCTGCGGCAGCCGGCGTTCCCGAAGGGCGCGCTGCACGGCGCCCTGACCGCGCTGGTCACGGGGATCGTCATGGTCGGGCTGCGGTCCGCGGAGGTCGGCGGGCTCGAGCCGCCGGACAACGCCAAGATCGGCGTGAAGCTCGTCGTCGCGCTCGTCGTGACCGGGCTGGTCTGGTACGGCGCGCGGCGCCCCGAGAAGGTCACGCGCGGCCTGGTCGGCGCCACCCTGGGCCTGACCCTGGTGAACATCCTGGTCGCGGTGCTCTGGCGCTGACCGCGTGCCGGGCCGGCGACGGCGCCGTCAGCGCGGCGCCGGCGCCGTCGACTCCCGCGCGACCAGCGCGACCGGCACCGTCGCCGACCGCGGGGCGGGGTCCTCGCCGGTCACCAGCCCGAGCAGCAGCTCCGCCGCCAGCCGGCCCTTGCCGGCCGTGTCCTGCGCGACCGTCGACAGCCGGGGTGTGACCTGCCGGGCGAGCTCCGCGTCGTCGTAGCCGAGCACGGACACGTCCTCCGGCACCCGCAGCCCGGCGTCGGCGAGCCCGCGGGCCACGCCCGCGGCCAGCACGTCGGCCGTGGCGAACGCCGCGGTGACGTCGCCCGCGCGCACGTCCGCGGCGAGCCGCCCGCCCAGCGCGACGCCCTCGTCGTAGGTCGTCCGGGCGTGCGCCACCCGGACCGCGTCCGCGGCGAGCCCCGCGTCCGCCGCGGCCGCCCGGAACCCGGCGAGCCGCTCGGCGACGACCCGGCTCGCGCCGTCGACCGGCCCGCACAGCACCAGGCCGCGGTGCCCCAGCCCGGCCAGGTGCGCGCCGGCCAGCCGCCCGCCGGCCCGGTCGTCGGACCGGACGCGCGCGTGCGCCGGCCCGCCGTCCGCGCGCACGACCCCGCCGTCGGCGTCGACCAGGACGGTCGCGAGCGTCGGAGACAGGTCCAGCCCGGCGAGCGCGGCGTCGGTGAACCCCATGAGGACCACCCCGTCGAGGCCCCACCGGCGCACGGAGTCCCGCACGTCCCGGGCGTCGCCGACGCCGCGCAGCATGAGGTGGTGGTCCCGGCCGCGCAGCGTGGCCTCGAGCGCGCCGGTGACCGCGACGTCGTGCGGGCTGCCGAGCAGGCTCACGCCGTCGGGCCGACCCGGCAGCAGGAGCCCGACCAGCCGGGAGCGGCGGGCGACCAGCGTGCGGGCCGCGGCGCTGGGGACGTAGCCGAGGTCCGCGACGGCGCGCTCGACCCGGGCCGCGGTGGCGGGGGAGACCCGGTCCAGCCGCCCGTTGACCACGTTGGACACCGTCATCACGCTGACGCCGACGGCGTGCGCGACGTCCTTGAGCGTGATGGTGTCCACGGGCGCGGCCTCCCCGGATCGGCGTTGACGTGCGCGCCACTTTAGCGTTAAACAGGACGCCATGAGCGGCACCAAGGACGCCCTGACCCTCGTGACCGGCCCCGCCCCCGACGGCGCCGCCGACCCCCGCGCCGTCGTCCAGGGCGACCGCTGGCGCATCACCGTCCTCGCGGACGGCCTCGTGCGGCTCGAGTATGCCGAGGACGGCCGGTTCGAGGACCGCCCCAGCACGTTCGCCCGGCACCGCGCGCTGCCGGTCCCGGAGTTCCGCGTGGTCGACCGCGGGCACGTCGTCGAGGTCGTCACGTCCCGGCTGCGGGTCGTCTACGACCGGGGCCCGTTCAGCACCGCCGGCCTGTCGGTCGAGGTCACGGGCGGGGTCAGCGCGTACCGCTCGGTGTGGCGGTACGGGCAGCCCGCCGACGGCCTGGGCGGCACGGCCCGCACGCTGGACGAGGCGGACGGGCGCGTCCCGCTGGAGGGCGGCGTCGTGTCCCGGCAGGGCTACGCGGTGCTGGACGACTCGCGGTCGATGGTGTTCGAGCCCGACGGCTGGGTCGCCCCGCGCGACGGGTCCCGGCAGGACCTGTACGTCTTCGGCTACGCGCACGACCACGCGGAGGCGCTGCGGGCGTTCCACGCGGTGTCCGGTCCGGTGCCGGTGCTGCCGCGCTGGGCGCTCGGCACGTGGTGGAGCCGGTTCCACCGGTACACGGCGGAGGGCTACCGCGAGGTGGTCGAGCGGTTCGCCGCCGAGCGGATCCCGCTGTCGGTGTCGGTGCTCGACATGGACTGGCACGTCACCGAGGTCGACCCGGCGCTCGGCTCCGGCTGGACCGGGTACACCTGGAACCGGGACCTGTTCCCCGACCCGCCCGCGCTGCTGTCCTGGCTGCACGAGCGCGGCCTGCGCGTGACGCTGAACGTGCACCCCGCCGACGGCGTGCGCGCGCACGAGGACGCCTACGCCGCGATGTGCGCGGCGCTCGGCCGGGAGCCCGACGGCGACCCGATCGCCTTCGACGTCACGGACCGGGAGTTCCTCGCGGCGTACTTCTCGGTGCTGCACCGGGGCCTCGAGCGGGACGGGGTCGACTTCTGGTGGCTCGACTGGCAGCAGGGCGGGCACTCCCGCGTCGCCGGCATCGACCCGCTGTGGATGCTCAACCACTTCCACTACCTCGACAGCGCCCGGGACGGCCGGCGCGGGCTGACGTTCTCCCGGTACGCCGGGCCGGGCAGCCACCGGTACCCGGTCGGGTTCTCCGGCGACACCGTCATCACCTGGGACTCGCTGGCGTTCCAGCCGGAGTTCACCGCCACCGCGGCGAACATCGGCTACGGCTGGTGGTCGCACGACATCGGCGGGCACTTCTTCGGCGTGCGGGACGAGGAGCTGGCGACCCGCTGGGTGCAGCTCGGGACGTTCTCGCCGATCCTGCGGCTGCACTCCTCGGACAACCCGTTCACCAGCAAGGAGCCGTGGTCGTTCGGGCCGCACGCCCGGCAGGTGCAGGCGGAGTTCCTGCGGCTGCGGCACCGCCTCGTGCCGTACCTGCACACGATGAACCACCGCGCCGCGGCCGAGTCGGTCGCCCTGGTCCGGCCGCTCTACCACGCGTGGCCCGACCGCCCCGAGGCCTACGACGTGCCGCAGCAGTTCCTGTTCGGCTCCGAGCTCCTGGTCGCCCCGGTGACCACGCCCGCCGACCCGGTCACCCGCGCGTCCGCCGTGCGGGCGTGGCTGCCGCCGGGCACCTGGGTCGACGTGCTCACCGGCGCGGTCTACGACGGCGACCGGCTGCTCGACCTGCACCGCCCGCTCGACTCGATCCCGGTGCTGGCGCGGCCGGGCGCGGTGGTGCCGCTCGACGGGGCCGAGGTCCCCGGCAACGACCCGGTCAACCCGGGCCACCTGGAGCTGCTGGTCGTCCCGGGGGCCGACGGCGCGTTCACGCTGGTCGAGGACGACGGCGCGGGCGACGGGACGGACCCCGCCGGGATCGCCCGGACGGCGATCCGGTGGGCGGACGGGCCCGGGACGCTGACGGTCGCCCCGGTCGAGGGCGCGGCCGGGTGCGTGCCGGCCGACCGCGACTGGACGCTGACGCTGGTGACCGCGGGCGCGACCGCGGACGTCGCCGCCCGTGTCGTGGCGCGGGTCGACGGCACGACGGTGCCCGTGACGGCGCGCGTGGTCGACGGCCGGCTGCGCGTCGACGTCGCCGGCGTGCCCGCGCGCGCCCTGCTCGAGGTGACCTGCGGCACGGTCCCGCTCGCCGGCCCCGCCCCGGACGCCGAGGTGCTGCGCGTCCTGCGCGCCGCGTGGACCCAGAACGCCCTGCTGACCGCCGCGCTGGCCGCGGCGACGGCCGACCGGCCGCTGCACGTGCGGCTGTCGCACCTCGACGCGCTGGGCCTCCCGCCGTCCCTGCTGTCCGCCCTCCGGGAGGTCCTGCTGGCCCGGGGGTGAGGCGCCGCGGGTGTCGGTGGGGGCGCCTAGGCTGGGCCCTGCCATGACGTCGCTCTTCGAGAACCTGCCGCTGCCCGGACTCGCCCTCTCCGACCTCGGTCGCCTGCCGGCCGCCGTGCCGCCGCGCGGTGACCTGCCCGGTGACGGTGCCGGTGCGGGCGGGGACCTCGACGCGCCCCGCGACGACGACCGCCGGGGCGCGCGCGGCCGCGCGCCGTCGGTCGACGCCGACGCGCTGCTCGTCGGCCTCAACCCGCAGCAGCGCGCCGCGGTCCTGCACCACGGCGGGCCGCTGCTCATCGTCGCGGGCGCCGGCTCGGGCAAGACCCGCGTGCTGACCCACCGCATCGCGCACCTGCTGGCGACCCGGCAGGCGCGCGCGGGGGAGATCCTGGCGATCACGTTCACCAACAAGGCCGCGGCGGAGATGCGCGAGCGCGTGGCCGCCCTCGTCGGCCCGTCGGCCCGCGCGATGTGGGTGTCGACGTTCCACTCCGCGTGCGTGCGGATCCTGCGGCGCGAGGCGACGACGCTCGGGCTGCGGTCGTCGTTCTCCATCTACGACGCCGCCGACTCCCAGCGGCTGCTCACGCTGGTGGCCCGCGAGCTCGACCTGGACCCGAAGAAGTACCCGCCGAAGGCGCTGGCGTCCAAGATCTCCAACCTCAAGGACGAGCTCGTCGACCCCGACACGTTCGCGGCCACCTCGGGCGGTTCGTCGGGCAACGACTTCGACCAGACGCTCGCGCAGGTCTACACCCGCTACCAGCAGCGGCTGCGCCAGGCGAACGCCCTCGACTTCGACGACCTGATCATGACGACGGTCAACCTGCTGCAGGCGTTCCCGGCCGTCGCCGAGCACTACCGCCGCCGGTTCCGGCACGTGCTCGTCGACGAGTACCAGGACACCAACCACGCGCAGTACGTGCTCGTCCGCGAGCTCGCGGGCGCCGGGACCGACGGCGACGACGTGCCGCGCGGCGAGCTGACCGTCGTCGGCGACGCCGACCAGTCGATCTACGCGTTCCGCGGCGCCAGCATCCGCAACATCATGGAGTTCGAGGCGGACTACCCGGACGCCACGACCATCCTGCTGGAGCAGAACTACCGCTCGACGCAGACCATCCTGTCCGCCGCCAACGCGGTGATCAGCAAGAACCCCGGCCGCAAGCCCAAGCGGCTGTGGACCGACTCCGGGTCCGGGCCGAAGATCGTCGCCTACGTCGCCGACAACGAGCACGAGGAGGCGCGGTTCGTCGCGGAGGAGATCGACCGCCTGGGCGACTCCGACGGCGTCCGCCCCGGCGACGTCGCGATCTTCTACCGCGCCAACGCCCAGTCCCGGGCGCTGGAGGAGGTGCTGATCCGCGTCGGCCTGCCGTACAAGGTGGTCGGCGGCACCCGGTTCTACGAGCGGCGCGAGATCAAGGACGCCGTGGCGTACCTGCGCGCGATCGCCAACCCCGACGACGACGTCAACCTGCGGCGCATCCTCAACGTGCCCAAGCGCGGGCTCGGCGACCGGTCCGAGGCGATGGTCGCCGGCTACGCCGAGCGGGAGCGCGTCTCGTTCGGCCAGGCGCTGGAGCACCTGGAGGAGGTGCCCGGACTCGGCACCCGCGCGGTCACCGGCCTGCGGGCGTTCGCCGAGATGATGTCCGACGTGCGGGCGCTCGCCGAGTCCGGCGCCGGCCCGGCCGAGATCCTGTCCGTCGTGCTCGACCGCAGCGGCTACCTCGCCGAGCTCCGCGCGAGCGAGGACCCGCAGGACCAGACCCGCGTCGAGAACCTCGCCGAGCTGCACGCCGTCGCCTCCGAGTTCGAGCAGTCCGACCCTGAGGGCGACCTCGCCGACTTCCTCGAGCGGGTCTCGCTGGTCGCCGACTCCGACCAGATCCCCTCGGACGACGGCGGGGACGACGAGGGCGGCGAGCCGAAGCCGGACCAGGGCGTCATCACGCTGATG
Source organism: Cellulomonas sp. ACRRI (assembly GCF_022346185.1). Lineage (GTDB taxonomy): Bacteria > Actinomycetota > Actinomycetes > Actinomycetales > Cellulomonadaceae > Cellulomonas. The sequence continues at coordinate 7,057 of NZ_JAKRMS010000101.1, read as the reverse complement.
ACCCTGCACACCGCCAAGGGCCTGGAGTTCCCCGTGGTGTTCCTCACCGGCATGGAGGACGGCACGTTCCCGCACATGCGGTCGCTCGCCGACACCGACCAGCTGGCCGAGGAGCGCCGGCTGGCGTACGTCGGCCTGACCCGCGCGCGGCAGCGGCTGTACATCTCGCGCGCGGCGGTGCGCACGGCGTGGGGCGTGCCGAACGAGTTCCCGCCGAGCCGGTTCCTCGACGACCTGCCCGAGGACCTCATCGACTGGCGGCGGCGCGAGTCGTCGAACGACCGGCTGCGCGGCCCGGGCGGGTTCCTCGGCGGGCGGTCCGGGTACGCCTCGGGCGGCGGCTACGGCGACCGCTCGGGATCGGGCTCCGGGTCCGGCTCCGCGCAGAGCTGGAAGAAGAGCTCCGCGGCGTCCCGCGCGGGCGAGCCGTCCCGCAAGGCGCCCGGGTCCGGCGGCGCGACGTTCGGCTCGGCGACCCCGCGCCCGGACACGGCGATCCCGACGCTCACCGTGGGCGACAAGGTCACGCACGACGCGTACGGGCTCGGCACGGTCGTCGCGGTCGAGGGCGGCGGGCCGAACGCGGTCGCGAAGGTCGACTTCGGCAGCGAGGGCACCAAGCGGCTGCTGCTGCGGTACTCGCCGGTCACCAAGCTCTGACGCGCGTCGCCGGCCGGTCCCGGCGCTGACCAGCGCCGGGACTCGCCGTCCGGCATGATCGGGGGCATGCGCAGCCCGATCTTCGACCAGGCCCACCACGAGGTGCAGACCGCCGAGCGGTTCGCCCTGCAGAGCACCAAGATGCTCAAGGTGACCCTCGGCCCCGACGTCCTCGCGGCGAAGGGCGCGATGGTCGCCCACCAGGGGCAGGTGCAGTTCCACCACGAGTCCTCCGGCTCGATCGCCCGGTTCGTCAAGCGCGCGATGAGCGCCGACGACCAGCCCCTCATGCGGGTGTCCGGTCCGGGCGAGGTGTTCTTCGCGCGCGCCGCCGAGCACGTGTTCCTGCTGCAGCTCGAGGGCGACGCGATCAGCGTCGGCGGCTCCTCGCTGCTCGCCTTCGACGCCGAGCTGCAGTGGGACATGCACCGGACCAAGGGCGCCGGGATGATGACCGGCGGGTTCTGGAACACCCTGATCCAGGGGAACGGCACCGTCGCGCTGACCTCGCACGGGCAGCCGATGATCCTCGACTGCTCGCAGCAGCCGACGTTCGTCGACCCGAACGCCGCCGTGTGCTGGTCGGCGAACCTCACGCCCGGCGTGGTGTCGAGCATGAACGTGAGCTCGCTGCTGCGCGGCGGCACGGGAGAGGCGTTCCAGTACACGTTCCACGGCCCGGGCTTCGTCGTCGTCCAGCCCTCCGAGGGCTACCCCGTCCCGACCGCCTGACGCGCGGGGCGCCCGGGGCGACGCCTACGGTTTCCGGCCCGGCCCCCGGCGATCGTCGTGGGCCGGGCCGGAAACCGTAGGCCGGGCGTCGTCGGTCGGCCCGCGCCCGCGCCTCCGGTCAGGCCGCCGCCGTGCCGGCCAGGCGGGCCGTGACGTCCGCCGCCAGGGCCGCCGGGTCGACGCCGGCGCGCCGGAGCAGCGCGTACCCGTCGGTGTCCGAGAGCCGGACGACCGCGAGCAGCACGTGCCCGGCCTCGATGCGCTTGTGACCGAGCCGGATCGCCTCGCGCAGCGCGACCTCGAGGGTCTTCTTCGCGTCGCGGGTGAACGGGACGTGCCCGGTCGCGCGGCGGCCGGCGGCCGCGGGTCGCCGCGCGCGGTCCGCCCGGTCCAGCGCGCCCGCGCCGAACACGGTGTCCGCGCGCCGGCGCACCGCGTCCAGGTCGATGCCGAGGGCGGCCAGGGCGGCGGGGTCGAGCCCGTCGCCGTCGAACCGGTCGAGCAGCGCCGCCCGGTCGGCGCCGTGCGCGGCGAGCGCCGTCGCGGCGGGGTCGCCGACGGACGCGATCGCGACCACGAGGTGCGCGGGGGTGATCCGGGCGTCGCCCAGGTCGCGGGCGACCTCCTGCGCCTGCACGACCGCGGCGCGGGCGCCGGTGGTGAACCTCTCGAACATCGTCGTCTCCTCTCGCGGGTGGGCTGGGCGGCCGCTCAGCCGCGCCGGTGGTGCTTCTGGTGGACGGCCTGCCGGCTCACGCCGAGGGCGTCCGCGATGTCCTGCCAGGACCAGCCGAGCTCGCGGGCCCGGCCGACCTGCAGGGTCTCCAGCCGGTCGGCGAGCACCCGCAGCGAGCGCACGGCGCGCAGGCCGGTCGCGGGGTCGTCGGCCGTCGCCGCGGCGAGCGCGCCGTCGGCGGAGTCGGGGGTGGGGTCGGTGCCGGTCATGTGTCAACTCTGCTTGACGCCGCTGCGGGCTGTCAAGGGACCTTGACGGTTCGCGTGCGACCTGGGTCACATATCTCGACGTGAAGATAAAGCCGGGCCACCGGGCTACGATCGTCCGCGGCAGAGCAGCCAGATCCCACCCACGGGACCGCAGGGCGAGGGAAGGACCGCAGCAGGTGGACCTGTTCGAGTACCAGGCACGTGACATCTTCGAGCGGCACGGGGTACCCGTCCTGGGAGGGATCGTCGCGACGACGCCTTCCGAGGCGCGTGCGGCGGCCGAGACCCTGCTGGGCGCCGACGGCGCGACCGGCGTGGTGGTCGTCAAGGCGCAGGTGAAGACCGGCGGCCGCGGCAAGGCCGGCGGCGTCAAGATCGCCCGCTCCGAGCAGGAGGCCGAGCAGCGCGCCGCCGAGATCCTCGGCATGGACATCAAGGGCCACACGGTGCACCGCGTGATGATCGCCGCCGGCGCGAGCATCGCGAAGGAGTACTACTTCTCCCTGCTCCTCGACCGCGCCGAGCGCCGGTACCTCGCGATGGCGAGCGTCGAGGGCGGCATGGAGATCGAGCAGCTCGCGGTCGAGCGCCCCGAGGCGCTCGCCAAGGTCCCGGTGGACCCGCGGGTGGGCATCGACCAGGCGAAGGCCGACGAGATCGTCGCGGCCGCGGGCTTCGACGCCGAGGTGGGCCCGAAGGTCGCCGCAGTGCTGACGAAGCTGTGGGACGTCTACCGCGAGGAGGACGCCACGCTCGTCGAGGTGAACCCGCTCGTGCTGACCGAGGCCGGCGAGGTCGTCGCCCTCGACGGCAAGGTCACGCTGGACGGCAACGCCGACTTCCGGCACGAGGACCACGCCGCCCTCGAGGACGCCGCCGCTGCGGACCCGCTCGAGGCGCGCGCGAAGGAGAAGGACCTCAACTACGTCAAGCTCGACGGCGAGGTCGGCGTCATCGGCAACGGCGCGGGGCTCGTGATGAGCACCCTCGACGTGGTGGCGTACGCCGGGCAGCAGCACGGCGGCGTGAAGCCGGCGAACTTCCTCGACATCGGCGGCGGCGCCTCGGCCGAGGTGATGGCCGCGGGCCTGGACATCATCCTGTCCGACCCGCAGGTGAAGTCGGTGTTCGTCAACGTGTTCGGCGGCATCACGGCGTGCGACGCGGTCGCCAACGGGATCGTCGCGGCGCTCGGCATCCTGGGCGACGAGGCCACCAAGCCGCTGGTCGTCCGCCTGGACGGCAACAACGTGCTCGAGGGCCGCCGCATCATCCGGGACGCGGCCCACCCGCTCGTCACGCTGGCCGAGACCATGGACGGGGGCGCCGCCGAGGCCGCCCGCCTGGCCGCCACCGCCTGACCGACCGCAGCGACGCGAGAGACGAGAGACAACCCACCATGGCGATCTTCCTGACCGCGGACTCCAAGGTCATCGTGCAGGGCATGACCGGGTCCGAAGGCAGCAAGCACACCACCCGCATGCTGGCGTCGGGCACCACCGTCGTCGGCGGCGTGAACCCGCGCAAGGCGGGCACCAGCGTCGAGTTCCCCCGCGGCGACGGCTCCGGCCTGACCGTGGCGATCCCGGTGTTCGGCTCGGTGGCCCAGGCCGTCGAGGCGACCAAGGCCGACGTGTCGGTCATCTTCGTGCCGCCGGCCTTCACGAAGGCCGCCGTCATCGAGGCGGTCGACGCCGGCGTGCCGCTGATCGTGATCATCACCGAGGGCGTCCCGGTCGCCGACACCGCCGAGTTCTTCGCCTACGCCCAGGCCAAGGGCGTCCGGCTGCTCGGCCCCAACTGCCCGGGTCTCATCAGCCCCGGGAAGTCCAACGTCGGCATCATCCCGTCGGACATCACCGGACCCGGCCGGATCGGCCTGGTGTCGAAGTCCGGCACGCTGACCTACCAGATGATGTACGAGCTCCGGGACCTCGGGTTCTCGACGGCCGTCGGCATCGGCGGCGACCCGATCATCGGCACGACGCACATCGACGCGCTCGCCGCGTTCGAGGCCGACCCCGAGACCGACCTGATCGTGATGATCGGCGAGATCGGCGGCGACGCCGAGGAGCGGGCCGCCGCGTACATCACCGAGCACGTGACCAAGCCGGTCGTCGGCTACGTCGCGGGCTTCACCGCCCCCGAGGGCAAGACGATGGGCCACGCCGGCGCGATCGTGTCCGGCTCGGCCGGCACCGCGCAGGCCAAGAAGGAGGCCCTCGAGGCCGCGGGGGTGAAGGTCGGCACGACGCCGACCGAGACCGCCGAGCTGGCGCGCGCGCTGCTCAGCTGACCGCACGGACCGCGCACGACGGGCGCCGCACCCTCCCGGGGTGCGGCGCCCGCTGCGCGTCGGGGGTCGCGCCGGGTTCGTCGGTCGCACGCGTCCGGCCCGGGCGGAACCCGGGGAGCTCGCGCGGAACCGGCGAGCTCGGCGGGGCGCGCACCCGGGGTGGGGCACGCCACCCCGCGGCGCGCCGGGGCGGTTGGGCCGCCCGGCGGCGTCCGGCGGGGACCATGGACGGGTGAGCATCCCGCCCGGCACCCGCCCCGACGGACGCGGCTCCGGCGCGCCCGGGGGCTCCGGCGCGCCCGGGGGCCGCGGCGCCGGCTCGGGCGGCTCCGGCCGGGCCCGGCGCCGCGTCGTGGACGACGCCGCCTCGCCGCGGTTCTTCGTGAGCGACCTCGACGGCGCCCCGCGGTGGGTCGGCGGCATGCTCGCCGGGCTGCAGGCGGCGCTGCTGTCGCTCCTCGTCGTCGTGCTGCCGGCGATCGCCGCCTACGTCGCCACCTCCGCCGCACCGGCGACGACCGGGGTCCCCTGGACCCGCGCCGTCGAGGTCGCCGCGGGGCTGTGGCTGCTCGCGCACGGCGTCCCGATGACCGCCGCCCCGACGGTGACGCTGGTGCCGCTGGGCCTGACCGCGCTCGCGCTGTTCGGCTGCTACGCGTCCGCCCGCCGCTCCGGGTACGCCACCCGGTCGGCGTTCGGCGCGGGGGTGGGCGCGTACCTGGGCGTGGTGCTCGTCGTCGGGCTGGCCACCGGCGTGCCGCTGCTGCACCTGGGGGCCGGGCTGCTCGGCGGGGCCGTCGTGGCCGCGCTCGGGCTGGGCGCCGGGCTGCTGCGCCGACCCGAGGCGCCCCGGTTCCGGGACGTCGTGGAGCCGGTGCGGTCGCGGCTGCCCGAGCCCGTCGCCCACGGCGTCGCCGCGGGCGCGACCGCGCTCGCGACGCTGGTGCTCCTGGCCGCGGCGCTCGCCACGCTCTGGGTGCTGACCGGCCGCAGCGCGGTCGCGGAGGTGGTCGGGAGCCTGCGGCTCGACGCGGTCGGCGGCATCGTGCTCGCCGTCGGGGAGCTCGCGTACGCTCCGACGCTGGTGCTGTGGGCGTTCGCCTGGCTGACGGGACCGGGATTCGCGGTCGGCACGGGCACGTCGTTCGCGGTCGGCGGGGTGCAGGCCGGTGCGCTGCCGGCGGTGCCCCTGCTGGGGGCGCTGCCGGCGCCGGACGTCGCGGGCGGCGTGCTCGTCGCGGTCCCGGTCGTCACGCTGCTCGCCGGGGCCGCCGCCGCGCTCGTGCTGCGCCGCCGGCTGGTCACCGGGCGCGCGTCCGACGCCCCGGTCGCCGGGCTGGTCGCGGCCGCTGCGGCCGGGCTCGGTGCCCTGGTGCTCGCGGCCCTTGCGCGCGGGGGGATCGGGCCGGGGCGGATGACCGAGCTCGGGCCGGAGCCGGCGCTCGTCGCGCTCGCCGTGGCCGGCGGGGTGGCGGTCGGCGGGCTCGTGGTGCTGCTGCCGGGCGACCGGCACGTGCGCGCGGCCGTCGCCGGGGCGGCGCGCCGCGTCTGGTCGGCCGCGACGGGGCGGGCCAGGCGGGGACCGGGCTAGCCGCGCCCGCCGGTGAGGCGGTTCGTCAGGTCGCCGACCGCGTCGTCGTACGCGCGCTCGCACGCCGCCTCGGCCGAGCGGGTCAGCGCGCCCTGCAGGCACGCCTGCCGGTCGGCGTCGATCCGCCAGGTCGCCAGCGAGCCGAGCGAGCCGACCAGCACCAGGCCCGTCATCAGCAGCCCCGCGACCAGCATGGCCCCGACGCCGCCCCGGAGCCCGGACCGGACGACGGCGAGCAGCGCGCGGACGCCGGTGACCACGGCGCCGACCAGGAACGCGACCGCCGCGAACCGCCACGGCAGCGGCAGGAGCGTCACGGCGACGCCCGCGAGCAGCCACACGCCGAAGTGCCGCACCAGGCGACCCACCCGGGCCAGCGCCTCGGGGGACGGCGGCGGCCCGGCCGGCCCGGGGTGCGGGCGCGGCGGGTGCGGACCGGGCGCGGGGTGCGGCGGCAGCGGGTGGCCCGGGCCGGACGGGCCGGGGCCGGCGGGACCCGCGGGGTCCGGGCGCGTCGGGCCGGTCGGGTCCGCGGGGTCGGTGGGGTCGCCGCCGTCCGCGCGCCCGGGACCGTCCGCGGGTGCGCGGTCGGGCGAGGGCGGGGCGTACGGGTTGCTCACGCGGGCCATTCTCGCGCACCCGCGCGGCGTCGCGCCCGCCCCGCGCGCACCGCGAGCCCGAGCCTCGCCGAGATGGCAACTCTCGGCTGTCGCCCCGGCCGGTCGTGCAGCCGAGAGTTGCCATCTCGGCGGATCCGACCGGGCGGGCGCCGGCGTGCGGGCCGGGCGCGGCGGGCGGGGCGCACCGGGCAGGGGCAGGACGACAGCGACGAC
>NZ_JAKRMS010000100.1 GCF_022346185.1 Cellulomonas sp. ACRRI | reverse complement strand
GGGAGGCCCGGCGCGGGGACGGCACCCGGGACCGCACCCGGGACGTCGTCAGGGGCGTCGGCGGTGACGCGCGCCGGGACGGGCGCGGCGTCGGCGGCGGGGGCGGCGCCGGGGGCGACCCCGGCGGGCCGCGGCCGGCGCCCCCGGTGCAGCCCCGCGGCGCGCGCCAGCAGCTCGGCGCGCAGCTGCTCGGCCTCCGCCTCGCGCAGGAACGCGAGCGACACCGCGGAGCCGGCGCCGCCGGCGACCTCGAGCCGGAGCTCGGACAGGCCGATGATGCGCGCGAGCAGCGGCTGCACCACGTCGACGGCCTGCAGCCGGTCGAGCCGGGCCTGCCGCTGCTGCCGGAACACGACGCCGGAGCGCAGGTGCACGGCCTCGTCGGTCACCGCGAACCGGGTCATCCGCCAGGCGATCGCGGAGTAGCCGAACCCGACCAGGGCGACCAGCACGACCACGCCCGCGATCACGAGCCACGCCCGCCCGCCGAGCCACTCGGCGAGCTGCCGCACGTCGTCAGCGGCGTTCCACGCGATGATCGCGAGCACGGCGGCGAGCACCTTCCAGCCCTTCACCGCGGGGGTGACGGGGTGCATCCGGCGCCAGGCGAGGTCGTCGGCGGGCGGCTCCGGCGCGGGTGCGGGGGTCGCGGGGAGGGGGCGGTCCGGCGTCACAGCCCCGCCAGCCGGGCCTCGCCCCGGGACGCCAGCTGGTCGCGCAGCCGCGCCGCCTCGGCGGTGGGCAGACCGTCGATCGAGGCGTCCGTTCCCGGCGAGGCGGTGTGCAGCTGCACGGACGCGATGCCGAGCCTGCGGGCCAGCGGCCCGGCCGTCACGTCGACGTACTGCATGCGGCCGTAGGGCACGACGACCATCGAGCGGAACAGGATGCCCCGGCGCAGCAGCAGGTCGTCGGCCCGCTCGGCGTAGCCCATGGCCCGGACCTGGCGCGGCACCAGCCACCCGACCCACGCGACGAGGACCGCGACCAGGGCGGCCGACGCCCAGACCCAGACCGAGCCGGTGACCGCCGCGACGACGACCAGCGCGACCAGCGGGAGGCCCAGCCAGGCCAGCGCGACCACCAGCCGGGCGGAGGCCAGGCGCGGGGACACCGGGGTCCAGTCGACGCCGGCGGGCTCGAACGGCTCGCTCTCGCGCACGGGCGCGGCGCCGGGCGCGGGGACCGGCGGCGGCGCGACGTCGGGCTGCGGGCGGCTGGCACCCTCGGGCGTGCTCATGCGCACCATCCTCGCATCGTGCGGCGCCGCGGCGCCCGGGACCTGCTCCGGTCCCCCGGACGCGCGCGGCTCAGCCCGCGGCCGTGTCCGGCGACGTGCCCGGCGCCTGCTCCGGGTCCTCCGGCGGCGGGATCCGGCAGATCCACTCCACCACGAGCCCGGCGGCGGTCAGCAGCAGCGCGCCGAGCACCGCGAGCCCCGCGGACAGCGCACGGTCGCGCTGGGCCTCGATCCCGAGGTCGCCGAGCACGTCGAGCACCTGCGCCGCGTACCAGCCGGTCAGCAGCGCGCCGGTGTAGCAGGACGCCTTCGCGAGCACGGCGGTCCGCGCCGCGCGCATCGGGTCGAGCGTCGGGTGCTTGCCGCGCAGGTACTGCCGGACCGTCCAGCCCATCGCCAGGACGACCGCGGCGATCAGCACGAGCACCCCGACCATCAGCCAGGGCACCTGCGGCAGCACCACGCCCCGGCTGCCGAGCGCGCGGACCACGAGCCAGCCGACCGCCGCCGCCAGGACGGCGATCAGCACGAGCGTGCGGAGGCGGGTGCGCTGCATCAGGGGTCCTGCCGGCCCGGCGCGGGGCCGCCGAGGGGGTCTGCCCACTCGACGGGACCACCGCCGAGCGGGTCGGCCGGGGCACCCGGGTCACCGCCGCCGAACGGCTCCGGGACGCCGTCCCCGCCGGGGGCGGACGCCGCGCCGGGGTCCGGCTGGGCGGCGGGCACGGGGGCGGTCAGCCAGTCGAGCGCGAGCCACCGCACGCCGTCGCGGTCGGGCGCGGTCGCGGCCAGCTGCGCGACGGGCCCCCCGCCGAGGCCGTGCAGCACGGCGTCGGGCTGCACCTGCGCCCACGGCTGGAGGACGAACGCGCGCTCGTGGGCGCGCGGGTGCGGCAGCTCCAGGTCGTCGGTCACGGCCGAGACGTCCCCGTACACGATGATGTCGACGTCCAGGGTGCGCGGGCCCCAGTGCACGAGCCGCTCGCGCCCGTGCCGCCGCTCGACCTCGGACGTGGCGCGCAGCAGGTCGCGCGGGGACAGCGTGGTGCGGGCGATCAGCACCGCGTTGAGGAAGTCGGGCTGCTCCGGCCCGCCGACGGGCGCGGTGCGCGCGAGGGCCGAGACGTCCAGCACCTCCAGGCCCGGCACGGCGGCCAGGTCGGCGACGGCGTCCCGCAGCGTGTCCTGCGCCGCGCCCAGGTTCGAGCCGATGGCGAGCACGACCTCGACCGGGGCGTCCGGCGCCGCGTCGAGCGCGTCCTGGACGAGCTCCGCGTCGACCACCTCGTCCTCGGCGCCCTCCGCGAGGGCGGCGGGGGCCGCGGGCGGGGCCTCGAGCACGGGCTCGACCGGCGGGAGGACCGGCGGCAGCCCGGGCGGGAGCACCGGGTCGGCGTCCGCGGCGGCCGGCCCGTCCGCCGCCGGCGGCCCCGCGCCCTCCGGCAGCCACCGCGGGGCGTCGTCCGGCACCGGCTCCGCCGCCGGCAGCCAGGTCCGGTCCCGGCGCACCTCCACCACCACGTCGCCGAACGGCACGGTGATCGGCGCCTGCGGCTTGTGGACCGCGACGTCGACGCACTGCACCTGGGGGTGCGCGAGCACGGTGGCGGCGATCCGCTCGGCCACCGTCTCGACCAGGTCGGCGGGCTCGCCCGCGAGGACCGTCACCACCTGCTCGGCGAGCACGCCGTAGTTGAGCGTGTGCCGCAGGTCGTCGGTCGCGGCCGCGCGCCGGGTGTCGAGGTGCGCGACCACGTCGGCGACGAACGTCTGCCCCTCGCGGCGCTCGTGCTCGAACACCCCGTGGTAGCCGGTCGCCGTGACGCCGGTCAGCCGGATCCGGTCCAGCCGGTGGCCGTCGCGTCCGGGCACGTCCGCCTCGTCGCTCATCCCTCGTCCTCCCCGGACGGCGCCGCCGCCCTCCACCGGGCCGCGACGCGCACCGCGTCGGCGGTTCCTCGTGCCTCGTGCACCCGCACGCACCACGCCCCCGCCGCCGCGGCGAGCGCCGACACCGCCGCGGTCGCGGCGTCCCGCTGCTCGGGCGCGGCCGGCACGCCGTCCTCGCCCGCCAGCAGGTGGCCGAGGAACCGCTTGCGCGACGCCCCCACCAGCACCGGGAACCCGTCGGCGACGAGCTCGGGCAGCCGCGCGAGCAGCGGCCAGTTCGCGGAGCCGGGCTTGGCGAACCCGAGCCCCGGGTCGAGCACGACCTGGTGGTCCGCGACCCCGGCGGCGCGCAGCTCGGCGACCCGGTCGGCGAGCTCCCGGCGCACGTCGGTCACGACGTCGTCGTACCGGGCCAGGGAGTCCATCACGTCCGCGTGCCCGCGCCAGTGCATCGCCACGTAGACGACGCCGGTGCGCGCGACGACCTCGCGGATCGCCGGCTCGGCCAGCCCCCCGGACACGTCGTTGACCACCACGGCCCCCGCCGCGACGGCCGCCTCGGCCACCTCGGCGCGCGTGGTGTCCACGCTGACCGGCGCCCCGCGGGACACCAGCTCCCGGATCACCGGCAGCACCCGGTCCAGCTCCTCGGCCACCGGCACCCGGGCGGCGCCGGGGCGGGTCGACTCGCCGCCGACGTCCAGCAGGTCCGCCCCGTCCGCGAGCAGCGCCAGCCCGTGCGCCACCGCGGCGTCGGGCGCGAACCACCGGCCGCCGTCCGAGAACGAGTCCGGCGTCACGTTCACCACCCCCATGACCAGGGTCCGGCCCGCCCGACCGGCATCGGTCAGCGCGGTCGGGAGCGGCGAGGGGGTGCGCACGCAGTCAGCCTAGGCGGTCGGCGGGGGCCCGCGGGAACCGGGTCCGCGCCCCTCAGCGGGCCGTGACGAGGCTCATCGCCTCGGCGCGGGTGGCCGGGTCGCGCATCTGCCCGCGCACGGCGGACGTGACGGTGCGGGAGCCGGGCTTGCGGACGCCGCGCATCGACATGCACAGGTGCTCGCACTCCACGACGACCAGCACGCCCCGGGGCTCCAGGACCTCGACCAGCGCGTCGGCGATCTCGCCGGTCATCCGCTCCTGCACCTGCGGCCGGCGCGCGTAGACGTCGACCAGCCGCGCGAGCTTGCTCAGGCCGGTGACCTTCCCGGAGGCGCCGGGGATGTAGCCGATGTGCGCGACGCCGTGGAACGGGACCAGGTGGTGCTCGCACGTCGAGTACACCTCGATGTCCCGGACCAGCACCATCTCCTCGTGGCCGATGTCGAAGGTCGCGCTCAGCACGTCCCGCGGGTCCTGGCGCAGCCCGGCGAAGATCTCCTGGTACGCCCGCGCCACGCGGGCCGGCGTGTCCCGGAGCCCCTCGCGCTCGGGGTCCTCCCCCACCGCGAGCAGCAGCTCGCGGATCGCCGCCTCCGCCCGGGCGGCGTCGTACGGCGGGACCTCGCGGCGCCTGCCGCGGCCGTCGGCCGCCACGCTCAGGCGTCCGGCGTCTGGTTCGGCGGCACCTCGACCACGACGGCGGCGGGGTGCTCGTCCCGGGCCGCGGCGGCCTCGTCCTGCGGGACGACGGACCCGTTCTGCTCGGCCTTCTCCTTCGCGGTCAGCACCGGCGGGCGGTCGGAGACCGAGCGCTGCTCGCTGGACAGCCACACCTCGCGCGGCGGGCGCTTGGTGATCGGCGCGAAGATCTCCGCGAGCTCGGCCTGGTTCAGCGTCTCCTTGTCCAGGAGCTCGAGCACCAGGTGGTCCAGCACGTCGCGGTACTCGACGAGGATCTCCCACGCCTCGGTGTGCGCGGCGTCCATGAGCTTGCGGACCTCGACGTCGACCGTGCCGGCGACCGTCTCGGAGTAGTCGCGCCCGTGACCCATGTCGCGGCCCATGAACGGCTCGCTGCCGTCGGACCCGAGCTTCACGGCGCCCACGCGCTCGCTCATGCCGTACTGCGTGACCATCTTGCGGGCCGTGGCGGTGGCCTTCTCGATGTCGTTGCTGGCGCCCGTCGTCGGGTCGTGGAACACCAGCTCCTCGGCGACCCGGCCGCCCATCGCGTACGCGAGCTGGTCGAGGAGCTCGTTGCGGGTGGTGGAGTACTTGTCCTCCGTGGGCATGACCATCGTGTAGCCCAGGGCCCGGCCGCGGGGCAGGATCGTCACCTTGGTCACCGGGTCGGTGTACCGCAGCGCCGCCGCCACCAGGGCGTGGCCGCCCTCGTGGTACGCGGTGATCTTCTGCTCCTTGACCTTCATCACCCGGGTGCGCTTCTGCGGGCCGGCGATGACGCGGTCGATCGCCTCGTCCAGCGCCCGGTTGTCGATGATCTGCGCGTTCGACCGGGCCGTGAGCAGCGCGGCCTCGTTCAGCACGTTCGCCAGGTCGGCGCCGGTGAAGCCGGGCGTCCGGCGGGCGACGGCCAGCAGGTCGACGTCGGTCGCCATCGGCTTGCCCTGCGCGTGCACCTGGAGGATCCGCTCGCGGCCCTTGAGGTCCGGCGCCTCGACCGAGACCTGCCGGTCGAACCGGCCCGGGCGCAGCAGCGCGGGGTCGAGGATGTCGGGGCGGTTGGTCGCCGCGATGAGGATGACGTTCGTCTTGACGTCGAAGCCGTCCATCTCGACCAGCATCTGGTTGAGGGTCTGCTCGCGCTCGTCGTGGCCGCCGCCCATGCCCGCGCCGCGGTGCCGGCCGACGGCGTCGATCTCGTCGATGAAGATGATCGCCGGGGCGTTCTGCTTGGCCTGGTCGAACAGGTCGCGCACGCGGCTCGCGCCGACGCCGACGAACATCTCCACGAAGTCGGAGCCGGAGATGGAGTAGAACGGCACGCCCGCCTCGCCCGCCACGGCGCGCGCCAGCAGGGTCTTGCCGGTCCCGGGCGGGCCGTACAGCAGCACGCCCTTGGGGATCTTGGCGCCGACGGCCTGGAACTTCTCCGAGTCGGAGAGGAACTCCTTGATCTCGTGCAGCTCCTCGACGGCCTCGTCCACGCCGGCGACGTCGGCGAACGTGACCTGCGGGGTCTCCTTGGTGACGAGCTTGGCCTTCGACTTGCCGAAGGACATCACCCGCGACCCGCCGCCCTGCATGGAGGACATGAGGAACCAGAACAGGCCCAGGATGATGACGAACGGCAGCACCAGCGTCAGGAGGCTGCCCCACCACGACTGCTGCGGGACGTCGGAGGTGTACCCGCCGGACGGGTCGGCGTCGGCGATGGCCTCCACCACGGTCGGCCCCTGCGGCACGACGTAGTAGAACTGGACGTTCTTGCCGAGGTTGTCCCCGTCCTTGACGAAGTCGTCGGACAGCGTGAGGTCGACCCGCTGCGAGCCCTCGGTGACCAGGGCCTGCTCGACCTTCCCGTCCTTCAGCAGCTCGAGGCCGTCCGAGGTGTCGATGCGCTGGACGCCGGAGGACATGAAGGCGCTCGCCGCGATCCACAGGATCACGACGGCCACGATGATCCACAGGACGGGTCCGCGGGTGAGGCGCTTGAGTGTCATGGGCAGACGGGGGCAGGCCCCCTCGTCCCTCCGGTCGCAGGGGTGGAGTCTTCAGAAGTTACACGCCGAACCTGGCCGCACGGCCCGTGTTCGCCCAGGGCTGGACCGCCCCTGCGCGACGGCCGCGGTCAGGACGAGTAGACGTGCGGCGCCAGGGTGCCGACGAACGGCAGGTTGCGGTACTTCTCCGCGTAGTCCAGGCCGTAGCCGACGACGAACTCGTTCGGGATGTCGAACCCGACGTAGCGCACGTCGACCTCGACCTTGGCGGCCTCGGGCTTGCGCAGCATCGTGGCGATCTCGACCGACGCCGGGCCGCGGCTCCGCAGGTTCGCGAGCAGCCAGGACAGGGTGAGGCCGGAGTCGATGATGTCCTCGACGATCAGCACGTGCCGGCCGGTGAGGTCCGCGTCCAGGTCCTTGAGGATCCGCACAACGCCCGAGGACTTGGTGCCGGAGCCGTAGGACGACACCGCCATCCAGTCCATCGCGAGCGGGGTGCTGATCCGGCGGGCCAGGTCGGCCATCACCATGACGGCGCCCTTGAGCACGCCGACGAGCAGGATCTCCCGCCCGGCGTAGTCCGCGTCGATCTGCGCGGCGATCTCGTCCAGGCGGGTGCCGAGCTGCTCCTCGGTGAGGAGCACGCGCTCCAGGTCCGCGCCCATGTCGTCCACGTTCACCGCTGCGGGTCTCCCTCGTCGTCCGGCTCGACGGCCCGGCGTGCCCCCGGGCCCGCGCGCACGACGTCGCCCGGGTCGGTCGACGGGGATGCTGCGCGCAGCGCAAGCCTGCCACACGCGCGGGACGCCGCCACGCGCCCCGGCAGGTGCACGGGACCCTGCCCGCGCCAGTCGGTGACGAGCGCGGCGACGGCGGCGACGTGCGCCCGGGTGACGGACCCCGCGGGGGCGCCCGCGCGGACGGCGGCGGCCCGCAGGGCGCGGTGCCGCAGCGCGGCGGGCGCGGCCGCGAGGACGCCGGTGTCGAGCAGGACGACGGGGCCGGGGGCGGCGTCGGCGGCGGCGCCCACCGGGTCGCGGGCGTCGGCCGGCCCGGTGGGCGCCGGGGCCCGCGCGGCGGCCACCGCGCGGGCGAGCAGGTCGGCCGCCAGGGCGTCGAGGGCGTCCGCGTCCTCCCGCAGCAGGTCCGCCGACCGGGCCAACGCCGCCGCGACGCCCGGGCCGAGCTCCTCCTCCAGCACCGGCAGCACCCGCGCGCGCACCCGGGACCGGGCCGGCGCGCCCGCGTCGCCGACGGCCGGCGTGTTGGTCGGGTCGTGCCACGGGTCGAGACCGAGGGCGGCGCACGCGGCGACCGTCTCGGCGCGCGACAGCCCGAGCAGCGGCCGGCGCAGCACCCCCCGGACCGCGGGCATCCCGGCGAGCGACCGCGCCCCGGAGCCGCGGGCGAGGCCGAGCAGCACGCCCTCGGCCTGGTCGTCCCGGGTGTGCCCGAGCAGCACCGCCGCGGCACCGTGCCGGACGGCGGCGGCGTCGAGGGCGGCGTACCGGGCGTCCCGCGCCGCGGCCTCGGGCCCGCCGGGCCCGGTCGCGTCGACGGCCACCACCTCGACCGGGTCCAGGCCGAGCGCCCGGCAGTCCCGGGCCGCCCGCCCGGCGACGTCGGCGCTGCCGGGCTGCAGGCCGTGGTCGACGACGACCGCCCCGACCCGCGGTCCCGGCGCCCCCCGGCGGGCCCGGGACGCCGCCACGAACGCCGCGCCGGCCGCGAGCGCCAGCGAGTCCGGGCCGCCCGAGCACGCGACGAGCACCCGCGCCCCGTCGGGCAGGTCCGCGAGCGCCGCCGCCACGGCCCCGCGGACGGCGGCGACCGCCGGGTGCGGACCGGCCACGTCAGCCGTGCACCCGGCGCACCCAGGCGGCCGGGTCCGCGATCTCGGCCGCGGACGGCAGCGCGGCGGCGCCGGTCCACACCGCGTTCAGCCCGTCGGTGCCGACCCGGCGGCGGACGGCCCGCACGAACGCCGCGCCCTCGCGGTACTGGGCGAGCTTCACGTCCATCCCGAGCACCGCCCGCAGCGCCGTGCGCATCCCGCCGGTGCCCGCGGCGCCGTCCCGGCGGGCCTCGAACCGCCGGCGGATGCGGCGCACCGAGGGCACGACGGACCGGCCCACGGCGTCCATCGTCACGTCGGCGTGGCCCTCGAGGAGCGCCATCGCCGCGCCGACCTCGTCGAGCAGCACGCGCTGCCGGGGGTCGAGCAGGTCGAGCAGCGACCGGGGGCGTCGACCGTCGGCGTCCCGCGAGGCGGGGGCCGACGCGGCCGCGCCCGCCTCCCGGGTCGACCACCACGGCCGCGCCCCGTCGTCCGCCAGCAGCGTGCGCAGCCGGTCGGTCAGGTGCCCGACCAGCCACGGCGCGGCCGCGAACTGCTGGGCGTGCGTCTGCTCGTGCAGCGTCACCCACAGCCGGAAGTCGGCGGGGTCGACGCCGAGCGACCGCTCGACCGCGAGCACGTTCGGCGCGACGAGCAGCAGCGTCCCGCGCCCGCCCCACGGGTCGTACTGCCCCAGCACCGCGCCGGACAGCAGGCCGAGCACGGCGGCGACCTGGCCGGCCCCGGCGGTGCCGCGCAGCCCGCGGGCCGCGGGCACCCCGACGCGGTCGGTCAGCGCCGCCAGGGAGCGGACGTTGGCCCGGGCCCAGGACGCGCGGTCGACGACCCGCACCTCGTGCGCGGGGCCGCCGGGGTCGGCGGGGGTCAGGGCGGTGATCCGCGCCACGTGCTCGGCGGCGACCGGCGCGGCGGCGCGCAGGTCCGCCACGACCGCCTGGCGCTCGGCGCGCGTGGCGGCGGGCCCGGACCGCACCGCGCGGGCGGCGAGCCGGGCGGCCAGGTCCCAGTCGACGGCCGGCTGCACCCGCCCACCGTAACCACGCGGGGCCGCGCGGGTCGCCCGCGCGGGGTCAGCCCCGGCAGCCGCAGCCCGCGAGCGCCGAGACGAACCCGTCCAGCGCCTGCCGCGGCTGGTACTGCCCCACCGCGCCGGTCTGGTCCGCCATGAGCACGAACAGCAGCAGCCGGCCGTCGGCGTCCAGCACCGACCCGGCGAGCGAGGTGACGCTGGTCAGGCTGCCGGTCTTCGCGCGCACCAGCCCGGTCGCGTCGCCCGACCGGAACCGGTCGGCCAGCGTCCCGGTCAGCCCGCCGATCGGCATGCCGTTGCTCACCTCGCGCAGCTCCGGGTGCGCGGGGTCGACGACCAGCTGCAGGAGGTCGAGCAGCATCCGGGGCGGCAGCGCCGACCCGTCGGCCAGGCCCGAGGCGTCGGCCAGCGTGGCGCCCGCGGTGTCGACCCCGAGGGTCTGCGCGGTGCGGAGCACCGCCTGGGTGGCTCCCTCGAAGCTGCCGGGCAGGTCCAGGTCCAGCGCGACCATCCGCGCGACGACCTCGGTGATCGTGTTGTCCGAGGTGTCGAGGAAGTACTGCGCGACCTCGGGGACCGGCGCGGAGGACACGACGCCGAGCACGTCGCCGGTCGCCGGCGCGGACACCCGGGCCGGGCCGCCGGTCACGGTGATGCCGGCCTCGGTGAGCCGGGCGGCGAACTCGGTCGCGGCGTGCAGGGCGGGGTCGGCGCGACGGGGCGGGTACTCGCCGGCGGAGATCTTCGCGATGTCGACGGCCAGCGGGGCGACCGGGGCGACGTACCCGGCGGCCAGGTCGGCGGGGTCCCAGCCGGGCGCGGTCGCGGGCCCGGTGAACAGCGTGTCGTCGAGGCCGAGGGTCACGGTGTCCCGGCCGGCGAGGCGCAGCTGCACCGCCACCTGCGCCGCGAGGTCGGCGAGGCCGGCGCGGCCGTTCACCGCGTCCGGGTCGCCCGCGCCGGCGGCCAGCATCATGTCGCCGCCGCCCACCAGGACGACCTGGTCCCCGGCGCCCTGGCGCACGGTGGTGTCGAAGGTCCGGTCGGCCCCGAGCCGGGTCAGCGCCGCGACGCCGGTGACGAGCTTCGCGGTCGACGCGGGCGTGCGCGCGGCGTCGGACGCGTGCTCGCCCAGCACCTCCCCGGTGAGCGCGTCGGCCACCACCGCCCCGACGCTCGGGCCCAGCCGCGGGTCGACCGCCAGGCCGTCCACCAGGGCCTGCACACGGGCCGCGTCCGGCACCGGGACCGCGGGGTCCAGGTCGGCCAGCACCGCGGCCCCGGAGCCGGAGGCGGTCGCGCCGGGCACCTGCGGGAACGGTGCCGCCGGCGCGGCCTCGGGCGCCAGCGTGACCAGCCCGGGGACGACGTCGTAGGCGTCCGCGGTGACGTAGGCCCCGCCCGCGAGCACCAGCACGAGCGCCGACACGCCCACCGTCCTGCCCGCGCCCGCCACCGGACCACCCGTTCCCGTCGACATCAGCGGCCCGGGCCACCGCCGAGCCGTCCGTGCGTCACACTAGGGGCTCGAAGGCGACGGGCCACCACCTGGCACGCCGCCGTGATCAGCTGCGCGCCGCAGCGCCACGGTCGCCCGCGGCGGAGACGAAGGAGCAGGTGTGGAGTTCGACGTCACGATCGAGATCCCCAAGGGCCAGCGGAACAAGTACGAGGTCGACCATGCGACCGGACGGATCCGCCTGGACCGCATGCTGTTCACCTCGACCCGGTACCCGGACGACTACGGGTTCATCGACGGCACCCTGGGCGAGGACGGCGACCCGCTGGACGCGCTCGTGCTGCTCGAGGAGCCGACGTTCCCCGGCTGCCTGATCCGCTGCCGCGCGCTGGGCATGTTCCGCATGCGTGACGAGGCCGGCGGCGACGACAAGGTGCTCTGCGTGCCGACGGGCGACCAGCGCGCCGCGTGGCGCCAGGACATCGACGACGTCTCGGACTTCCACCGCCTCGAGATCCAGCACTTCTTCGAGGTCTACAAGGACCTGGAGCCCGGCAAGTCGGTCGAGGGGGCGCACTGGGTCGGCCGCGCCGAGGCCGAGGCCGAGATCGAGCGCTCCCGGCAGCGCGCGATCGACGCGGGGTACGACCAGCACTGAGCACGGGCGGCCCGTCCCCCGGGCGGCCGAGCACGACGAAGGGCCCCGGCGCGCAGCACGCGCGCCGGGGCCCTTCGTCGTCGCCCGGGGGCGGCGCCGGCTCAGCCGACGCGGCCCGCGTAGGCCATGGAGTTCGAGTACCGCATCGCGGCGATCCGCACCGGCTTGCCCTCGCTCGGGGCCTCGAGGATCTGGCCGTTCCCGATGTAGAGCGCCACGTGGTAGACGCTGCTCGCGTCGTTCTTGTTGGTGCCCCAGAACACCAGGTCACCCGGCTGCAGGTCGCTGTACGCGATCTTGGTGACCTGGCGGTACTGGTCGCGGGAGGTGCGGTTCAGGCTCACGCCGGCGGCCTTCCACGCGCCCTGCGTCAGGCCCGAGCAGTCGTAGCCGTTGGGTCCCGTGCCGCCCCAGACGTACGGCAGCCCGAGCTTGGTCCGGGCCCAGGCGATCGCGGTCTCCGCCTTGCTCGCGGACACCGGCGGCGGGGTCGTGACCGGGGGCGGCGTGACGGGCGGGGTGGTCACGGGCGGGGTCGTGACGGGCGGCGGCGTGCTCGGCGTCGACGGGGTGCTGGGGGTCGAGGGCGTGCTCGGCGTCGAGGGCGTCGACGGCGACGTCGTCCCGCCGCCGGCCGCCGGCGCGGTGCTGCCGCCGCCCGCCGCGGGCGTGCTCACCGCGGGGGTGGCGGTGCGCTCGGCCTGGGCGGCGGCCTCGGCGCGCTGGCGGCGCTCGGCGTCGATCTGGTCCTGGCGGGCCTGCTCGACCTCGGCGCTGGTGCTCCGCGCGACCGCGAGCTGCTGGATCAGCCCCGCGCGCTCCGTCTGCGCGGCGGCGACCGCCGCGTCGGCGTCCGCCTGCGTCTGCTGCGCCGCGGCCAGGGCGTCCTCGGCCCCGGCGGCCGCGGCGGTCCGCGCGGCGGCGGCCTCGTCGGCCTTGCCCTTGAGCGTGGTGGCGACCTGCTCGGCGGCGAGGTAGCCCTGCACCGCCTGGTCGGCCTTCGAGCTGACGTGCGACAGCCCCTCGCTGCGCTGGACGACCTCCTCGAAGCCGTCGGCGGAGAGCAGCGCCTGCAGGGTGTCCATCGAGCCGCCGGAGCGGGCCGCCTCGCGGGCGATGGCGACCAGCGTCGCCCGCGCCGAGGTGAACTGCTCCTGCGCCTCCTCGTAGTGCGTGGCCGCGTCGGCGGCCGCCTGCTGCGCGGCGGCCAGGTCGGCCTGGGCCTGCGCGTACGCCTCGCCCGCCTGCTGCACCGCGACCTGGCTGGTCTCGGCCTGCGTGCTGAGCTCCGCGAGCCGGACCTCGATGCCGGCGACGGCCGAGGACGCGGAGGACACCGCCTGCCGCGCGTCCCGCACGTCCTGGTCGCTGACGTCGGGGTCGGCCAGCGCCACCCCGCCGGCGGGCAGCAGGAGCACCGCCGCCGTGATCGCCGCGGCTGCCCCGCGCGCCGCGCGCGCTCGTCCCGTGGT
Organism: Cellulomonas sp. ACRRI; assembly: GCF_022346185.1. Taxonomy (GTDB): domain Bacteria; phylum Actinomycetota; class Actinomycetes; order Actinomycetales; family Cellulomonadaceae; genus Cellulomonas. The sequence continues at coordinate 3,158 of NZ_JAKRMS010000100.1, read as the reverse complement.
CCGCACCCGTCTGCCTCTCGTCGCCTGTCCGCCGCCCCCCGCGCACGTCGTGCGCGGCCGGGGCGGGCGGAAGTCCCGCGCCCCGCGAAGGACGCTACCGGGGAAAATCACAGAAGTGAACACGAGTCACACCGTTCACACGAGTCACATCGGCGTGGTTCGGGACGAACCGGACAGCGGGGGGCGCGAATCACCCGCACGGACCACGCGCACGGCCACCGACGTGCCGTTCCGACCGCCGCGCACGCCGGACGTGGACAGCGCATCTCACCCAGCGAGACAGCTGTTCCACCTCCTGGTGACCGCTCCGTACTGTGGGCCGCATGTCCCGCCGAATGTGTCGCTGACCAGCGCACGCTCGGCTGTGCCCGCAGGCCCCCCCGGGGCACGCGGCCCCGGCGCCCCCGCAGACCGCGACACCGACCGTCGCCCGGGGCGCCGCACACCGGCACCGGCCGCCCGGGACCCCTCCTGGCACGACGCGCGTGCGCACCGCCCACCACCCGCCCGCACCGCCAGCCCCAGCACCGCCAGGAGAACCCGATGAGCCAGTCGCAGTGGTCCTTCGAGACCCGCCAGATCCACGCCGGCCAGACGCCCGACAGCGCCACCGGCGCCCGCGCGCTGCCGATCTACCAGACCACGTCCTACGTGTTCCCCGACGCCGGCGTCGCCGCCGACCGGTTCGCGCTCAAGGACCTCGGCCCGATCTACACCCGGATCGGCAACCCCACGGTCCAGGCCGTGGAGGACCGGATCGCCTCGCTCGAGGGCGGCGTCGGCGCGCTGCTGCTGGCCTCCGGCCAGGCCGCGGAGACCTACGCGATCCTCAACATCGCCGAGGCCGGCAGCCACGTGGTCGCGAGCCCCAGCCTGTACGGCGGCACGTACAACCTGCTGCACCACACGCTCCCCCGGTTCGGCATCGAGACGACGTTCGTCACTGACCCGCACGACCCGCAGGCCTGGCGGGACGCCGTGCGCCCGAACACCAAGGCGTTCTTCGCGGAGACCGTGCCGAACCCGAAGCAGGACGTGCTGGACATCGAGACCGTCGCGGGGGTCGCGCACGAGGCGGGCGTGCCGCTGATCGTCGACAACACCGTGCCGACCCCGTACCTGATCCGGCCGCTGGAGTGGGGCGCGGACGTCGTCGTGCACTCGGCGACCAAGTACCTCGGCGGGCACGGCGCGGCCATCGGCGGCGTGATCGTCGACGGCGGCACGTTCGACTACGGCGCCGACCCCGAGCGCTACCCCTCGTTCACCACGCCCGACCCGTCCTACGACGGCCTGGTGTTCGCGCGGGACCTCGGGAAGGACGGGGCGTTCGGGGTCAACCTCTCCTACGTGCTGCGCGCGCGGGTGCAGCTGCTCCGCGACCTCGGCGCCGCGATCAGCCCGTTCAACGCCTTCCTCATCGCCCAGGGCCTCGAGACGCTCTCCCTGCGCGTCGAGCGGCACGTCGCGAACGCCCAGAGGGTCGCCGAGTGGCTGGAGGCCCGGGACGACGTGCTGTCGGTGACGTACGCGGGCCTGCCGTCGCACCCGCAGTACGAGCTCGGCCGCAAGTACGGCCCGAACGGCACCGGCGCGGTCCTGGCGTTCGAGGTCGAGGGCGGGGCCGCCGCGGGCCAGGCGTTCGTCTCGGCGCTGGAGCTGCACTCCAACGTCGCGAACATCGGCGACGTCCGCTCGCTGGTCATCCACCCGGCCTCGACCACGCACAGCCAGCTGACGCCCGAGGAGCAGGCGCTGTCCGGCGTCACGCCCGGGCTGGTCCGGCTCTCCGTGGGCCTGGAGGGGATCGAGGACATCCTCGCCGACCTCGACGCCGGCTTCCGCGCCGCCAAGGGGGCCTGACCGACCCCGTGCCCGCCACCCGATCCACCCCGACGGGCGCCGCGACCCCCGCGGCGCCCGTCGGCGCACCGACGTCAGGACGCCCCGTGCCCCACCGCACCACCCGCACCACCTCCGCCGCCGGCCCCGGCGACCGCAGCGGGCGGCCCGCACCCGGCACCCCGCCCCGCGCGTCGTCCGCCTGGCGCGAGGGCGACCCGGTCGGCCGGCGCCGGTTCGTCGACGTCGGCGCGCTCGACCTGGAGGCCGGCGGGCGGCTGCCCGACGTCCGGATGGCCTACGAGACCTGGGGCACCCTCGCGCCCGACGGCTCGAACGCGGTGCTCGTGCTGCACGCGCTCACCGGCGACTCGCACGTCACGGGGGACGCCGGCCCCGGCCACCCGACGCCCGGCTGGTGGTCGACGCTCGTCGGCCCGGGGGCCCCGATCGACACCGACCGCTGGTTCGTCGTGGCGCCCAACGTGCTCGGCGGCTGCCAGGGCAGCACCGGCCCGGCGAGCACCGCGCCCGACGGGCGGCCGTGGGGCAGCCGGTTCCCGCAGCTGACGGTCCGCGACCAGGTCGCCGCCGAGCTGCGGCTCGCCGACGCGCTGGGCATCGGGTCCTGGGCGCTCGTCGTGGGCGCGTCCATGGGCGGGCAGCGCGCGCTGGAGTGGGCGGTCACCGCGGCCGACCGGGTCCGGCGGCTCGCCGCGATCGCCACCAGCGCGCAGACCTCCGGCGACCAGATCGCGTCGTTCCACACCCAGCTCACCGCCCTGACGGCCGACCCGCGGTTCCGCGGCGGCGACTACTACGACGCCCCGGACGGCGAGGGCCCGCACGTCGGGCTCGGGCTCGCGCGGCAGATCGCGCACCAGACCTACCGCAGCGCCGCCGAGCTCGACGCCCGGTTCGGCCGCATCCCGCAGGGGGGCGAGGAGCCGCTCGACGGCGGGCGGTTCGCGGTGCAGTCCTACCTCGACCACCACGGGGACAAGCTCGCGCGCCGGTTCGACGCCAACACCTACGCCGTGCTCACCCGCTCGATGATCACCCACGACCTGGGCCGGGACCGCGGCGGCGTCGAGGCGGCGCTGGCGACGGTCACCGCGGACACGCTCGTGGTCGCGGTCGACTCGGACCGGCTGTTCCTGCCGGAGCAGTCCGCGCGGATCGCGGCCGGGATCCCCGGGGCCCGGCCGCTGCGCACCCTGCGCACGCCCTACGGCCACGACGGGTTCCTCATCGAGCACGAGCAGCTCGGGCCGCTGGTGCGCGAGCACCTCGCGGGCTGAGGCGGGGCGGGGGGC